>DATITA010000169.1:0-61970 GCA_035468355.1 Candidatus Dormiibacterota bacterium
CGGCGCGCCATCGGCGAACTTGAACTTGGTCGCGGGGCCCGGCCTCGGGTCGTTGACGGGGGCCAAGGGGAACAGATCCTCGATCTGCTCCTGTATGCGCAGGCTTGGTACGACCTGCTCATTGGTCCAGATGTTGTCGCCGTCGAGCGGCATGAACTCGATGAACCGCACGTCGTAGCCTTTGTCCCGCGCGAGTCGGGCGAAGTCGACGACTTCGGCGTCGGTGTGGCCCTTCATCACGACCATGGTCAGCTTGATCGGCCACAGGCCCGCCTCCCTGGCAGCCTCGATGCCGTCCCTCGTGCGCTTGAACTGGTCGCTGCGCGCGATCTCGTGGAAGCGCTCCATGTTCAGCGTGTCCAGCGAGATGTTGATGCGCTTCAGCCCGGCTTCTTTCAACGCTTGCGCCTTGTCGCGCAGCAGCACGCCGTTGGTCGTCATCGTGATGTCGAGAGTCGGGTCGAGCTCGTTGATCATCCCGATCAGCTCTTCGACCTTGACGCGCACCAGGGGTTCGCCGCCGGTGATCCGCACGGTCCTCACGCCGTAGCGGTCGACGAAAATGCGCGCTAGGCGCACGATCTCCTCGAACCGCAGGATGTCGTCGCGCTTCAGCCATTTCAAGCCCTCCGCCGGCATGCAGTAGATGCAGCGGAAGTTGCAGCGGTCGGTGATGGAGATCCTGAGGTCGTCCGCGACTCTCCCAAATGAGTCTCTTAGCGGCCCGGAACCCATTTGGTCGATGATAGCCGCGATGGATTACGAGCACATCCAGGTCGAGATCGAGCCCCCGATCGCGACCGTCACGCTCGACCGGCCGAAGGTCCTGAACGCGTTGAGCCCAGACCTGATCCGAGAGGTCAACGTCGCGCTGGGCGAGCTGGACGGGGACGAGACGGTGCGGGCGGTGGTGCTAACCGGCGGCCCGCGGGTCTTCGCCGCCGGGGCTGACATCGGCGACATGGCCGACCGCAGCGCGGTCGACCAGCTGCGCCGAGACGAGACCGGGCGCTGGGCGGGCATAGCGGCCTTTAGCAAGCCCCTGGTGGCGGCGGTCAACGGTTATGCCCTTGGCGGCGGCTGCGAGCTCGCCTTGATGTGCGACTTGATCATCGCCGGCGACACGGCCCGTCTCGGCCAGCCGGAGGTGAACCTCGGGATCATCCCTGGGGCCGGCGGAACACAGCGCTGGCCGCGGACCGCCGGCAAGTACGCGGCGATGGAGGCGATGTTGTCCGGCGCACCGATCTCCGCCCGTCGCGCCTATGAGCTCGGGCTGGTCAACAAGGTGGTACCTGCCGAGATGACGGTCGAGCTCGCCAAGCGCATGGCCCGCCAGCTCGCAGAGAAACCGCCCCTGGCGCTGCGAATGGCCAAAGAGGCGGTCCTCAAGGCTTTCGAGTCCCCCCTGGCCGAGGGCCTCGCCGCCGAGCGCAAGAGCTTCTACTTTCTGTTCTCGACCGAAGACCAGAAAGAAGGCATGCACGCGTTTCTCGAAAAGCGCAAAGGCGTGTTCAAAGGACGGTGACGGTGAGAGATGGCAACTGAGGTCGAGCAGCACGTCAAGGTCGAGGTCGACGGTGGAGTCGGCTGGATCCGCCTCAACCGGCCCGAGAAGATGAACGCGATCGGCGCCATCACGCGCAAGCAGCTCGGAGATGCGATCAAGCAAGCCGAGCGCGACGAGACGGTCCGCGTGGTCGTGCTCACCGGGTCGGGGCGCGCGTTCTGCTCCGGCGCAGACGTGACGGAGATGGTAGGCGGCGGGGGGATGCGGACGCCCGAGGACGTCGGCAACGTCCTGCGCAACGAGTACATGCCGATGCTCAGCCGTCTGCGCACGATGCCCAAACCGGTCATCGCCGCGATGAACGGTCCCGCGGTCGGGATCGGCGCCAGCTATGCGCTCGCCTGCGACATCCGCATCGCGGTCCCCGAGGCGTACATCCTCGAGGCTTTCGTGAACATCGGGCTCGCCCCCGACGGTGGCGTGAGCTGGCTGCTCCCGAGGCTGGCCGGCACCGGGGTGGCTTACGAGATGTTCTTCAGCGGCAAGCCTCTCCAGGCGGTCGACGCGCACCGACTTGGCGTGATCAACCGGCTGGTGCCCGCGGACCGCCTTGAGGGCGAGGTGCGCGAGCTTGCCCAGCATCTCGTCTCCCAGCCCAGGCAGGCGATGGCGGCGGCCAAGCGGGCCGTCAACCACGCGCTCGAGTCGAACTACGAGGACGCGCTCGAGTTCGAGTCGTACCTGCAGGAAGGGCAGGCCGGCAGCCCGGAGTTCGCCGAGGGCGTGCAGGCCTTCCTGGCCAAGCGGGCTTCCCGGAAATGAGCGTGCCCGCCCGGCGGACACGCCGCCCACCTCCCTTCTAGCGGTGAGGTTTCCCCGATGACCGACGCCGTGGTCGTGGCCACGACCAGGACGCCGATGGGCCGTTACGGAGGCCAGCTCAAGGACATGCGTCCAGACGACCTGGCGGCGATTGTGCTCAAAGAGGTGTGCCAGCGCGCCGGCGTCAAGCCGTCCGAGGTCGAGGACGTGATCATGGGGTGCGCCAACCAGGCGGGGGAGGACAACCGCAACGTGGCCCGGATGGGCCTTCTGCTGGCGGGATTTCCGGTCGAGGTCCCGGGTCAGACCGTGAACCGGCTGTGCGGATCGGGCATGCAGGCGACGATCGCAGCCGCGCGCGAGATCCAGGCCGGCGGCGCCGAGGTTGTCATCGCGGGTGGGGTTGAGAGCATGACCCGAGCCCCATGGGTGATGCCTAAGCCGGACACCGGTTACCCGCGCGGGCCCCAGACCGCCTACGACACGGCGATCGGATGGCGGCTGGTGAACCCTAAGATGAGCGAGATGTACGGCACTCTCCAGATGGGGGAGACCGCCGAGCGCGTGGCGCAGAAATACGAGATCTCGCGCGAAGACCAGGACGCTTTCGCGCTGCGCAGCCACCAGCGCGCGGTGGCCGCCCAGCGATCGGGCCGGCTGGCCGAGGAGATCAACCCGATCGACGTGCCGCAACGAAAAGGTGATCCGCTGCGCCTGACCGCCGACGAAGGACCGCGGCAGGACACCTCGATGGAAGCGCTCGCCAAGCTGAGGCCGGCGTTCGCGAAAGACGGCTCGGTCACCGCCGGCAACTCATCGCCGCTCAACGACGGTGCTTCAGCGCTCATCCTCATGTCGGATTCGGCGGCCCGCAAGCGGGGCTTGAAGCCGCTGGCCCGGCTCGTTTCGGCCGCCCCCGGAGGCGTTCACCCCGACTACATGGGGATCGGCCCGGTACCGGCGTCGTTGAAGGCGCTGGAGAAGGCGGGTCTGAAGCCGGCGGACATCGGCGTGGTCGAGCTGAACGAAGCGTTCGCGTCCCAGTCGCTGGCGTGTGTTCGCCTCCTGGGCCTCGACGAAGACAGGGTCAACGTCAACGGAGGCGCCATCGCACTGGGACATCCCCTCGGCAGCAGCGGCGCGCGCCTGGTCGGCACGCTCGTGCGGGAGATGGCGCACCGCGATGTGGAGTACGGGCTGGCGACCATGTGCATCGGAGTCGGCCAGGGCATCGCCTCGATCTGGCAGAGGGTCTGACTCAAATCGGCGAACGGGATCCGGAAGCCGTGCGATCGATGTTCGACCGCATTGCGCGGCGTTACGACCGGGTCAACACCGTGCTCTCGGCCGGGACGGACGCCGGCTGGCGCAGGCGCGCGGCACGCGCGACCGGCATCGCAGATGGCGGGTCGGCGCTGGACATTGCATGCGGCTCGGGCAAGCTGACCGCGGAGCTGGCCAGCGCGGCGGGGCCGCGTGGACGGGTCATGGGCCTCGACTTCAGCGCCCAGATGCTGGAGGTAGCGCGCCGCGATCATCCCGGGCTCGAGTTCCTGGAAGGGGACGCCCTCAACCTTCCGTTTGACGACGGCAGCTTCGACGCGAGCACCATCGCCTTCGGGCTGCGCAACCTCGCGGACCCGGTGCGCGGCCTGCGCGAAATGCTCCGCGTCGTCAGAGTCGGGGGCAGCGCGGTGGTGCTCGAGTTCGTCCGGCCTCCGCGAGGCGTGATCGGGTCGGCTTATCGCCTGTACCTGCGCACGGTGCTGCCCGTGGTCGGCGGCGCGCTGTCGGGCCAGCCGAAGGCCTATCGGTACCTCAGCGACACGGTGGATTCGTATCGAACGCCGGGCGAGCTCGGCGACATGGCGATGACCGCGGGGTGGTCGGATGTGCGGTACGTCGGGTTGTCCCTTGGCACCGTCGGCATCCTGACCGGCCGCCACTCGTAACGGTTAGAGGCGCCGGCGAGTTTTACCTGCGGGGAAGCCAATAGCGGTTAGGGAGGGCATCAAGATGATGTCGGTTCACACCCGGGTCCTGCTCCTCGCCGGTCTCTCGATAGCCGTTGCCGCGGCTGTGATGACCGCGACTGTGGTCCATTCACCCACACCTTCGACGGGCGCGCCTCCGAAACAGGTGCTGTCGCTGGCAGCGTCTTCCACCTCCAACACCATCACCGTGGTCGGCGTGGGCACCGCTTCCGCCGTCCCTGATGCCGCGGAGCTCGACCTTGGCGTTTCGGCTACCCGGCCGAGCGTTCGGGACGCGGTCAGCCAGGCGACCGCAGACATGAACCACCTACTGTCAGCGATTCGCGGCCAAGGCGTCCAGGACAAGGACATCCAGACCGCTTCAATCTCCATCTACCAGCAGACCAACTGCTGCCCGCAGACGGTCACCGGATACACCTCCTCCAACTCGCTCACGATCAACGTCCATCACGTGTCCAACGTGACCCCGATCATGGAGGCCGCCATCGATGCTGTTGGCAATGACCTCCAGATGAACGGCATCAGCCTGTCGGTGTCCGACCCCACAGGCATGAACAAGTCTGCTCGCGCGGCCGCCATGAGCGACGCGACCGCCCGCGCGAAGGACTGGGCCGGCCTGACCGGTCACCACGTTGGAGGTCTGCTCGCGGTGTCAGAGATCATCGCCGCGGCTCCTGCCCAGGTGTGCCAGGGAGGGTGCGGCAAAGGTGGTGCCGGCGGGGGTGTCCCGATTCAGCCAGGCCAGACGACCATCACGGTGACGGTCGCGGCAACCTACGAGCTGGTGACCTAGGAGATTCGGTCCACCGCGGAGCGGGCCAGGCTGATCAGCGTCGGGCGCAAGCCGTCCAGCTCCACCGTCTCGAGCTCGTTGATCGCATCGTCGACCAGCGATTCGGCCTCCTGGCGGACCCTGCGCAGCGCATCGCTTGATGTGACGAGCTCGGCCACCCGAGCGACCTCATCGTCACCGAGCGATCCGGCGAGCAGCCGGCGCACCTCGGGCCCAACCATCCGGTCCTCCGCCGCATAAATAAGAGGAAGGGAGACCACGCGCTGGCGGATGTCGAGGCCGACCGGTTTGCCAGAGCTGGGGCTGAAGTCGACCATGTCGTCGGCCATCTGGAATGCGACTCCGACCAGATCGCCGTAGCGCCGCAGCGCCTCGACCACCTCGGGCCGGGCCTCCGAAAGCTGAGCGCCCGAGGCGCAGGCGGCGGCGAACAGAGCGGCCGTCTTGCCGCGCACCACCTGCAGATAAGAATCGTGGTCGCCGGGATACGCGCCGCGCAGGGCCACGTCGTCGATCTGGGAGGCGCAAATGGCCTCGAGGGCCTCGGCGATGATGGAAGTGACCTTGCGGTTGCCGATCTCGGCGATCAGCCGTGTCGCCTTGGCGAAGTAGTAGTCGCCGACCGCGATCGCACGCTCAGGCCCTTCGGCGGCTGCCACCGTCGGCCGGCCGCGGCGGTGCGAGCTCTCGTCCACGTAGTCGTCGTGAATGAGGGTCGCATTGTGCAGAAGCTCTACGGCTGCCGCAAGCCCGGCGGCCCGGAGCGCATCCTGGCGCGGCCCGATCCCAGCGGTCAACTGCACTAGCCGCGGGCGCAGGCGTTTGCCTCCCGCTTCGACGAGCCGGCGCATGGGCGCCGCCACGGGCTCGGGATCGACCATCAGCTGCCGAAGCAGCTCGAGCTCGACGAGGGTCTCCGACCCCTGCTGTCGATGGCGCGACCGCGTCTCAGCGAACTCCCCTTCCAGCTGGAGCGCCAGCTGCCGGTGGCGTGGACCGTCGAGCTCGACCGCGAACACCGACTGCCAGCGTCCGAGGACCAGCTCACCATGCTCGACGAGCAGCGTGGCGAACGCTGTCAGGAGCATCTGCCGGCAGTGGGCATGGCCGTTCACCGGCTCGTCGACCGCAATGTCGATCCGTCGGGCGAAGTCGTCGTGCTCGTAGCCGGCGCCCAGCGGCGCGACACGCTCGAGCATCGTCTCGAAGTCGCGGAGCAGAAGCGGCTCATTCTCGTTGACGGCAAGCCCGACGGTCGTGTGCAGCGACTGGATGTGGATTCGACCATCCCTCAGGCCGGCTCGCTGGACCTCTTCACGCAGGCGGCTCGTGATGTCGATGAACTGGGTTGCCTGGCTCGACTCGAAGCGGATCCGCCGGCCGGTCATCGTCCCGACTCTAGGGCCTGAAGGAGCATCTCGCGGGCGACCGGCGCCGCCTCGCCGGCGGCTGCAGCCGATGCGAGAACCTCGATCGCCGATGCGAACGCGATCTGGACCTGCTGGGGCGCGGCATCGGCGAGCAGCCGCGATGAGCGTGCGAGGCACAGGTCGCCCATCAAAAGGGTCGGCGGCGGAGCGGCGAGGCCGCCCAGGCTCTGGAGCCTCACGCCGACTTCGACCAGGGCCGCGGCGAGCGCAAGCTTCTGCTGCGCCACCGGGTCGTAGCCTCCGACCGCACCGAGGTAGGCCCGATAGGCGTCGCCGAGCCCGTCGGCCCACAGCCCCTCCAGGCGCTCCAGCTCCCGGTCGATGACCTGCGTGCTCATGGCACCGCCTCGACCAGGGTGGCCGCCAGCTGGCTGAACGCTGAAAGGGCCCGCAGGCAGGACTCGTCGTCGCGCGTGACCACGTAGTACAGACCGAACCCAAGCACCGTGTTGAGGACGAGCGGCACGAGGACTTCGCGAGGCACTGTGAGGCGGACGCGGCCGTCCTCCTCGAGGCGGTCGAGCTGCTCCTGGATCACCTCGCGGTACCGGGTGAAGAGCTCGGGCAGGTAGGCCCGGAGCCGTTCTGTTCGTGGGGCCTGCACCAGGAGGTCGAACGCCGCCAGCTGGACGTCGCCCAGCCGACGAAGCGAGTCCCACAGCGACTCCACTCCGACCTCGAGGACCTCCAGCGGGTCGGTGAGCTGGTTCAGCGTGCGCCGCAGCTCCTCGACCGAGCGGGCGGTCAGGTAGCGCCACGCCTCGACCAGGAGCTCTGACTTGGTGGGAAACCAGTACTGCAGGTTGCCGATGGCAACCCCGGCCTTCGTGGCGATCGCCCTCACACTCGTCCCGGAGTAGCCGTTTTCCAGGAGCGACTCCGCCGCGGCGTGGATGATCTGGTCTCGCGTGCTCTCAGTCGCGGTGGCCCCGGTCATACGTATGTACCAGTGTACGTAGGGCGGGAACCTCGTGGGGTCGGCGACCCGTTCAAGGGATAATTCCAGCCGCCGTGCTTAGCATCGCTGAGGTCTTCCCCAACCGCCTGTGCGGGGTGCTGCGCACCGAGAACGCAGACGCCGGCTTCCAGGCATGCCTGGCGGCCGTCGAGGGGGGAGTGCGAACGATCGAGATCACCAAGACGGTCCCCTCGTGCTTCGAGCTGATCCGCGGCCTGATCGCCACCACCGGGGGGCGATACCCGGTGGGCGTCGGCACCGTGTGGGATCCGGGCGCCGTGACCGAGGCCAAGGAGGCCGGCGCCTCGTTCGTCGTCACGCCCGTCGTCCTGCCAGAGGTCGCCGAAGCCTGCCGGCGGGAAGACATCCTGTGCGTCCTGGGCGCCCTGACCCCCACCGAGATCTACCAGGCGCGCCTGGCCGGCGCCGCCATGGTCAAGGTGTTCCCGGCCGGGCCCGTCGGCGGTCCGGCCTACATCGAGGCCCTCAATGGGCCCATGGGTGGGGTGCCATTCTGGGTGTCGGGTGGCGTGCAGATCTCGGACATCGGCGCTTACCTTCGGCTTGGGGTCAAGGCGATCGGGTTGACCGGAGCCCTCTTCCCGCCCGAAGCCCTGGCCCGGCGGGACTTCGACCTCGTGCGCGCCAACGCCGAACGCGCCGCGACCGCCGCCTCCACGTCGACGCCCAACCCCTGATCCCGCAAGGAGTTCAGGGGCCCGAATCCGGCCGGTCAGCGGACCAGGGAGTCGAGGGAGAAGGTGCGGCCGTTGAGGGCTCCAACAAGAGGGAACCTGGAAAGGTCCCTCGTGTTCAGGAGCTAGCGTGGCGGGGGCGGCTGGGCTGCGCCCAGCCGCGACTTTGTTTTCTTAGCCTCCAGGCTTCGTGGGGAGTTGCCAATTTGGGCAATCCCTTCCTCTCCGGAAGGAGTTCAGGGGCCCGAATCCGGCCGGGTCAGCGGACCAGGGAGTCGGGGCGAAGGTGCGGCCGTTGAGGGCCCCGACAAGAGGGAACCCGGGGGTTCCCTCTTGTGCTCAACACCCCGCGTGATACGTGCACATCGTCACGACGATGTCCGAGTAGAGATTCTTGACCTGGCTGCCGGTCGCGATCAGCGCCACGATCACGATGAGGGCGACTAGGGCCAGGATCAGGGCGAACTCGACCATGCCCTGGCCGGACTCGCGCCGCCGGATAGACATCAAGAGATCAGACCAGGCGTTGCGCGCGAGGGGACCAGGCGTGCCGGCGTGATCAGCAGCCGACGTGGTAGTTGCACATCGTCGCCGTGATGTTCGAGAAGGTGTTGACGAGCTGGCTTCCGGTGGCGATCAGAGCGACGATCACGATGAGCGCGACGAGGGCCAGGATGAGCGCGTACTCGACCATGCCCTGCCCTGATTGCGCCGTGGATATCTGTTTCATTCTGGGTCTCAACCTAAAAGACTAACCGCCGAGCCATCGTCTTTGGTCGCTGCGCGTGCGAGTGCCTGCTCTACCACGACCCTGACCATCCGCTTTCGCCAGAAATGGCTGAGATCGGCGTTGTCGAGCGGCTTGGCAGGCTTGGCGGCGATTTCAGCAGTTTCGCGGATCGTGTCGGTGTCGACTCGCTTTCCCTTCAGAAACTCTTCAGCAGCACGTGCCGCGAGCGGGTGAGAGGCTACCGCCGAAAGCACGATTCTGCATGCGCTGACCGTCTCGCCATCCAGTTGTAAGGCGACAGCCGCGCCCGCGATGGGAAAATCGATCGATGCGCGCCGCCGCAGCTTCACGTAAGCGCTGCGGGTGCCGGGCGCCGCTCGCAGCCGCAGCCCGGTCAAGACCTCGTGGGGCTGCTTGGCCAGGTAAGCCATCCCGTCGTCTTGATACAGCAGATCGACCGCGATCTCACGTTCGCCGTCCGGCCCGGTGAGCGTGACCATGCCATCGAGGGCGATCGCCATCGGCGCTGTGTCGGAAGAGGAAACAGCCCAGCATCGGGGGCTGCTCGGCGCGACGAGGCAGATGACACCGTCCTTCTTCATGCAGAACCCAGCAGCCTTCCTCCACTCATAAGTCATGTCGTAGTAGTTGCAGCGTGTGTCCACGCACAGGTTGCCGCCCACCGTGCCGGCATTTCGAAGCGGTGGAGAGGACACTTGTTCAGCGGCCTCCGCATAGCCCGCGAAACCCGCCACCAGGTGTCGGTCTCGAGCAGCCGACGCCAGCGTCACGCCGGCCCCGACGATGCATTCGCCCGGTGAGTCACGGATCTCGCGCGACAGAAAGCCCAATCCGATCAGCGTTTCGATGTCGAATTGACGCCGCTTGAGCTTCGGGAACAGGTCGGTGCCCCCTGCGACGAACATCGCTCGCGCGCCGAGGTCCGCGGCCATGGCCGATGCCTCACGCGCGCTCTTCGGCCGCAGGTATTTAAATCGCGGCAGTCGAAGCACGGTCAAGGTCCTTGGGGGGCGGTTCGACTTTGATGACGGGCGGGAAGGGGATGGCCGGGAAGCGCGCGGGCCCAAATCGCGCGGGCTCGCCCTTCTCTTTTCGCCGCAGCGCCTCGACGATCTTCTCGGGCGTCACGGGCACTTCGTCGATCCATACACCAAGGGCGTCGTAGACAGCTGCGCTCAGTGCAGGGGGGACGGGCAGCAGCGGACCCTGGCCTGCCTCCTTGGCGCCATACGGGCCTTCGGGGTCGACCGTTTCCACGATGAAGGTTTCGACTTCTGGCATGTCGAGGAACGTGAGCGACTTGTATTCCAGCATCGAGGGCCACTTGTGCAGGCCTTTGCGAAACGCCTGCTCTTCCATCAGCGCCTCGCCGAGGCCCATGTACACGCTGCCTTCGATCTGGCCCTCGACGAGCAATGGGTTGATGGCTCGCCCGACGTCGTGGGCGATCCAGATCTTTTTGACGTCGATGAGGCCGCTGCGCGCGTCCGCCTCGAGCTCGACCACGCAGGCGGAGTAGCTATAGGCGGGGCTCGGCCCGACGCCGGCGCCTTTGTACGGCCCGGCGATCTTCGGAGGCTTGTAGCTGCCGGCGCTGGTCAGCGTTCCGAAGCGGGCCTCGGCGAGCATGCTGGCCTCCTCGAAGCTGAAATCACCGATGCGACCGGCGCGGACAGCCACCTCCGAGGCATCACAGCCCATCTTCGAGCCGGCAGCTTCGACCAGCAGGGCGCGCATCTTCGTCGCCGCCTGGATGGCCGCGTTGCCCGCCATGAAAGTGACGCGCGACGAATACGAGCCGAGGTCGATCGGCGTGGTATCGGTGTCGGCGGTGACCAGCCTGATGTCGGCCGGCTGCAGACCGAGCTCTTCGGCGACGATCGTCGCGAGCACAGAGTCAGACCCCTGGCCGATGTCCATTGCGCCGCAGTAGACCGTGACTCCTCCACGGTCGACCTTGATCTGCACCTCGGAGTGCGGCATGTCGTTCCAGTAGATGGCCGTGCCTGCCCCGGACAGATAGCTCGAGATGGCGAACCCCATTCCATGGCCTGGGCGCCTCGTCCGATGGCGATAACCGGAGGCCGCGATAACCCGCTCCGCGCACTCGTCCAGCCCACACGATGTGATGCGCAGCCAGTTGACGGAACGAGTCATCGGTTTGATGAAGTTGCTCCGCTTCATCACCGCCGGGTCGAGGCCGAGGTCGTGGGCGATCTTTTCGAGGTGCACCTCGAGGGCGAAGCGAGGCTGTGGCGTTCCGTGGCCGCGCTTGGGACCGCAAGGGGGCTTGTTGGTGAACACCCGGCAACCCTCGAAGCGGTACGCGGGGATGTCGTACGTCACGGTCTGCAGCGCGCCGGTGTAAAAGGTGGACGCCACTCCATACGACCCGTATGCGCCGCCGTCGAGCGCCGTGCGGAAATGCATCGCGGTGATGCGGCCGTCCCTGGTGGCGCCGGTACGGACCCACATCAGGACGGGGTGGCGGCCCCGGTGGGCATAGAAGACCTCCTCGCGCGTCAGGGTGCACTTGACCGGCCGACCGGTCAGCATCGCGAGCTTGCAGACGATGATCTCGTGCGCGAACGGATCCGTCTTGCCGCCAAACCCGCCCCCGTGGGAGGCGCCGATGACCCGGATGCGGTTCATCGGAAGCTCGAGCACCTTGGACAGCGCTCGGTGCACGTAGTGCACGACCTGCGTCGACGACCACAGCGTGACCTTGCCGTCGACGTACGTCGCGATGGCGCTGTGCTGCTCCATGGGAAGGTGGGTGTTGCCCTGGAAGAAGAAGACGTCCTCCCGCACGTGGTCGGCCCGAGCAAAACCCTCTTCAACCTCGCCGAACTCGAGCGCCACGAGCTTGTGGATGTTGTTGGGTCCGCCGTAATCCTGGATTCGCTCACCCTTCGGCGCGGTCAGCGCATCCTCGATGGACATCACAGGCTCGAGGACCTCGTAGTCCACCGAGATGGCGTCACAAGCCGCGGCGGCGGTCTCCTCGTCGATCGCGGCGACGGCGGCGATCGGGTCGCCGACGTAGCGCACCTTTTCGTGCTCGAGCGCCCGCTCGTCCTGGGTTACCGGGAGGATCCCGAACTTCACGGGCAGGTCGTGCCCCGTGATCACGGCCTGCACCCCCGGCATGCGCCTCGCGGCGGAGGTGTCGACGGCGAGGATGCGCGCGTGCGGGTGCGGGCTTCGCAGGACGCGGCAGTGAAGAGTGCGCGGCAGAAGCATGTCGTCCGCGTAGATCGCTCGGCCGGTGACCTTGGCGGCCGCGTCGACCTTCGGCAGCGGCTTTCCAACCACGGAGAAGTCGTTCATCCCATGCGGTCCGCCGCCAGCTCGATCGCATCCAGGATCTTGGCGTAACCGGTGCACCGGCAGAGGTTGCCGGCGAGCGCTTCGCGGATCTCGTCGCGCGAAGGGCGGGCGTTGGATTCGAGGAGCGACTTCGCCGACAACAGGATGCCCGGCGTGCAGTAGCCGCACTGCGCCGCACCCAGCTCGGCGAAGGCCTGTTGGAGCGGATGCAGCTCAGAGCCCCGCGCCATCCCCTCGATCGTGGTGATCGCGCGGCCCTCGAGCTGAACCGGCAGGAGCAGGCAGCTCAGCTCGGGCCGGCCGTCGACCAGCACCGCGCAGGTCCCACATTCCCCGAGCTCGCAACCGTGCTTGGTTCCGGTGAGCTGCATGTCCTCGCGCAGGATCTCGAGCAGCGTCTTGTGCACCGGTACGAGGAGCTCGGAGCGCTCGCCGTTGACGTCCAGGGCGATGACCACGCGCTCGACGTCTCGGGTCATCTCGCCCTTCATGCGGTTTCGAGCATAGCTTTCAGAGCTTTCGCGCAGACCCACAAGTCCGGCGCGACGGCGTGGGCGCGGGTCGTCACGGGAGGCGGGTCGTCTGGGTGGACCAGGATCGTCCACATGCCGAGCGCCAGGGCCGGCTCGATGTCGTTCTCCTCACGATTGCCGATCACCACGCAGCGATCGGCCGGCGCGCGGCTCCAGAGCATCGCCATCTCGAACACCGCGGGGTGAGGTTTGAGGTGGCCCGCGTCAACCGATGTCACCACCTCGTCTATGTGCTCGGCCATGCCCAGGAGCCTGAAGTCGTCCCAATAGCTGTCCGCATCTCGCCAGTAGGTGTTGCTGGCTATGACGGTGCGCATGCCGAGCTCGTGGATGGCTCGAAGGAGCTCGATCGCTCCTGGGAGCGGCTTCATGCGGTCGGCCACCGGAAGGGCCATGGCGCGCCGGATACGGTTGACGGTGGCAGCGTCGACGGGGAGGCCCTGCCGTGCCAGCGAGCCCTCGATCAGCACGTCGGCGGCCACGGACATCCGGGCCTCGGTGGTCAGGCTCCGCGCCTCGTCTCCGGGCCGGCTGCTGCTGACGAGGTCGGCGACCAGCGAGTCGACCGCGGAGGGTGTCAGATGGGGCATGGCAGCCGCGATCCTCAGCCGGCGGCCTTCTGCGTCCGTCTCGCGAAAAGGCCACGAGTTCGGCCACAGCGTGCCGCCGACGTCCACCATCGCCACCTCGAGGGCTCCTGGCACCGGGCTCTATCATCGCCTGATGCTCAGGTGGTTGACGGCCGGAGAGTCGCACGGTCCGCAGCTCACGGTCGTGATCGAGGGATTGCCCGCGGGCCTCGAATTCTCGGAAGAGGACCTGAGGCGAGACCTGGCGAGGCGCCAGCGCGGCCACGGGCGAGGTGGCCGTCAGAAGATCGAGACCGACGTGGCGCGCATCGCCAGCGGCGTGCGCGGCGGCGTCACCATCGGCAGCCCCGTGACTTTGGTGCTCGAGAACAAGGACCATGCGAACTGGACGGCCGAGATGTCAGTCTCGAAGGAAGGTTTCGCCCCCAAGCCGGTGACCAGGCTTCGACCGGGTCATGCCGACCTCGCCGGCGCCCTGAAGTACGGGCACGAGGACATCCGCAACGTGCTCGAACGCTCGTCGGCGCGCGAGACGGCCACCCGCGTCGCCGCGGGCGGAGTGGCTCGCAAGCTGCTTGGCCATTTCGGCGTGAGCATCTTCAGCTTCACCCAGTCGATCGGCACCGTCGACATTGGCTACGAGGGCTGCGACGTGGACCGTGTGACCGTCGAGCAGATCGAATCGTCGCCCGTGCGCTGCCCAGACCCCACTGCATCCGCTCGGATGGTCGCCCTGATCGATGAGGTCAGCGAGCTGGGGGACACGCTCGGCGGGACGTTCCGGATCATCGCCCGTGGTGTGCCTGCCGGGCTCGGGAGCTACGTTCACTGGGATCGCAAGCTCGACGGCCGGCTGGCGCAGGCGGTGCTGTCGATCAACGCGATCAAGGCGGTGGAGTTCGGCGCCGGATTCGACGGGGTGGCTCGTCGCGGGTCGGAGTTCCACGACGAGATCGAGTACACGAGCGGCCGCTTTCACCACCTGACCAACCGCGCCGGCGGCCTGACCGGCGGAATGAGCAACGGCGAGCCGATCGACCTGCGGGTCGCGATCAAGCCGATCTCGACCATGAAGAAGCCGATGCGCTCGATCGACCTGAAGACGAAAGAGAAGGTGGAGGCCCACTACGAGCGGAGCGACGTGTGCGTGGTGCCGGCCGCGGGCGTGATCGGCGAGGCCATGGTGGCGCTCACCCTGGCCGACGCCTTCCTCGAAAAGTTCGGAGGAGACTCGATGACCGAGCTCGAGCGCAACTATCGCGGCTACATGGAATCTCTCGGCCGGTAGAGCGCGGGTCGCCATGGCCGGCAAGCTGATGACGATGGCGGAGGCTGTCCGCCAGTTCGTGCCGGACGGCTCGACCGTCGCGATCGGGACGGCCCTCGAGCCGCTGATCCCGTTTGCCGCCGGCCACGAGATGATCCGCCTGGGCCGTCGCGACCTCGAGCTCGTCGGCCCCATCTCGGACGCGCTGTTCGACCAGCTCATCGGTGCGGGATGCGTGCGCCGGGTGACCGCCGCGTGGGTCGGGAACGTGTCCGAAGGTCTCGGGCACTGCTACCGGCGGGCGTGCGAGCAGGGCATGCCTCGCGACATCGAGGTGCGCGATCACACCAACTTTTCGATCGCCCTGGCGCTGTGGGCCGCCGCGTGGAACGTGCCGAGCCTGCCCACTCGGACCCTTGTCGGCAGCGACGTCCTCACCACCAACCCGGGACTTCGGCATGCCGGCGACGTCGTCGAGGTCGATGCAGTGCATCCGGACGTGGCGATCGTCCACGTCCAGCGGGCCGACGCGGACGGGAGAGCGCACGCGTGGGGACCCCTAGGCGTCACCGAGGAGGCGGGGCTGGCCGCCGATGCGGTGATCATCAGCTGCGAAGAGCTGGTCGCGTCCGAGGTCGTGCTGAGCGACCCGAACCGCGTCCTTTTCCCCGAGACCAAGGTGGTGGCAGTCGTGCACGAGCCCGGAGGCGCTCACCCATCCCCGGTGCAGGGCCACTTCAAGCGCGACCATTCGTTCTACCGGGATTACGCCCAGCAGTCGCGGTCGGCGCCCGGCTTCGAGTCGTGGCTCAAGACGTGGGTCCTCGACGTCGCCGACCGGTCGACCTACATGACCAGGATCGATGCGAACGCGCTGCGCATCACCAACCACCGGCCATCGGTTCCCGCGGACTACGGTGACGAATAGCTACACGCCGCAGGAGATGATGGTCGCGGTGGCCTCTCGCGAGATCCGCGACGGCGACCTCGTCTTTGTCGGCATGAGGCTCCCGATCCTGGCCTATGCCGTCGCGCGCAATGCGCACGCGCCAACGGCCCGGGGGCTCTTCGAGGTGGGGCTCATGCGGGACCAACCCGCGTCATCGTTTCTCGGCACCATGGGCGATCCGCCCAACGTTGTCGACGCGCTCTGGGCCACGCGCATGTCCAACGTCATGGCGCTCATGGCGCAGGGGCGCGTCGACCTCGGGTTCATCGGCGGGGCGGAGGTGGACCGGTTCGGGAACCTGAACACCTCTTACGTCGGCTCGCCGCGACGGCCCACCGTCAAGCTTCCGGGAAGCGGCGGGGGCGCCGACATAGCGATCCTGAGCCGCAGGTGGGTCACGCTGATGAGCCACGAAAAAAGGCGTCTGGTCGAGCGCGTGTCTTTTGTCACTTCGCCCGGCCACGGGGACGGAACCCCCGGTTGGCGGAAGCGCAACGGCCTGCTCGGTGGAGGTCCGGTCGCCATCATCACGACGCTGTGCGTGCTTCGCTTCCCGGAGCAGGGCGGAGAGGCGATGCTGGCTTCGGTCCATCCGGGACACAGCGTCGACGCCGTCCGCGCCGAGACGGGTTGGGACTTGAAGGTCGCGGAGGACGTGAGCGAAACGCCGGCGCCGACCTCATCCGAGCTCGCCGCGATCCGGCACTTCGACCCGCAAGGCTTCTGGACCGTTACAAAAGACTGACGGGGTCGCAACGACCCTCTGACATCGCCGCCACATGCTGGGTCAAGACCTGAACAGGTCAAAACCAAGTTTGAGGTGAGGATGATGACCCCGTTTGCAGCAGTCGCCGTCAAGATCGCGGGCGCGGCCGGCGCCGCAGCCCTTTTGAGCCTCGGCCTCGCCGGAGGGCTGGCGCAGGCCGCCAGCCCGTCCCCTAAGCCCACTCCATCGGCCGGCTCGACCCAGCCGCCGTCCGATCCGCGCGCCGACCGCCGCGCCATGTTCCGGGCAGTGTTCGAGTCGGAGGCGGACGTGCTGGGCATCGCTCCCAAGACTTTGCGCCAGGACCTTCGCAGCGGCCAGAAGGTGTCGGACCTGGCCAGGGACAAGGGCATGACCGAGGAGCAGTTCGAGACCAGGCTCGTCGCCAGCGTGAGACCGCGCCTCGAGACGCTGGTCGAACACAAAGTCATCACCCAGGCACAGGCGGACAAGGCCATCGACCGAATCTCCAAGGGACACATCCCGTTCTGGAACGGAATTCACCGCAAGTAGCGGTCGCGCGCTTTGTTCGCGACCGCGATCTGTTTCCATTTGCGACGCTCGTCCTGACGTAGGCGAGCGTCGCTGCGGGCGGCGATTGCCTGCAGCTCGCGCTTCAGCTTGCGGTAGCTCCGAAGCCGACCGGCATCGAGCGACCCTGTATCGAGCGCGGCCTTGACCGCGCACCCGGGCTCGGAGACGTGGGCACAGTCGGGAAAACGGCATTTCAGGGCCAGCTGTTCGATGTCCTCGAACAGGCCCTCCAGCGCATCCTCGCCCTCCCAGAGCTGGGCCTCGCGCAGCCCCGGCGTGTCGATGATCATGCCCCCTCCAGGCAGCTGCACCAGCTGGCGGTGGCTGGTCATGTGGCGGCCCTCGCCCGAGCGGTGGATCGAGCGGGTGCGCATGAGGTCTGACCCGACGATCCGGTTGATCAGCGTCGACTTGCCCGCGCCCGACGGGCCCAGCAGGACGCCGGTTCGAGCCGGGAGGAGGCTGCGGGTGATCTCCTCGACCCCTTCGCCCGTCACGCTGCTCGTGACGATGACCGGGGTGCCCATGGAAATGGCCGCGAGCTCATCGCGCAGCGTTTCGGGCGCTCCCGCCACGTCCGCCTTCGTGAGCAGCACCAAGGGGAGGGCGCCGCTCTGCCAGGCGACGGTGAGGTAACGCTCGATGCGCCGGACGTTGACGTCGGTCGCCGCGGCGACGACCATCGCCACGTCCACGTTGGCGGCAAGCACCTGCTCTCGCGTCTCGGAGCCTGCGGCGCGACGAGAAAAGGCGGTGCGCCGTTCGAGGACTCCGTTGATGAGGCCGTTCTCGAGCCTCACCCAGTCTCCGACCGCCGGGTCGGCGCGCCGGCCCGAGGCTCGCCGCGAGGCCACGCCGTCGTGCACCAGGTACTGCGCGCCGTAGTCGGCGACGACACGCGCCGGCACCTCGTCTCCGCGGGCCGTGGCTTTGAACTTTTCTTCGAAGTAGCTGTCCCAACCCAGGAGGGCGAGCTGGGAGGAAACATGGTCAGACAAGTCGAATCCTCCGGTGAATCACGGATGGGCGATGTCGGTCCGCCCGCGGAGGATGGGTCTAGTTGACGGCTCCGGAGGCGGCCGACGGCCGGGAATCGGTCATTGCAAGCTCAGCCATTCGAACGCCACCTCCTGTCGAGATTTCCGCGCCGCGCAGCCTACCACGCCGGGCCTCAGCCGTCGGCCCGGGCTCAGCGGCCCTTGAACTCGGGTTTGCGTTTCTCCTTGAACGCCGTGATGCCCTCCTCCGCGTCCTCCGACACGAACACACGGCCGATCGCCTCGCGCTCGATAGCGAGCCCCAGGTCGAGCGGCCCGCCGTACCCCTGCTGGATGGCGAGCTTGGCATGGCCGATCGCCACGCCCGGTCCCGCCGCGAGCCTGGCCGCGTATTCGATGGCGCCCGCGCGGCACGCCGCCGCATCCGGGAACAGCCGGTCGACGATGCCGGCGTCCTTCGCCTCGGCCGGTTTGAGGGTGGTGGCGTTGGCGATCATGTCGAGCCCCTTCGAGAGGCCCACCAACCGAGGCAGCCTCTGCGTCCCGCCTGATCCCGGGAACAACCCCAGGTTCACCTCGGGCAGGCCGATCTGATAGCTGCCTTCGGCGGCGAAGCGCAAGTCGCACGCCAGGGCGAGCTCGAGGCCTCCACCCAGGCAGTGGCCGGCGATGGCGGCAACGAAGACGAGCGGGGTGTTCTCCATCTTCCGAAACGCCTCATGGGCCATCAGGGCCGTCATGAATCGCGAGCGCGGGCTGCCTGCGGCAAAAGCGCCGACGTCTGCACCCGCGGAGAAGAACTTCTCGGAGGCGCTCGTCACCACGACCGCCGACCTGATGCCCAAATCCACGCGCGCATCGTCGATCGCGGCGGCAAAAGAACGCAGGAACTCGTAGTCGTAGCTGTTGGCCGGTGGCCGGTCCAGGACGATCACCCCGACGCCGCCTTCCTTCTCCAGCCTCACTGACATCCCACAGCCCTCCTAACCCCGGGTTCTGCCGACGCCGATAATTGAAGCACTGACCAAATAACCGAAGAGGGGTGCCCACGAATGGCGACGATGATCATCGAAGGCGACAGGACCATGGCCGCGTCCGGCAAGACGTACGAAGTCCGCAACCCGGCCACCGGCGAGGTCGTCGACGAGGTTCCGTCGGGCGGCCCGGCCGATGTCGACAAGGCGGCGCAGGCGGCCGCGAAGGCTTTCGCAACGTGGTCCAAGCTTCCGTCCAACCAGCGCCGCGAGATCCTCCACAAGGCAGCCGACCACATGCTCAAGAAGGTCGAGGAGATCGCGGTCATCCTCACCAAGGAACAGGGCAAGACACTGCTCGAGTCGCGTCTGGAGGCCAAGCGCTTCGGCGAGAACATCGGTTGGTTCGCGGACCTAGCGGACAAGATCCACGGCCAGTACGTCCGGCTTCCGGACCTCACCACGTATGGCCTTGTCATCCGCAAGCCGATCGGCGTGTGCGGCGCCATCGTGCCCTGGAACTTCCCGTTGACCCTGGCGGCCAACAAGGTCGCGCCGGCCATCGCCGCCGGCAACACGGTCGTGCTGAAGCCCGCCAGCAGCACGCCGCTCTCGACGCTCGCCTGCATCGAGGCTTTGATCGAAGGAGGCCTGCCCGAGGGAGTGGTGAACGTGGTCCTCGGACAGGCGACGGGCGAGGCCATCGTCGAGCACCCACTGATCCGCAAGATCGCCCTGACGGGCTCCACGCCGACCGGCAAGCGTGTCATGGCCAAGGCTGCCGAGCAGCTGAAGAAGGTGACGCTCGAGCTGGGGGGCAGCGACCCGTGCATCGTCCTGGACGACGCCGACGCGGAGGGTGCGGCCCGCGCCATCTCCGTCGGACGCTTCTTCAACTGCGGCCAGCAGTGCCTGTCCACCAAACGCCTCTACGTGCAGGAGGGCATCTACGACGCCCTGATGGAGAAGCTCGTCGCGCGCGCCGCAAAGCTGAAGCCGGGCAACGGTCTCGACAAGGACAGCCGCATGGGACCGATGCACAGCCAGACGCAGCGCGCCGAGGTCGAAGCACAGGTCAAGGACGCGATCGACCGCGGGGCGAAGGTGGTCTTTGGCGGTGGCAGGCCGAAGGGATCCGATTACGACAAGGGTTGGTTCATCGAGCCGACCATCCTGGAGGACGTGCCGGACGGCGCGCGGGTCTGGACTGAGGAGGTCTTCGGGCCTGCTCTTCCGGTGCGCAGGGTGAAGGACCTCGACGAGGCGCTCCGGCTCGCCAACGACACCCAGTTCGGCCTGGGCTCCTCGATCTGGACCGCCAATATGGCCGCTGCTCATCGGGCAGTGATGGAGCTGGAGGCCGGTTACACGTGGGTCAACGCGCTGGTGATCGCCCACGACGAGCTCCCCTTCGGCGGCACGAAGCAGTCTGGGTTCGGCAAGGAGCACGGGGTCGAGGCCTACCTCCAGTACACCGAGGAGAAGTCGGTCGTCTACGGCGGCATCCAGTAACCCGTCCGAGTACTAATCGGGCATGAGAATCGGACTAGCGATCGTCGGGGCCCTGGTCCTGCTGGCAGGCGCGGTGTTCGCCGGCCAGGGCCTCGGGTACATCCCGGGCAGCTTTATGACCGGCGATATCCACTGGTTCTGGATCGGGTCCGGGATGGTCGTGGGCGGCCTCGCACTGGGCGCGGCCGCGTTGCTGCGCCGGCCGGCAGAGCGCGCCTGACCCGCCCGTCCCCAATCAGGAGGGGCGGATGGGCGCAACTAATTACGCGGTGCGGCCGTTGAGCCTATCCCAATGGGCCTGGCATTCGACACAGCGCGTGGCGGCCGGCTGATACTCGAGCCGCGCTTCGGGAATGCGTCGCGCGCAACCTTCGCAAATGCCGTATGCGCCATCGCGAAGTCTGTCGAGCGCGCGCTCGACCTGCTCGCGGTTCTGGTCCAGCAAGTGGACCAGGAGGTCGGAGGTCTCGCGGTCCGTCAGGGCCTGGGCCAGGTCCGTCTCTTCTGGGATGCCGGTGATCACGCCGCCGACCACGTCGTTCAGCGGGCGGTGAAGCTCCTCGCCGCACTGGGCGGCCAGGAGCTCGAGCTTGCGCTTGTCGGCCTCCAGCCTTTCCTTGGGTGCGCCGTCGGGTCTCTTACTGGGTGCGCCCTCGAGTCTTTTACTTATGGCCATTGCGAAAACCCCCGTCCAAACTGATTAAAGCTTCGGGCCTCGTTTGGATCCGACAGTCAAAACGCGCGCACTTGGCCGGCTACCCGGTCGCGCACAATTAGTCCCTTCATGCCGATGACGATCCCCCCGAAACTCGTTGCCGCCGTTGTCGCGGTGATCGTCCTCGCCGGGTGCCAAACCGGGGCGGACTCTCACCCGGTGCCGAGCGTAGCGCAGATCGGCGGCGATCTCAAGTGCGGCAGCGGAGACCATAGCTTCGGAGACGGGCAGGCCGGCTGGGGCTTCTGCTACCCCGGCACCTGGCGGTACCAGCTGAGGTCGCAGGGCAGCCAGAGCCCGGCCCCGGCCGAGCTCGACATCACCTTCGACATCACCGACATCCCATGCGCGTCGCCGACGCCGGGCGGAGGCGCCCCGGTGTGCTCGCCCGACGCGGGTCTTTTCGCCTTCATGATCGTCTCGACCTTCGAGCGGGGGGACTCGGCCAGCCTGGCCGCATGGGAGACGGCGAACCTCACCGCGGTCCCCGCCTCGCAGCCGATCAGGTGGGGCAACTCGGTAGAGGCAGCGCGATTCGCCGACGGGCGGCGAATTGCGCTGACGCCCCACCACGTGGTGATCCTCGACCTCCACTCGGGCCAGGGCCACCTGGACCTGGAGACAGAGATGTCGGCCCGGCTCGATACGTGGAAATTCAGTTACTAGCCGGATTCGCGACCCGGCCGCGTAGGAGTTTTAGCCGGGGCGCTTGAAAAGGGACTGCATCTTGATCGCGAGCCCCATGTCGCCCTTGATCTTCAGCTTGCCCTGCATGAAGGCGGCGGTCCCGTCCAGCTGCCCGGTCATGATCTTGACCCAGTCGCCGGCGTCGGCCAGCAGGGTGAGGTTGGCGGGATCGGGCGGCTCTCCCTTTCCGGATTCGGCCTGGCCGTCGTGGATCTTCACCCACCACTTTCCGCCCTGGTCGCCGCTGAGGTCGAACTGGATGGTTGCCTTGGTGCTGCCGGCCTTCTCAGGCAGGAGGTACTGCGGCAAGTGCTCGACGATCTGGTCGGGTGTCAGCTGAACTTCAGACATCTGCTCCTCCTGAGCAATCGCAACGACCGGCTGCGATCCATCTTACCTAGACCTCAGAGGCGCGGCCGGAACCTCCAGAGGCGAGAATTCGCGGAATGGCCACAGAGCCGGCGCTGACCGAAGTCGCGGCCGACGTCTTCGAGCTGCGCTTGCCAATTCCTTTCGAGGATGGACAGGTCAATGTGTTCGTGTTCCCGGACGGCAGGGAGGCCGACCTGCTCGACTGCGGGATGAACTCCGCCGAATCGGTCGCGACCGTGCATGCGGCGCTCAAGCACCTCGGGGCCACCAGGCTGCGGCGCCTCGTCGTGACTCACATCCATCCCGACCACTACGGCGCTGCAGGCGCATTTGCCGGCGAGGGATTGGCCGACCTTTACATCCACCGCCTCGAGGTCCCGCTCGTGCATCCGCGATACGTCGAGCTCGAGCACCTGGTCATGCAGGTGCGGACCTACCTGCTGGTCAACGGTGTGCCTGCCGACGAAGCCGAGATCCTGAGCAACTCCCAGCGCGCGTTGAGCCAGGTCGTGAAGACGGCTGAACCCTCGGTGCAGCTGGACGGGGCCGAGTCGATCTCCGTCGGCCGCCGGACCATGCGCGTGGAATGGACACCGGGTCACTCGCCGGGCCATATCTGCCTGTACGCGGCCGGCGACGGTTTGCTCTTTGCCGGCGACCAGCTGCTGCCGGACCTGTCCCCGAACATCGGCCTGCACCCGCAGAGCACCCCGGACCCCGTGCACGAGTACCTCGATGGCCTGAAACGTCTGGCCGCCCTGCGGCCGAAGTTGGTTCTGCCGGCGCACGGGCGGCCGTTCACGGACGCATCGAGCCGCGTCGACGTCCTGGTCGCCCACCACCGGCGGCGGCTTGAGCAGATCCTCGAGATCGTGGGCCCCACAGAGCTGACCGCCTGGCAAGTCGCGCTGGAGCTCTGGGGCCCGCGCGACCAGCTCTACGAGAAGCGGCTTGCCCTCCAGGAGGGCCTGGCGCACCTGCAGGCGCTGGCAGTCGAGGGGAAGCTGATCAAGTCGGTCACGCCGTCCGCCGTCCTGTGGCGGACTCGCTAGTCCCCACGAGGTCCGAGGCTTCGCCGTGACCTCGCGGGGGCCCCTAACTTGATGCCGAGGGGGAGCAGGCCGGCGGGATAGCACCCCACGCCGACCACGCCGGGCCCGGCGTGCGCGCCCACGACCGGGCCCAGCGGCTGGATCAAAAGCGTCTCGGCGATGGTCTCCAGCTCACGCGCCACCCGCTCGGCGTCCATCTCGGCATCCGCATGGCCGACGATGATGCAGACCCCGTCTCCCCGGTCGACGGCGCGAGTCAGCTCGACGATCCGGTTCAGCGCCCGCTCGAAGGTGCGCACCCGCTCGAGTGGAGTCACCTGCCCGTCGCGGATGCACAGCACGGGCTTGACCTGCAGGACTGATCCCATCAGCGCGCCGGCGCGCCCGATGCGCCCGCCCCTGCGTAAGTACTCCAAGGTGGCGACGGAAAAGAACGTCTCCACGCCGTCTCGCATGTCCTCGATCCTGGACTGGATCGACGCTCCGTCCATGCCCTGTGACGCCAGGGCCGTGGCGGCAAGGGTCACCAGGCCGAGCGACATCGACACCACGTGCGAATCGATCACCCGTACGCGCTTGCGGTCGGTCATCTCCGCGGCCTGCCGTGCGGACGCGTACGTGCCGCTCAGCTTCTCCGAGATATGGATCGAGACCACCTCTGCGTGGTCTTTGAGCAGCCGCCCGTAGGCCTCGGCAAAGCGGCCGGGCGAGGGCTGCGACGTGGTGGGATGAACAGTCGAAGTGGGCAGCAAGCGGTAGAACTCGGCCGGCGTGATGTCGACCCCATCGAGCAGGGAACGGCCTTCGAGATGGAGTGTCAGCGGGACCACCGAAATCGAACGTCTGTCGGCGAGTTCGCGAGGCAGGTCCGCGGTCGAGTCCGTGACGATGGCTACCCCGGACGAGCTCAAGAGATCGTCTCGGTCGGTCTCTCGTCCGGTGGCGGGTCATCGTGCCGGCGCAATCTTCGATTGCGGATGAACCGGTTCTCGAGCGGCCGGATCGCGATGAGCATCACGAGAACTATGAGCGTGGTGAAGATGGCCACCCCGTAATAACCGAAGCCGACCGCCATCCCGATCGAGGCGACCACCCAGATCGAGGCAGCCGTGGTCAGGCCCCTGACGTCGACACCCAGCCGGAGGATGGCTCCGGCTCCGAGGAACCCGACCCCGCTCACGATCTGGGCGGCGATGCGGGTGGGATCGACACGGGTCCCGAAGGCAGGGTCCAGCCCGAGGCCCGTGAACATGGCGGAACCGACCGCGATCAAGGCCATCGTCTTCATGCCCGCGGCGTGTCCGCGGAGCTCTCTCTCGGTGCCGAGCACGAGGCCGAGCAGAAGCGCCACCAGGAGACGAAGAAAGAGGTCGGAATCGCCGCTTAGTGGCAGTTCCTTCAGCCCCTGCCGGGGCGCCCTCCAGGCTTGTCCTGAGCGCCGGGCTCGCCCTTCGCGCCGGGCTCGTCGGGGAGCTCGGGAAGGTCCAGGCTGTTGACGAAATCGCGAAACACGGCGAGTCGTTCCTCGTCGACGACCGTTTCGGCGCGGTCCTTCTCGTCGCCGGCCTCGTCTGGGTCGGGGATGATCCCGGCGCTCTCCATGACCTCCGACGCGACGAAGATGGGGCATTCCACTCGCACCGCGAGCGCGATCGCGTCCGACGGCCGGGCGTCGAAGTCGAGGTCGCGTCCGTCCTGTTTGACGTACAGCCGAGCGTAGAAGACCTGGTCAGCCAGGCGTGTGACCACGATGCGCTTGATGCTCACGCCCAGGTCGCCGAAGGCGGTGGCCATCAGGTCGTGGGTGAGCGGACGGCCCAGCTGGTTGCCGGAGATCTTGCTCGCAATGGCCTGGGCCTCGAAGGAGCCGATCCAGATCGGCAGGTATCGGTCCGCCTCTTTCTCTTTGAGGATCACCAGGTGCTGGGCAGTCGGCATGTGGATCCGAATACTGTCGACTGAAACCTCGATGAGGTTTTTCATCCTCGCGTCCATATTACCCTCCGCAGATCGCCGTTCCGGCAATTGAACGAGGGCGCGCCGCCGAGGCTCCAGGCAGGGCGAACGTAAACTTCGAACGTGGCGAAGGGGAAACGGGGGCGGGTCGTCCTGATCGACGCCCACAGCCTCATTTACAGGGCCTTTTTCGCCCTCCCGCCGATGAGCACGTCGGACGGCCAGGTCACGAATGCGGTGTACGGGTTCACGTCGATGCTCGCGATCGTCCTCGCGTCGCGGCCCGAGTTCGCGGTGGCGGCGTTCGACGTCGGCGCGCCGACCTTCCGTTCCAAGGAGTACGTCGAGTACAAGGCCGGCCGGCGCGCCATGCCCGACGACCTGCGGCCCCAGATCGAGAAGGTCCGCGAGGTCCTTGAATCGTTCTCGATTCCGATCTATGCGATCGAGGGCTTCGAGGCCGACGACTTGATTGGCACCATGGCTCGCATCGCGGAGGAGCGCGGCCACACGGTGACGATCGTGTCGGGAGACCTCGACTGCCTGCAGCTGGTCACCGATTCGGTCGAGGCGCTGGTCCCGCGACGTGGCATCACCGACACGTTCGTCTACGGGCCCGACCAGGTCCGGCAGCGTTACGGGTTCGAGCCGGTTCAGCTCATCGACTTCAAATCCCTGCGCGGCGATACCTCAGACAACATTCCGGGAGTGCCGGGAGTGGGGGACAAGACCGCGGCCAAGCTGGTACAGGATTTCGGCAGCGTCGAAGCGCTGCTTGATCGATTGGACGAGCTGCCCGAGGGCCGGCTGAAGACCTCGCTGAAGGCCAACACGGATCAGGTGCGGCTCGGCAAACGGATGGTGACCATCGTTCGCGACGTGCCCGTGGAGCTCGACCTTGAAAAGGCGCGCTGGACCCGCTACGACTACGACAAGGCGCGCGTGGTCTTCGACCGGTTCGAGTTCCGCCAGCTGCTCGCGCGCTTTCCGCCGCCCGACCAGGCGCCGGTGCAGCCCAGCCTGGCTTTCGAAGCCGCCCCACAGCCGGCCGGCCTGCGGGTGGTGGACGATCCCGCCGAGGCCGCGAGCCTGATCGACGGTTCGGCCGACGTCGGGGTGTTCACGTTCATCGAAGGCGTGGGCCGGGGCGCGCGCGTATGCGGAGTCGGAGTTTCGACGGGCGTCAACACCTTCTATGCCGCCAGTCCCGCCGCGATGGACGCGGTGGCGAGCACTCTCTCCGGAAGGCCCATCTCGGGCCATGACGCAAAGGAGACCGAGCTGGCGCTGCGGTCGCTCGGCGGCGGAAGGCGGGAGTGGGCATTCAGCACCTTTCTCGCGGCTTACCTGCTCGGCGCCGGCTCCCGGGACCCGCGGCTCGAAGACCTCGCGCGCGAGTTCCTCGACGTCACTCTGATGACCCCTGAACAGCTCCTCGGCACGGGCCGCGCCGCGCGGAAGCCGTCCGCCTTGGACCTCAACGAGGCGGCCGAGTTTGCCGCCCGGCGAGCCGAGGCGATCCTCAACCTGCGGCCGCGGTTGGAGGCCGAGATGCGAAACCTCGGCGTCGACTACCTCTTCCACGAGATTGAGCTCCCGCTGGCCGGCGTCCTGGCCGACATGGAGAGCGAAGGCGTGGCCATCGACGTCCCGTACCTCAAGGACATGCAGGACGAGCTGGGCGCACAGCTTGCGGCGATCGAGGCGGAGGTCGAGCAGGTGGCGGGCCAGAAGTTCAACCTCAATGCGCCACAGCAGCTTGCCAAGGTCCTCTTCGAGGACCTGCGTCTGCCGGTCGGCAAGCGCACGAAGACCGGCTACTCGACGGACGCGGACACGCTCGAGGCCCTTAGGGAAAAGCACCCGATCGTCGGCCTCATCCTCGAGCACCGCCAGCTCTCCAAGCTGAAGTCGACGTACGTGGACGCTCTCCCTCAGCTGGTCGACCCGTTGAGCGGCCGGGTCCACACCTCGTTCGGCCAGGCGAGCACCGCGACGGGCCGGCTGTCCTCGTCCAACCCGAACCTGATGAACATCCCCATCCGGAGCGAGCTCGGACAGCGGATCAGGCGCGCCTTCAAGGCCGGCCGCCCTGATCACGTGCTGGTGTCGGCCGACTATTCGCAGATCGAGCTCCGCATCGCGGCGCACCTCAGTGGCGACCCTGTGCTGCTGGGCGCGTTCGCCGCCGGTCAGGACATCCATACCGCGACCGCGGCCGCGGTGTTCAAGATCCCGATCGAGACGGTCGACGCCAACCAGAGACGGCTGGCCAAAGTCGCGAACTTCGGCTCCATCTACGGTCAGGGCGAGTACGGACTGTCGCAGCAGCTTGGGATCACCGGCGACGTTGCGCGTGAGTTCCTCGCCCAGTACTGGTCGACCTACTCGCGGCTCAAGGACTACCTCGACGAGGTGAGGCGCAAGGCTCGAGAAGAAGGTCTTGTCGTGAGCGCCACGGGCCGCCGGCGCGCCATCCCGGACCTGCGGTCGCCCAACTTCCAGCTGCGGAGCGCTGCCGAGCGCATGGCGATCAACTTTCCGATGCAGTCGCTCGCCGCGGACATCATCAAGATCGCGATGGTCCGCCTGCAGCGAGAGATCGAAACCGACCAGATCGAAGGACGCATGCTGCTGCAGGTGCACGACGAGCTGCTCTTCGAGGTCCCCAAGAACGAGGTCGACCAGTTCGCGGAAAAGGTGCCGCGCATCATGACCGGCGCGTACGAGCTGGAGACCGGGATCGAAGTAGAGACCAAGGTCGGCCCCAACTGGGCCGACATGCAGAAGCTCGCGGTGGTCCGCGCGTAGAGTGCCGGAGCTCCCAGAGGTCGAGACGATCGTCGCCGACCTCCGACCCCACCTGGTCGGCCGCACGATCATGCGTTGCGAGCTCCTGTTTCCGACGATCGTCAGGCACCCCGAGCCGGAGGGGTTCATCGACTCCATCGCAGGAAGATCCATCGAATCGGTGGGCCGCCGAGGGAAGTTCATTCTCATCAGCCTGGGCGGCGACCTGCTGCTGGTCGTCCACCTGGGGATGACCGGCCAGCTCCGGCTGGTCGACGCCGGCTCTCCCGTGGAGAAACACACACATGCGATCTTCACGCTCGATGATGGAAGGCACCTGCGATACCGCGACCCGCGGCGGTTCGGGCGTTTACTCCTGGGGACCGAAGAAGCATTGCTGCACTCCAAGACCATGCCGCGACTCGGCCCGGAACCGATCGATCCCGCGTTTGCCGCCGACGAGCTTTACCGTCGCCTGCGCGGCCGCCGAACCTCGTTGAAAGCCGTGCTGCTCGACCAGGCTTCGATTGCAGGCGTGGGCAACATCTATGCCGATGAGTCGCTCCATCGCGCGCGCCTGCGTCCCGATCGTCAGGCCGGGAGCTTGAGCCGCAAGTCCGCGAACCGCCTTCACGATTCGCTGCGCGAGTCGCTGGAGGTCGCGATCATGAATCGAGGAAGCTCCGTCGACACGTATCGCGACGCTTGGGGCCAGCTGGGTGGACAGCAGGAGAAACTCCTCGTGTACGGTCGCGCCGGCGAGCCTTGTTTCACGTGCGGGCGGCCGCTGAGCATGATCCGCCTCGCCGGCCGCACCACGGTCTTCTGCCGCCGTTGCCAGCGATAGCTCCACTCGTGCCGCGGCTGTTCGCGATCGCCGTGCTCGCGGTCGCCTACGTGGCGTTCACGATCGCCATCTCGGCGGGCCTGTTCGTCTCCCTCGATCATCAGGTGGCGCAGGCGACGCACGGCATCTGGCAGGAATCGCTGCATGGGCTTTTCCAGGCGATCGCCGAGCTTGGCGGCCTGGAGATGACCGGCATCCTGATGGTCGGGCTCTTCTTCTACCTGTGGCGAGGGGGATTTGGCACGGATTGCCTCGCCGTGCTCGCGTTCATAGGAGCCGTGACCCTGGAGGTCCTGTACAAGCTCTTGTTCTTTCACCCCGGCCCTCCGCGCTCGATCTCGCATCCAGACGGCCCGAGCATCACGGATCTGCTTTTCGGCGGCGGCAACGGTGGCAACAGCTTTCCGAGCGGTCACATGGTGCGCACCGTGGTCGTGTACGGGTTGCTCGCTTTCGTGGTCCGGCGGCTGACCGGCTCACCAGTCGTGCGAGCGCTGGCGATCCCGGTCGCCACCTTCATTGTCGTGCTCCTGGCGTTCGACCGTATCTACCTCGACGTGCACTGGGAATCGGACGTGGTTGGAGGCCTGCTGCTCGGAGCGATCGGCCTGCTGGCGGGGACGGTCTGGCTGGACCGCCCCCGGAGGGCCGACAATTAGACCGTGGAGAAGGCAGTGCTCGTCCTCGTTACAACCGGTGGCCGTGACGACGCGGAACGCTTGGGCGAGTCCTTGGTGGTCGAGCACCTCGCCGCCAGCTGCTCGGTCGTTCCGACGGTGCATTCCTTCTACTTCTGGGAGGGCCAGCTGAAACGTGAGCACGAGGCGCTGCTCATGGTTCGGACCACCGAATCGCGAGCAGCGGCCGTGAAGGAATACGTTTTGAGCCACCACGATTACGCGCTCCCCGAGATCCTTCAGGTCGCCGTCGAGAGCGGCTCGCCGGCCTACCTGAAGTGGCTCGAAGAGCAAGTCGCATCTCAGCCGCGCTGAGCGTTAAGTGAGCGCTTAGACTCTCAGGCGGGGTGGCGACGCAGGTCAGCGACGTGAATGGTGGATCAGACGGCTCCAGGAAGGGGCGCAAGCGGCGCGCGCGCCGGGCCGAGGCGGATCGATTGACTCACCACGAGGCCAACGGAAACGGGGCCGAACCGGCTGGCGGGGTGGTAGCGGAAACGTCCACTGTCGCCGTCCTGGAAGCGCCCGAGGTCGTGCCGGGTGAGGAGGCAACCGGACCTTCGCCCATACCCCCGGACGATTTCAGGGACCTTCTCGGTCAGGCGGTCGGCCTGAGGCTCGACGCCGTGTCGCGCGAGTTCGGTGGCAAGGACGAGGTGCACGTGACCGCGCTCCGAAACGTCACCCTTGAAATCGGTCCCGGCGAGTTCGTGTCCGTCATGGGTCCTTCCGGCTGCGGCAAGAGCACCCTGCTCGCTTTGATGGGCGGCCTCGACCACCCCACCAGCGGCCATGTATACGGCGCCGGGCTGCCGCTGGGCGAGCTGCCCGAGCGCGACCTTGCGGATTACCGGCTGCAGCGTGTCAGCACCATCTTTCAGAGCTTCAACCTGATCCCATCGATGTCGCTCGCGGACAACGTCGCCCTTCCGCTGACGATCGCCGGCATACCGGTTGAGGAGAGGCGCCGGCGGGCTCGGCACCTGCTGGCCCTGGTCGGTCTCGAGGACCGCGCCCGGACGCGGGTCAACCGGCTCTCAGGCGGCGAGCAGCAGAAGGTAGCCGTGGCCCGCGCCCTGGCCAACCGTCCCGGCTTGATCCTGGCCGACGAGCCGACAGGAAGCCTGGACTCGGTGTCTGGCGAGGGCGTCCTCAGCCTGCTCGACGACCTGAACCGCCGCGGAGCGACCGTCGTCCTGGTCACGCACGACCCGGAGGTCGCGCGACGGGCGCGGCGCGTGGTGAGGATGATCGACGGCCGCGCGATCGAGATCGAGTCGGGCAAGCCCACCATGAGGAGCCAGCAGCCGGTTGACCCGGCGCCGAGGATGCATTGGCAGGACACGCTGAAGGTCGGGCTCGGCAGCGCCGGCCGCAGGCCGCTGCGGACTGCGCTGACCACGACCGGCGTGGCCATCGGCATCGCCGCCCTGAGCCTAATCGTGGCTCTTGCCGGCGGTCTCCAGCAGGCCCTCGGCGCGCCGGCCCTGGCGACGAGCCAGGTCCACCAGGTCGCCGTCTACCCCGTGGCCGACTCGGTGAACGGGTTCGACGACCCGACGCTGGCGACACTGGCCGGACTCGCTCACGTGCGCGCGGCGTGGGGCCAACTGGGCATGAGCGGGACGTTCGGGGGTGGGGCGCGGTCGGCCACGGCAGGGGCCCCGCCTGCTACCGCCCCGACAGGTGCGCTCGTTTCGCTGCCGCCGCTGGGCTCGTCGAGCGGCCTCCCGACGTTGATCGCCGGGCGCATGCCAAGCTCCGACGGGGCCGCCGAGGTGGTACTCGCCGACAGCGAGGCGGCCGCGCTCGGGTTCCAGAGCCCGACAGCCGCCATCGGCGCCCAGGTTAGCTTCGACGCTACCTACGGCACTCTTCCTTCGGCCGGCTCGCGCAACCCCGCGACCCACCTGGTCGAGCAGCGACTGCTCGTGGTCGGCATCGTGTCCGGCAACTACATGCCGGCAGGGACGCCGGGAGGACTCGCGCCGTACGGCCTGATGCGCGCGTACTGGTCCAGGGTCGCGCAGTCCAACGGCTGGAAGCGCGGTGAGTACTCGAGCGTCACGCTGCTGGCCGACTCCGGACTTTCGGTCGACGGCCTCCGCAAGAACGTCGAGGCCCTCGGGTTCCAGGACCAGACCTTCGGTGACCAGTTTCGCAACCTCGAAGACCTTCTGGGCAAGATGCGCCTCGCGCTCCTGGGGCTGGCCCTCGTCGCGCTCCTGCTCGCGTGCCTGGGCATCGCCAACACGATGTACACCGCCGTCCTCGAGCGGACCAAGGAGATCGGTGTGTTGAAGGCGCTAGGCGCGCGCTCGCGCGACGTCCTGCTTCTGTTCGTGGCGGAGGCGGCGGGTATCGGGTTGGCCGGGGGCCTGATCGGCGCCCTGATCGCGGTGGGCCTCGGCCGCCTCGGCAACGCGGCGGTCGACCGGCTGACCCGGTCCGTGACCAGCACCGGGTTCGAGGTATTCCGAACCGACTTCGTGGTCTTGCTCCTGGCGGTCGTGCTGGCGGTCGTCTTCAGCACGGTGACCGGCCTGCTGCCTGCGCTGCGCGCTGCGCGACAGGACCCCGCGCGCGCCCTCCGCTACGAGTAGCACGGCGAGTTGCGAATCTCCTCGTATCCGCTGGTCGACGCCGCGGCGGCGGCCGCCGAGGTGCTTGAGCGCACTCCCGTCCTCGGCGTCGAGCGCGTTGCGCTGGCTGACTGCGCCGGCCGCGTGCTCGCGGAGGACCTGACCGCCAGCTCGCCCCTGCCCGCCTTTCCGTCCAGCGCCGTGGACGGATTCGCCGTGAGGTCCGCCGACGCCGGCCGGGCGCTGCGCGTGGTCGGCGAGTCGGCCGCCGGCCGGCCGCTGGGCGAGCGCATCGGGCCCGGCGCGGCTGCGCGCATCCTCACCGGGGGTGTCCTGCCGGACGGCGCCGACTGCGTGGTCATGGTCGAGGAGGTGAAGCTCGACGGCGACGTCGTGACCGTCCCCCAGGGTCTGCAGCCTGGCACGAACTTCCACGCCGTCGGAGCCGATCTCCGCGCCGGAGAGAAGGTCCTGTCAGCCGGGGCTCAGCTCGGGGCGGCGGAGATCGGCCTGGCCGCCGCGATGGGACTCCCGCGCCTGGCCGTACACCTGCGTCCAAGGGTGGCGCTGATGTCGACGGGAGACGAGCTCGTCGAGGTTGGAAAAACGCCCGGCCCTGGCCAGATCCAGGACTCCAACCGGTGGGCGCTGCTGGCGGCGCTGCGCGAGGCGGGCGCCGAGGTCCGCCTGCTCGGCATCGGGCCCGACGAGCCCGAGGCGCTTCGCCGGCTCGTGGTGGAAGCGCTGGGCCAGGCCGACGTGCTCGTCACGTCGGGCGGGGTGTCGGTGGGCACCCACGACCTGGTCAAGCCGCTGCTGGAGTCGCTCGGCACCGTACATATCGGACGTGTGAAGCTCAAACCTGGGAAGCCGTTCACCTTCGCGACGCTTCAGGGAGAGGGCAGCAAGGTCGCGTTCGGCCTGCCCGGTTTCCCCGTTTCGTCGCTGGTGACGTTCGAGGTGTTCGTGAGGCCCGCGTTGAGGAAGATGCAGGGCTTCGCCGAGCTGCACAGGCCTTCGCTGCCGGTACGGCTCGCGTATGACGCCAGGCCCAGCGTCGACCGCACCGAATACCAGCGGGTCACGCTGCGCCGCGTAGGCCTCGAGCTCGTCGCTCATTCGACCGGCTCCCAGTCGTCCTCGAGGCTGATGTCGCTGGCGGGAGCGCACGCACTGGTACGCGTCCCGCCAGGCGATCAAGGCATCAGTTCAGGCTCGGTCGTGGATGCGATGATCCTCGGCCTGCCCTGACGCTCAGTAGGAGCGGCGCTCCGCGACCGGCTCGGCCTGGCGCTCGCGCTCGGCCTCGTCGCGGTGCTTGTCTCCCTCCTGCTGCACGTCGTCGCGGACGTCGCGGCCCGTGCGCTTGACCTTGTCGACCGCCTGGTGCGCCTTGCCTTTCAGCTCCTCGCCCTTGTCCCCGGTCAACTTCCCGTGAACCTCTTCCGCCTTGCCCTTGACCTGGTCTTTCATGAAAGCCTCCTGTAAAAGTGTTCCTACTGGGATAACGCCCCGGGGGAGGCGGTTCCCCGCGGCGGGCATGCGACCCGAACATTTGTGCGCTTTAGAATGAATGGGCTATGCCCTCCAGCTTTCGTGTCGACGCACCCTTCAAGCCGGCGGGCGACCAGCCGCAGGCGATCGCCCAGCTCGTCGACGGTGTGCGCGCTGGACTGACCCAGCAGGTGCTGCTCGGCGTGACCGGCAGCGGCAAGACCAACGTCATGGCCTGGGCGGTCGAGCAGCTGCAGCGGCCCGTGCTGGTGCTCAGCCCCAACAAGACGCTGGCGGCCCAGCTCTGCGCCGAGTTTCGCCGGCTGCTGCCCGACAACGCGGTCGAGTACTTCGTCAGCTACTACGACTACTACCAGCCAGAGGCCTACATTGCGCGCACCGACACGTACATAGAGAAGGATTCGAGCCGCAACGACGAGATCGACCGGATGCGGCATTCCACGACCCAAATGCTGCTCACGCGCCGCGACGTCCTGGTCGTCGCGAGCATCAGCTGCATCTACGGCATCGGCTCGGTCGAGGACTACATGGGCGAGTCGCTGCACGTCGAGAAAGGCCAGGCCATCCGCCGCGAGGTGTTCCTGCGCAAGCTCACGGAGATGCTCTACGAGCGCAACGACTACGACCTGGCGCGACTTCGATTCCGGGTGCGAGGCGACGTGGTGGACCTCGTCCCCGCCAACGAGGAGAAGGTTTTCCGCGTCGAGTTCTTCGGCGACGAGGTGGAGCGGATCCAGGAGCTCGATGCGGTGACGGGCGAGATCCTCGGCCCGCGAGACGAGTTCACCGTGTTCCCGGCCTCGCACTACGTGACGCCTGCGGACAAGCTCCGCCTGGCGATGACCGACATCGAGGCCGAGCTCGACGAGCGCTGCAGGTGGTTCGAGGAGCACGGCAGGCTGCTGGAAGCGCAGCGGCTGAGGCAGCGCACCAACTTCGACCTCGAGATGATGCGCGAGACGGGGACCTGCGCCGGGATCGAGAACTACTCGATGCACCTGACGCGCCGGCGGCCCGGCGATGCGCCCTACACCCTGATGGACTTCCTGCCCGACGACACGGTGATCTTCGTCGACGAGTCGCACGTGGCGGTGCCTCAGGTCGGGGGCATGCTCGGTGGCGACCGCTCGCGCAAAGCCGCCCTTGTCGAGTACGGCTTCCGGCTGCCCAGCGCCTTCGACAACCGGCCGTTGAGCTTCGAGGAGTGGGAGGAGCGGGCCAACAACGTGGTGTACGTCTCCGCGACCCCGGGACCGTACGAGATGCGGCGGTCGCAGCGCACGGTCGAGATGGTCGTGCGGCCCACGGGCCTGGTCGACCCGACGGTCGAGGTAAGGCCCACGGCAGGACAGATCGATGACCTTCTCGCGGAGGTCAAGCGGCGCACGGCGCTCGGCCATCGCTCGCTGGTCACGACGCTGACCAAGCGATTCGCCGAAGACCTCGCGGATTACCTGCGCGAGTACGGGGTGAAAGTTCGCTACCTCCACTCGGAGCTCGATGCCATGGAGCGGATCGAGGTCCTGCGCGACCTGCGCACCGGGGCGGTCGACGTCGTGGTCGGCATCAACCTGCTGCGCGAGGGTCTGGACCTGCCCGAGGTCGCGTTCATCGGCATCCTGGACGCGGACAAGGAAGGTTACCTCCGCGCCTACAGGTCCTTCATCCAGATCATCGGCCGCGCGGCGCGCAACGTCGACGGGCATGTCGTCATGTACGCGGACAAGATCACGGATTCGATGCGCCTTGCGCTCGACGAAACGGAACGCCGGCGCAACCGGCAGATCGCGTACAACGCCGAGCGCGGGATCACGCCTGAGACCGTGAAGAAGGCGATCTACGCCCTCGAGATCCAGCAGAAGGACCTGCAGGCGGACGCGGTCGAGCTCATGGCGGGGGCCGGTGTGCCGCGCGAGGACCTGCTGGCCATCGTTCGCGACCTCGAGAAGGAGATGCGCCGCCTCTCCAAGGAGCTTCAGTTCGAGGATGCCGCGCGGGTCCGCGACCGGATCATCTCGATCCGCAAGCGGCTATCCGGCGAGGAGACACGCGGCGAGGACGACAGCGACGTCGCGCTTGCGATCGCCGCGGCACCGAAGCAGAAGACGATGGTCCGGAACTGGAGAAAGTCGCGAAAGGGCCCGTGAGAAACGTCAAACGCGCCGAGGCCCTGCTCGCGGCGAGGCCGGACGGCTGGATGGAGACGCTCGGAGCGCGCATCGCGGAAGCGGAGCCCGGCCGTGTCGTATTGGAGCTGGAGGCCGGGCCGCAGCACCGACACGGCGGTGGCGTCGTCCAGGGCGGGGTGATCACGCAGATCGCCGATGCGGCCATGGGGATGTCGCTCGCGACGCTCCAGGAGGACGGGCTGTGGAACACCACTATCGAGCTCAAGATCAACTTCCTCCGGCCGGTGGTGGAGGGGCGGCTCCGAGCCGTCGGCCGCGTGGTCGAGATGCGCCAGACACTCCTGTTCAGCGAGGCGGACGTGCTCGACGACCGCGACCGGCTGGTGGCCCGGGCGTCGTCGACGTGCATGCCGGTGCCGGAGGGCCAGGGCCGTGAATGACGTAGCCAAGGCACCGTCTCGCGCCTGGGCGTGGCTCGGCCTGCGTTTGGTGGAAACTTCAGAAGGCACTGCCACAGTCGAGATGATGGCCACGGAAGACATGGCCAATGCGTCCGGTTTCGTCCATGGCGGGATCATCAGCACGCTGGCCGACTCCGCGATGGGGCGCTCGCTGCGCACCCTGAGCCCCGGCGTCACGCGAGCGATGAACTTCGACCTCAAGCTCACCTTCATCTCGGCGGGCAAGATCGGCGAGGCGCTGCGCGCGAAAGGCAGCGTGGTCCATGCCGGCAGGCGCACGGCGGTGACCGAGTGCCGGGTCGAAGGCGCGGACCAGAGGCTGGTCGCCACGGCCAGCGCGACATTTGCCGTGAAGCGGGAAAAGAAATGAAGAGGACTTCGGATGCCGACTGACCACATCACCATTCGCGGGGCGCGCGAGCACAACCTGAAGAACGTCACGTTGACGATCCCGCGCGACAAGCTCGTCGTGTTCACGGGCCTCTCCGGCTCGGGGAAATCGTCGCTTGCCTTCGACACCATCTACGCCGAAGGCCAGCGCCGGTACGTCGAGTCGCTCTCGGCCTACGCGCGGCAGTTCCTCGGCCAGATGGAGAAGCCGGACGTCGACATCATCGAAGGTCTCTCACCGGCAATCTCGATCGACCAGAAGGGCACCTCGAAGAACCCGCGGTCGACCGTCGGCACCGTCACCGAGGTTTACGACTACCTGCGCCTTCTCTACGCGCGAATCGGGCACCCTCACTGCCCGGTATGCGGCCGTGAGGTCCAGCGGCAGACGGTCGACCAGATGGCCGATCACGTGGAGAAGCTGCCCAAAGGGATGCGCGTCATGGTGCTCGGCCCGGTCGTGAAGGGCCGCAAGGGCGAGTACCGCTCTCTGATCGAGGACGTGCGCAAGTCCGGGTTCGTGCGCGTCCGTGTCGACGGCAGCCTCTACGAGATCGGCGAGACGATCCCGATGGACAAGAACAAGAAGCACGACGTGCAGGTGGTGGTCGACCGCATCGTGGTCGGCCCCGAGCAGCGCAGCCGCCTGGTCGAGTCGATCGAGACGGCCGCGAGGCTGGGTGCTGGGTCGGTGATCGTGGTGCCTTCCGAAGGCGACGAGATCCAGATGTCCCAGGACTTCGCTTGCCCGTACGACGGAACCAGCGTCCCCGAGCCCGAGCCGCGCAACTTCTCGTTCAACAACCCGCACGGCGCCTGCGCCACCTGCACGGGCATCGGATTCCAGCTGGTGGTCGACGGCGACTTGGTCGTGCCCGACCCTTCGCTGTCCCTGCGCGAAGGCGCTATCGCGGCCTGGAGCCGCTCGCAGTTCTTCTACCCCGAGCTGCTGGAATCGGTCAGCAAGTACTTCGGGGTCGACATGGACAAACCATGGTCGAAGCTCACCAAGCCGCAGCGGGACATGCTGCTCAACGGCACCGGTGACAAGAAGATCCGGTTCGGTTACAAGAACCAGTACGGCCACTCGCGCTGGTACGAGGCGCCGTTCGAGGGCGTGATCGCCAACCTCCAGCGCAGGTACGAGGAGACGCAGTCCGAGTACCTGAAGGCCGAGCTTGAGCGCTACATGTCGGACAAGCCTTGCCCGGCCTGCAAGGGTCGCCGTCTCAAGCCCGAGTCCCTCGCGGTCACGGTGGCGAGCCACAACATAGCTGAGGTCTGCGCGCTCTCCGTCAGCACCGCGATCAGCTTCTTCGACGGACTCGAGCTGACTGATCGCGAGCAGCTCATCGCGCGCGGCGTGCTCAAGGAGATCCGCGAGCGCCTGCAGTTCATGATCGACGTGGGCCTCGAGTACCTGACGATCAACCGCGCCGCCAACACGCTGTCCGGCGGCGAGTCGCAGCGCATCCGGCTGGCGACGCAGATCGGCTCGAAGCTGATGGGCGTCCTTTACATTCTCGACGAGCCTTCGATCGGCCTGCACCAGCGCGACAACCGCCGGCTCATCAACACCCTGCTGCGGCTGCGCGACCTCGGCAACACGTTGATCGTCGTGGAGCACGATGAGGAAACGATCCGGGCCGCCGACTACATGGTCGACATCGGTCCAGCAGCCGGCGAGCATGGCGGCGAGATCATCGCGGCAGGGACCGTGGAGGAGGTGCTGCGGGACCCGAACTCGCTCACGGCGGCTTTCCTGCGCGGCGACCGCGAGATACCGATCCCTCCCAAGCGCCGGACCGGCAACGGCAAGAAGCTGGTCATCCGTGGCGCCCGCGCCAACAACCTCAAGAACCTGGACGTCACGATTCCGCTCGGCACGTTCGTCGCGGTGTCGGGTGTCAGCGGGTCGGGCAAGTCCTCGCTGGTCACCGACATCCTCAGCCGGAAGGTCGCGCAGCACTTCTACCGCTCGAAGGAGCGGCCTGGGCCGCACCAGTCGATCGAAGGGCTGGAGCACCTCGACAAAGCGATCGACATCGACCAGTCGCCGATCGGCCGCACGCCTCGCAGCAACCCGGCCACCTACACGGGCATGTTCACCTACATGCGAGAGCTGTTCTCCAGCCTGCCCGAAGCAAAGATGCGCGGCTACAAGCCGGGACGCTTCAGCTTCAACGTGCGTGGCGGCAGGTGTGAGGCATGCCAGGGCGACGGCATCATCCAGATCGAGATGCACTTCCTGCCGGACGTGTACGTGCCGTGCGAGGTATGCCACGGCACCCGCTACTCGCGAGAGGTCCAGGAGGTGAAGTTCCGGGGCCACTCGATCTCGGACGTGCTCGAGATGACGGTCGACGAGGCGCTCGAGGTGTTCGAGAACGTGCCTCCCATCAAGACCAAGCTCCGCACGCTGCACGACGTCGGTCTCGGCTACATCCGCCTCGGCCAGCCCGCGACACAGCTGTCGGGCGGCGAGGCGCAGCGCGTGAAGCTGTCCGCCGAGCTGTCGCGGCGCGACACCGGCCGCACCCTCTACCTTCTGGACGAGCCGACCACGGGCCTGCATTACGCCGATGTCGAAAGGCTGCTGGCCGTGCTGCACCGGCTGGTCGACCACGGGAACACCGTCGTCGTCATCGAGCACAACCTCGACGTGCTGAAGACCGCCGACTGGCTCATCGACCTAGGCCCTGAGGGCGGCGAGAAGGGAGGGTACGTGATCGCCGAAGGCACGCCCGACCAGCTGGCCTCCAACCCGGCCTCCGCCACGGGCCATTACCTCAAGCAGCTGCTCACGCGAGCGGGCCGCGCTCGGGCGCGAGCGAACGGAGCCGGGCGCACGAGACGCCCGAAGATCGCCGTCGCCGGTTCGGCCTGACAATCGGCCAGCCGCTGAAAGCGCAACCCGAGTCGACCTACGGCGCGCTGCTTCGCGTGCCGGGCTTCACGCGCCTGTACACGGGTCTCCTGCTCGGACGGATGGCGGGCTCCATGCTGTTCGTCGCGCTGGTCCTATTCGTGCTGCAGCGCTATCACTCACCACAGCTGGCCGGCCTCACCGCATTCATGGCCGCCCTCCCTGGCGTGATCGTGTCCCCGCTCGCCGGAGCGCTCCTGGATCGTTTCGGCCGCGCCCGCCTGGTCGTCCTCGACTATTTGGTGGCGGCGGGCGCCCTCGGCCTGATCGCAGGGCTGTCCGCCCTGCATCAGCTTGGCGCGCCGCTGCTGCTCGCCATTGTCACCGTCGCTTCCCTCACGAACCCGTTGAGCTGGGCCGGGGCTCGTTCGCTGTTCCCGATCCTCGCCCCGCGACACCTCTGGGAACGGGCCAACGGGCTCGACAGCAGCGGGCACGTCGCGGCCACCCTTCTGGCTTCGCCCCTGGCCGGGACCCTGGTGGGGTGGTTGGGAGGGGAATGGGCCCTGGCGATCTCGGGCGTGGTCTACGTGGCGGCGGCTGCCGTCATGCTGCGGCTGCCCGACCCGCGCAACAGCGCGGCGCGGGTGGGGTCGGTGCTGGCCAACGCATGGGCTGGCCTCGTCTACACGGTTCGCAACCCGACTCTGCGGGGGCTGGCGCTGACCCTCAGCATTTACAACCTCGGCAACGGTGTGCTCGCGATCGCTGTGCCGGTCCTGGTGCTCAACCGGCTCCACATGGGAGCGACCACCGTCGGCTTCGTCTGGGGCGGCATGGGCGCGGCCGGACTCGCCTCGGCCCTGGTGTCAGGTCGCTTCTCGAGCGACGGCCGTGAGCGACAGATGATGGTGGGGGGCATCCTTGTCGGAGCCGTCGCGACCGCCGTCCTGCCGTTCGCCGGCAGCATCGTCGTGGTCGCGGCTGCCATCGCCCTTTACGGCGTGGCGAGCGGGCCATTCGACATCGGGCTCTTCACGCTGCGGCAGAGACGCACCGACCCCGCGTGGTTCGGCAGGGCGTTCGCCGTCTCGATGTCCTTGAACTCCGTGGGAAACCCCATCGGGTCGGCGCTCGCGGGGCCCCTGCTCGGGTGGTCGCTGGACGTGGCGCTTTGGGCGGCCGCAGCGGCGGCGCTAATGGCAGCCGTCCTCCCCCTGCTGACGATCCCCGCCAAGGAGCCGGTCGCCGCCTGACATTGGCCCCGTCGCGGGAGCATGGGGAAGACTAGAGTTCGGTCGATGGTCCGACTGGTCACGGGCGGTACCGGGTTCATCGGCCGGCACCTGCTCCGCGAGCTGGCGCGCCGGGACGGGCTTACATTCGTGCTAGTGCGGCCGGGCTCGCGTGAGAGGCTGGAGGCCCTGGTCGATTCGCTGGGCGCAAGCGACCGGCTGCGGCCCATGACGGGCGACATCACGGCGCCGGGGCTCGGGCTGTCCACAGCCGACGCAGCGCGACTCAAAGGCGGCGATTTCTACCACCTGGCGGCGGTTTACGACCTGGAGGCGACCGAGCAGGCCAACGAGCTCGCCAACGTCGAAGGCACTCGGAACGTCGTCGAGCTCGCGGGTAAGGCCGGCGCGCGCCTCCACCACGTCAGCTCGATCGCGATCGCGGGGGGCAGGTGGAAAGGCAAGTTCACGGAGGGCATGTTCGCCGAGGGACAGGTTCTTGACCACGCCTACTACCGCACCAAGTACGAAGCCGAGAAGATCGTCCGCGAGTCGTCGCTGCGGTTCCGCATCTACCGTCCGGGTCTGGTGATCGGATCGTCGGAGAACGGCGAGGCCGATCGCATCGACGGGCCCTACTACGCGTTCAAGCTGATTCAGCGGCTGCGCAACGCGATCCCACCATGGGTGCCGCTCATCGGGCTCGAGGGGGGACCGATCAACGTCGTGCCGGTCGACTTCGTGGCGCGTGCCCTCGATTCGATCGGCCATCGCGAAGGCCTCGACGGCGAGACCTTTCACCTCACCGACCCCGCGGCGCGGAGCCTTGGCGACGTCACCAACATCTTCTGCAGAGCGGCCCACGCGCCCCAGTTCACCCTGCGCGTCGACAGTCGCGCCGGCGCGATGCTGCCGGCCGGCGCGACGGCGATGCTGCTGCACTGGGACGTCGGCCAGACCTTGAAACGGCGTCTGCTCGAGAACGTGCGTATCCCGGAAGCGGCTCTGAGCTACGTGTCCAATCGCGCGCGGTTCACGTGCGAGAACACGCTGCAGGCGCTGGACACCACCGGCATCGCGTGTCCGCCGCTCGACACGTACGCATGGAAGGTGTGGGATTACTGGGAGCGGCGCCTGGACCCGGAGTCCCTGACCGAGCAGAACCTGCGAAATGCGCTGCTCGGCAAGGTGGCGCTCGTGACCGGCGCTTCGAGCGGCATCGGACGGGCGACCGCTGAGCTGCTCGGCCGGCATGGCGCGCTAGTCATCCTGGTTTCGCGAACACGCGACAAGCTCGAAACCCTCAAGCAGGAGATCGAGGCGGGCGGCGGCACGGCGGTCGTCTACCCGACCGACCTGTCGGACCTGGACGCATGTGACGCGATGATCCACAAGGTGCTCGCCGATCACGGCCGCGTCGACATCCTGATCAACAACGCGGGCCGCTCCATACGGCGCTCCGTGAGCGACTCGTACGACCGCTTCCACGATTTCCAGCGCACGATGCAGCTGAACTACTTCGGCGCGGTCAAGCTCATGCTCGCGGTGCTGCCGGGCATGCGCGAGCGCCGGCAGGGCCACATCATCAACATCTCGAGCATCGGCGTCCAGGCGTTTCCACCGCGCTTTGGCGCCTACGTCGCGTCCAAATCGGCGCTCGCCGCGTTCAGCCGCTGCGTCGGCCCCGAGGTCGCGGATGACGGCGTCGCCATCACCAACATCCACATGCCGCTGGTGCGCACCCCGATGATCGCGCCCACCGGCATGTACAAGAACTTTCCGACGAGCTCACCGGAAGAGGCCGCCGACATGGTGGGGTCCGCGATATTGACCCGGCCACCAGAGGTCTCGACTCGCCTGGGCAAGATCGGCGAGACGGTCAACACGCTCGCGCCGAGCATCCTGCAGCTGGTGATGACCGGCGCTTATCACGTCTTCCCGGACAGCGCCTCGAAAGACGCAGGCCACACCGAGAAACCGGCCGAAGAGGAGATTTCGGCCGAGGCGGCGGCGATGGCCTACCTGATGCGCGGCATCCACTTCTAGCGGCCGTGCCGCATGCGCGCCCTCGCCGGTCTAGCGGGGGCGGGACAGACCGAACATCGTCGCTCCCAGCACGAAGATGAGGAAGACGAGGAAAAGGATCAGCAGTCCCAGCAGCGCAAGGTGGACGATGCCGATGATCATCCCGGCCGTGGCCATGCCCATACCCTGTTCGCCCGATTCCCTGATCTGGCCGCGTGCCATGTAACCGGTGACGATCGCGACCAGGGCGACGGTGAACCCGCCGACGCCCGGCACGATGTGCGCGAAGAAAGATCCGATGCCGGTCACCAGGCTGATGATCGCCAGGGTGTTGGTCCTGTTCGCCGCCGGCGTGTAAATCGGGCCGGCCGGCCCGTGCGGCACGGTTGTGCTCGGGGCGACCTGCTGGCCTGCGATCTGAGTGGGCGGCGCGGACGGCTGGGTGGGAGGCGGGCCGGGCAGCTCGCTCGGAGGTGTGCTCACGGCGCCAGTCTACCGGCGAGGGCAGAACCGGCATGCGCACGCGAGCCGCCACGGCCCTCCATACAATCGAGTCAAGTGGCAGTATCCCTGGAGGAGACGATCAAGCGAAGGCTCCAAGCCGTGCCCGAAAGCCCGGGCGTGTACCTGTTCCGCGACAACAGGAGCCAGGTGATTTACGTCGGTAAGGCGCTGCGGCTCCGCGACCGCCTCAGGTCGTATTTCAATCCCGGCTATGCGGTGACGGCTCGCGTATCGGAGCTGATCCGAAAGGCCAACGACTTCGAATTCGTCACAACCGCGAACGAGGTCGAGGCGCTGGTGCTCGAGTGCAACCTGATCAAGAACTACCGGCCTCGTTTCAACATCCGGCTGAAGGACGACAAGAATTACCTCTACCTCAAGCTGCCGGTCACCGAGGACTTCCCTCGCGTGCACTATTCACGCCGCGTGCAGAACGACGGCGCGCTGTACTTCGGTCCATACACGTCGGCGCAGTCGCTGCGTGGGACGGTGAAGTCGATTCGCCAGCTGTTGCCTTTCCGCACCTGCTCGGACGAGATCTTCAAGCAAGGCAAGGTGTGTCTCGATTTCCACATCAAACGGTGCCCGGGGCCTTGCGAGAGGCGCATCAGCTCTGAGGACTACAAGGCGCGCATCAACGAGGTGGCGCTGTTCATGGAGGGTCGTTCGGACGCGCTGGTGCGGACGCTGAAAGACAAGATGGAGGTTGCGGCGAACAGGCTCGACTTCGAGAACGCGGCGCGCTATCGAGACCAGCTGCAGTCCATCGAGCGCATCGCGGACCGCCAGAAAGTCCTGACGCATGGCCGCGACGACCAGGACATCGTCGCGTACGCGCGAAGTGGCAACGACGTTTTCGTCGAGGTCGCCTACGTCAGGCAGGGCAAGATGGTCGGCCACGACGGCCACCCGCTGGACGGGGCGGGCGATGTGGATGAGGCGGAGCTGCTGCGGGGCTTCGTGCTGCAGTACTACTCCAGCGCGACCCACGTGCCTCGATCGGTGATCCTCCCTGGGCCGCTGGAGGAGCCGGACCTCATCACGGGGTGGCTGGGCCAGAGACGCAACGGTCCCGTGACCATCGAGGTGCCGCAGCGCGGACGCAAGCGCGCCCTCGTGACGCAGCTCGCGGAGACGGCGACGCAGGAGCTGCAGCAGCTTCGCATCCAGGCCGACTACGACCGCAGCCGCACCGAGCCGATGCTCGGCGCGCTGGCAGAGGCGCTCGACCTGGAGACGCCGCCGAAGCGAATCGAGTGCTACGACATCTCGAACATCCAAGGCGACTCGGCGGTCGGGGCGATGGTGGTCTTCGAGGACGGAAGGCCGCGCAACGATCACTACCGCCACTTTCGAATCAAGTTCGTCCCCGGGCCGAACGACTTCGCGATGCTTCAGGAGGTGCTCAGGCGTCGCCTCGAGCGGCTGGAATCCGCGCAGAGGCGGGAGGAGGCCGAGGTGGTGGGCGATCGCTCCTTCACAAGCCGGCCCGACCTGATCCTCATCGACGGAGGCAAGGGCCAGCTCAGCGCCGCGATCGAAGTCCTGGAATCGGTCGGATACGCGGACATTCCGACCTTCGCGCTGGCGAAGGAGCGCGAGGAGATCTTCGCACCCGGCCGGGCCGATCCGATCATCCAGGAGCGCAACTCGCCAGGCATGTTCCTGGTGCAGCGCATCCGCGACGAGGCGCATCGCTTCGCCATCACGCATCACCGCAAGGTCCGCTCGCGCAAAGCTCTGACCTCCCCTCTCGACTCGATCGAAGGGATCGGGCCTGCGCGCAAGCGCGCGCTCCTGCGACACTTCGGCTCGGTGCAGGCCATCCGCGAAGCGCCGGTCGACGAGATCGTCAAGCTCGGCGTCCCGGAACGTCTCGCCAGGCGTCTCAAGGAGACCCTGTGACGCTGGTCATCGTCGGAGGGCCGAGCGAACCCCAGCTCGACGAGGCCGTGGCGGTTTTCCTGGACGCCGGGTTCCAGCTTGCCCGCTGGCTCTCGGAGTGGGAAGGGGCCGACGCCGTCCTGCCGCTGCGCGGCGACACCGTGGAGCTGCTCAAGGACGCCGACCGCCAGGGCATCCGGTACGTCCTGGTGCATGTCGGCGCCGCGGACGGGCGGGCCGGCGGCAGCCACGACCGCGCTCACCATCGGGTCGATACGGCCCAGCTCCGCGAGCTCGCGGGAGGGCTGCGCTCGCGCGAGCGGATGCTCGTTTCGTGCCTTGCGTTTGGCTACAAGAACGGCATCCCCGACGGAGCGTCATGGGTCGTCGACGCCCGGCTGCTCGACAACCCTTACTGGGTCGACGAGCTCCGCCCACTGGACGGGCGCGATCCGAAGGTGCGCGACTACGTCGTCAACCAGGCCGCCGCGCAAGAGCTGCTCGAAAATCTCGAGAAGACCCTGCGCGCCGCGATTCCGCACTACCGGGCCCACGGCCGCTCTCAGCTCGTGGTGGCGTTCGGCTGCACCGGCGGCAGGCATCGGTCCGTCGCGATGGCAAACGAGCTCGCCGCGCGGCTCCGCGACGTCGACGGTGTCGACGTCGAGTTTGCCGCGCGCGACCTCGGGTAGGGGCCGTGACGCGCGCTCTCGTTCTCGGGGGGGCCGGCTTCGTCGGAGCCGCGGCCTGCAAGGAGCTGATGCGCCGCGGGGTCGAGACGGTCGCGGCGGGCAGGAAAGATCGGCCCTACGGCACCTTCACGAGCTACGTGGCCCTCGACCGGACCGACGACGAGCAGCTCGAGCGCGCGCTGGCGCAGGTCCGGCCTGACGTCGTCCTGGACCTTGCGTGCTACCAACCCGCGGAGGTGATCGCGATCGCTCGACTGTTCAAAGGTCGGCGGTACGTGTTCGTCTCGACCGGCGTCTATCCCGACCTCGGCGGAAAGCCGGCGCGCGAGGAGGACTTCATCCCCCTCACCGGAGATCCGCCGGACGACCTCGACTACTTCGGCGGCAAGCGATGGTGCGAGACGATGCTGACGCGGATGGAAGGATTTCCATGGACCGTGATCCGGCCGCCTGCTGTGTTCGGTGCGGCCGACCACACGCTGCGCATCGCCGCCTACATCCAGCGGGTGGCGGACGGCGGCCCGCTGCTCGTCCCGGTCGAGTCCTATGAGCGCCAGGCCGGCCTGGCGTGGGTGAAGGACATCGGATTTGCCTGCGCGCTCGCCTGCGACCTCCGAAAGGACGCGACCCACAAGGCGTACAACGCGGCGTTCGACGGGGTGAGCCTTCGCGACCTCATCGAGGGGATAGCCCAGGCGATGGGGGTGCCGGCGCGCCTACACGCGGTCCCTTTTGCCGAGCTGCCGGACGGGGCAAGCCCATACGGGCCCGACCCGAAGCGCGCGGCCGGTTACGTCCTGGATCGGGCCCGCCGCGAGCTGGGCTTCGAGCCCTCAGCCCTCGAAGACGCGCTAGCCGAGACGCTGGCCTGGTACCGCGTGGCGCACCCTTCACATCCGGGTTACGCCAACCGGGAGCGGGAGCTCGCGATTGCCAGCGCCGCGTGAGGCCCTGGCCGGGAGGCCGGCCCCCACTAGTCGCGCCCACGGGAAGGAAGTGCGCCGGTGCGTACGATGGCGCGCATGATGCGGCGCCTTGCGCCTTATGCGGTCGCGATCGGCGGCGCGGCCGCGGTCACCGCGCTGATCGGCCTGCTGACGTCGCGCACCAGCGCTTCTGGGCTGTCGGCCGTCTACCTGCTCCTGGTGCTCTGGCTCGGCGCTCGGTGGGGCAGAGGGCCGGCAGTCGCGGGGAGCGTCGCCGCCTTCCTCCTGTACGACTACTTCTTCGTGCCCCCGGTGGGGACGTTCGCGGTGCAGGGCCCGGCCGAGCTGCTCGAGCTCGTGGTCCTGCTCGCGGTCGCGTTGGTGACCAGCCAGCTCGCAGCCTCGTTGCGCCGCGCCCATTCCGTCGCCGAGGCGCTGGCGGCGGACTCACGCACCCTTTACGAGCTGGCGACGGCCGCCTTGCGGGTTCCCGAGGTCAGCGCCGCGCTCTCCATGGTGTGCGAGCGCGCCGAGCGGCTCCGATGCGTCGCCCGCTTCGCGGTCATCGCGGTTGATTTCGGCCTGCCGGTCCCGCTTGCCGGGGACCGGCCCGCGGCCGACGAGGTGCGCCAGGCTTTATGGTCGTACGAGAACGGGAGGTCGATCGGCATCGCGATCGTCCAGGGCGCGGTCACCGTCATGAGGACCCACACGAACTCTGACTCCAACGCGTACCTGCCGATGACGAGCGGCGTGGCGCTGATCGGGCTCGACCACGATCACGAGGACGAGGTCGAGCTGCGGACGCTCGCGGCCCTCATCGGCCTCGCCGGGCTCCTGTTGGATCGCCGGCGCGCGACCCTGGAGGCGGAGCGCGCCCGCGGCTTCGAGTCCTCCGACCGCCTTAAAGCCGCGATCCTCTCGTCCCTGTCGCACGAGCTCAAGAGCCCGATCGCCTCGCTGCGGACCGGGCTCACGGCGTTGACGGCGCCCCAGGCCGGGCTGCAGCCCGACCAGCGCGAGCTGCTCGTCGATCTCGACCGCCAGGCGGCGCGCCTCGACCACATGGTCGGCGACATGCTGGCGCTCTCCCGGCTCGAAGCCGGCGTCGCCCTAGACAAGGAGCCTCACAGCTTCGCCGACCTGGTGGGCGTCGCGATGCGGGGGCTGCGCGCGGAGCTGAAGAGCCACGAGGTCGCCGTGGAGATCCCTGACGACCTTCCGCCGGTGGAGGTCGACGAGCTGCAGGTCGGGCGGGTCGTCTCCAACTTGCTGGAGAACGCCGTCGAGTGGGCGGCGCCGGGTGGGGCCATCGAAGTGGGGGCCGTCGCCCGGGACGAGGTGGTGGAGGCGTGGGTCGAGAACCAGGGTCCCGCCATCGCGCCCGCTGACATGGACCGGGTCTTCGAAACCTTCTGGACCCGCCGCGCTCGTGGCAGCGGCCTCGGCCTGGCGATCTGCAAGCGCGTGGTCGAGGCTCATGGCGGCGTGATACGGGTGGAGAACCGCAGGCGAGGGCCGCGCTTCACGTTCACCATGCCGCTGGCGCGCGTGGCGGCGGAAAAGTGAGCGGCCGCGTCCTGGTCGTCGACGACGAGGTGGAGATGCAGCGCGCCCTCCGTACAGGGTTGCGCTACCACGACTTCGACGTGAAAGCGGTGGGTACGGGCGAGGATGCGCTTCGCGAGACTGCAGGCTGGCGCCCCGACGTGATCCTCCTCGACCTCGGCCTGCCCGGCATGGACGGATTTGCGACCCTGAAGGCTCTGCGGCCCATGACGCGCGCGGGCGTGATCGTGGTGAGCGTGATGCCGGGTGAGAAGGACAAGGTCAGGGCGCTGGACGCCGGCGCGGACGACTACCTGGTCAAACCGTTCGGCACCGAGGAGCTGGTGGCGCGAATCAGGGCGGTGCTGCGAAGGCAGGCGGACGTGCCGTCCGGCGAGCCCGTGCTGCGCTTCGGGGCGCTCGAGCTCGACCTCGCCCGCCGGTTCGTATCGGTCGAAGGGCGGCCGGTCCACCTGACCCCGACCGAATACGAGCTCCTGCGCTACCTGGCCCTGCACGCCGGACGGCCGGTTACCCACACCACGCTGCTCCGCCAGGTTTGGGGCGACTACGCGGTGGGAGACAAGTACAACACCAGGTACGTGGTGGCGCAGATCCGCAAGAAGCTCGGCGACGACCCCGCCAACCCGCGTTTCATCGTCAACGAACCAGGAGTGGGTTACCGCCTCGAGGTCTGATCTTGCCTACTGCTCGGCGTGGCTCCGGTTGAGCAGGTAGGCGGCCACGAAGGCGACCACGACCAGGCCGGGAGACCATCCCAGGCCGGGGCCGAACGGGTCGAACTTCGACAGGTCGACGAACACCGCCAGCCCGCTCGTGGCGGCGAAGACCAGCACGATCAACACACCCCGAACCGCTCCGTGCCGGGCGAAGAACAGCTCCAGCTCGAGCTGCCAGCCAGGACGGTGGTGCTCGTGCCGCACAGGGGCGGTCGCGGCATGCGCGGCGATGCGCTCTCTTCTTCCCAGCCGGTAACGCGCGCTTCGCGGCAGCGGCTCGAAAGGCACCCTCTCCACGTCGCGCTCGTGTGGCGGAGGCACCTCGAGCGGCTCCCACAGGGGTTGGTGGCGGTGACGGCGGTACAGCACGAAGGTGATGCCGCCCAGCACCAGCCAGCCGAGATAGATGAAGGTGGAATTGGAGATGTTCTGCGACATGAGCTGCGTGAATACGGTGCCGATCGCGAGGGCGCCGACCAGCGAGATCACCGGGATGCTGTCGCGACCGAAGCGGATGTTCCCCGGCATGCGATAGGGCCGGTGCAGCGCGGGCTCGATGAATCTCAACCGCATCACCGACAAGTGCGCGGAGCAGAACGCGAAGGTCGCCGCCAGCGAGTAGACGGCGCCCAGAAGGTCGATCTCATGGCCGCCGACCAGGATCCCGGGCAGGACGAGGACCGCCGCGGCGATCCCGAACACGAAGATGGAGAAGTACGGAGTCTTGAACTTCGAGTGCAGCTGGGCGAACCGGCTGGGCAGGAGGTCCACCACCGCCAGCGAGTAGCTCAGCCTGGAGATACCGATCAACCCGGCGTTGGTGGCGATGACGAGGATCGTGAAGGCCAGGACGCCGACCCAGATCCCGGACCAGAAAGCCAAAGGCTGCGAGACGACGGCGAACCCCGTCACGATCCCCGCCACGGGGTTGTCCTTCCATGTCGTCGCCAGGTCCGTTGTGTATGCGCCTCCGGCGGCGAGGTGCACTGGAAAGACGCTCATCCCGATGGTGGGCAGGAACGCGGAAACGAACAGCACCGCGGCGATTACCGCGAAGGTCGCGCGAGGCACGCTTCGCCCCGGGTTCTTCGCCTCTTCGGACATGTTGGAGATGGTTTCGATGCCGGTGTACGTGACCATCGCGATGGAGACGCTGGCCAGGAAGTTGCCCCACGTTGGCGCGATGCCGAGGTGGACGTTGCTGATCACGCGCTGGATGTTCACCAACAGCAGCACGCCGAGTACGACTAGGACGAGCTGAGTCACTAGATCCGCGACCGCGAGGACGAGGTTCAACACGCTCGACTCCTGGATCCCGATGATGTTTACCACGACTAGGAAGGCGATCAGTAGAACGGTCGCGCCGACGTGCCATGCGTCGTTCTGCTTGAGCATGCCGAAGAGCGGTACGTACCTGCCGAACACGCCCAGGTAGCTGATCGCGAAATACGACGAGATCGACACCGTCGCGGTGTAGTTCAGGAGCTGGACCCAGCCGACCAGAAAGCCGATCGGACCGTTGAAGGCCCTACGCGCGAAGCTCGAGCTTCCGCCGGCGTGGGGAAGGGCGGCCGTGCCCTCGGCGTAGTTCAGGGCGGTGCTGACGAAGATCAAACCGGCCAGGATCAAAGCGAGCGGGGTGAGCCCGAGGGCGAACGCGGCGGTGACGCCCAGCGCGTAGTAGATGCTCGAACCGACGTTGCCGTAACACGCTGCGAAGAGCGCTGGAGCGCCGAGGGTGCGGGGCAGCTTCGCCGGACGCCGCACCACCACTCGCAGGTCGCCGGGTCGCCGGCCCCTCCGCGCTACCGCTTCTGGGCCCATCGCACCCGAGGGTAAATGATCGAAGGCCCATCCATACGACATCCATACGGATCTGGCGGCCGCCCCAACGGAGACCTCACGACCACCCTCCTAGCTTGGAACCATGAGCAACGAGATAGTGCAGATGCAGGACACGCGGACGGCAAACGAGCGCCGCCAGGTCCTCCGCGCGGCGATCCGGCAGCTGGAGCGAGCCGAGATCTACCTCGCGGCCATCAACTACATGGAGCTGGACGACAAGGAGGCCCGCCGCGCGGTCACCCGGCTGCGCGCCGAGGTCGAAAGCGTGCGGCGTTACCTCGCGGAAGGCGCCGCGGTCTGACGCAATGAGCGAATCCGGCTCGCGAGTCCGCCGCAGGATCAAGGTCCGCGGCGGGCATCTCGGCGCCTTCCTGTGCTGGGCGGTCGTCTTCGCCGACATCGGCACGTCGGTTTACTACACGCCCGGGATCCTGTATGGCCACTTCACTTCGCGATCGGCGATCTTCGTCCTCATGACGCTGTTCGTCTTCTTTCTTCTGTGCGTCAAATACTCCGAGGTCACCTGGCGCTACCCGGAAGGCGGTGGCGTGGTCAACGTTTCGTCCCAGGCGCTTCACCCCTTCGCGGGGCTGCTTGGTGGTCTGTTCATCATGGTCGACTACTACCTCACCGCTGCCATCAGCGCCCTTTCCGGGATGCTCTACCTGGCGGTCGTCGCTCCCTATGTGAGCCCCTGGGTGACACAGGCCACCGTCGCAGCGCTGATCGGCCTTGGTGTTCTCAATCTCCTCGGCATCAGGGAAAGCGCTCGCACTACCGCGATCTTCGTTGTCCTGGCCGGGATCGGACAGGTGGCGGTGGTGCTGGCGACGGCCGTCTACCTCGGACCGGCGGGGATCGTCCACAGCTTCAGCTATCTCGCGGACTGGCGGGGCCTGACCCCCGTGGTGATGCTCACGGGCTACGGCGCCGCTTTTCTCGCTTTCTCTGGATTGGAGAGCATCGCGCAGCTCGCCCCCGCGATGCGCGAGCCCAGGCGCATCATCTCCTCGCGCGCGATGATCGCGGTGGTCGTGACCATGGCGATCACCAGCCCGCTGCTGACGTTGTGGTCGACCACCCTCCTGGACGCTCACGCAGACCCAAACCAGTTCATTTCGCTCCTGGGTACGCACGTCGCAGGCCGAATCCTGGGGGACTACGTCGCGGTCAGCGGCTCTCTGCTCCTGGTGTTCGCGAGCAACACTGCGATCATCGGCGCCTATCACGTCTTCATCGCGCTGACCCGGATGGGCTTTCTCCCGCGCGTCCTCGAGCGCCGCAATCGTTTGCGGGGAACACCCCACTGGGCGGTCCTGGCCGCCGTCTCCCTGCCGGTGGTCATCATCATCGCGGCCCAGGCCAATCTCAACCTTCTCGGAGACCTGTACGCCTTCGGCCTGCTCGGCACGTTCGTGCTGACCTGCGTAAGCCTCGACGTGGTCCGCTGGCGCGAGTACAAACGATGGACTCCGGGCCTGGTCGCCTTCTTCGGAGTCGGAGCCCTCACTACGGTGTTGGTGACCGTGGCCTGGCTGATCAACCTGGTCCAGAAACCGGACGCCACCAAGTTCGGCGGTGGGCTCACCGTCATCGGGTTGATGATCGGCCTCGCCACCTATCGCTACAACCGGAGCCGGCGCCCGGCGGTGTTCCCGGTTCCGTTCCGGCCTCAGCGCGCGGCGGAGTCGATCGCGAGCGCGCTCGGCACCCATCCGTCGGCCGGCGAGCTGCTGGTGATCCTTCCGCACGAGCAGCTGGCCGCCGAGGCGGTCATCGCCGAAGCGTCACGGGCCGCCGGCGGGCGAGGCGCCGTCTTTCTCTTCCGCGGTAACCGGTACCCGAACCAGCACCACGAGCTGCTCGAGGTCAGCGACCCGTACCTGAAGGACTTCTCGGCGCACGACGCGTTCGCCAGGGCAGAACGGATGGCGCGGAAGGACGTCCCCAACCGCCGCTATGTCTACGTCCCCGGGAGCCTGCCTCGCGAGATGGTGGCCGAGGTCTGGAGGACGGTGGGTCCCATCGAGACCGTGGTCACAGTCGAAGACCAGGACATGCTCCCGCCCATGGCGATTGACCGCATCCGCCGCCACTCGGCGGATGGAATCGTGGTGCTGCACATGTTCACCAGCAAGGTCCGCAAGGTTCCCGAATCGATCACGGCTTGATGACCAGGTCTTTCAGCTCCCGCGGGTAACCGGTCATCACGCGGCACCCTTCGTCGGTCACCACCACGGTGTCCGAATGCCGGAAGCCGCCGAGCTCCTTGAAGTACACGCCAGGCTCGATGGTGAAGACCATGCCCGGCTCGAGGACCGTCTCCTCGCCGCGATCCAGGAAAGGCGCCTCGTGGCCCTCGAGCCCTATCGAATGGCCCACGTGGTGACGCAGGTTCTCGGAGACCCCCAGCTCGCCGGCGAGCCGGACGGTGGCGAGCTCCACCTCGCCGGCGGGCACGCCTGGCGCCATGATCTCGATCGCGCGAGTCTGCAGCGCCAGCATCGCCTCGAAGGCACGCACCTGCTGAGGGCTCGGCTCGCCCACGATCATCGTGCGCTCGAGCTCGCTGAGGTAGCCGTCGATGTTGGCGCCGGCCCCGCTGACCAGGACGTCTCCGGGCTGGATGCCGTGGCCCTGGACGAAGCCGTGCGGCATGGCGGTGGATCTCCCCGCCACGAACATGGCGACCAGACCGGTGCTGTCTGCGCCCCTCGGCCTCCAGCCGGGCATTTCGTGAACCATCTCGAACAGCGTCTCGCTCTGAGCCGGCGTGTAGCACTCCATCTCGGTCCTACCGGTCCGGATGGCGGCCTGCATGCGGTGGTGCGCCCGCACGGCCCAGTCGCAGCTGAGCTGGATACAGGCGATCTCCTCGGCCGACTTGACGCGACGCAGCGACTCGACGAGAAGCTCGGCATCCATGGGCGCATGGCCGATTAGGTCGCTCAACCGTGGTCCTCGATAACCCCAATAAGGCACGTAACCGTCGTGGTCCGCGCCCGTGCGCCGGGGCCGGGCGTTCATCTCGGCCAGGATCGATGAGACGCGTTCCATGGGATGCTCGGCGCCCGGGTACTCGAAATAGACGTCCACCTGCTCCACCGACGTCGAAGCTTCCGCGTGCTCTTTCTCCACCGCGGGCACGACCAGCGCTGATCGGCCCTGGCGGCCCAGCACGAGCGCGATGGGGCGCTCGGTGGGGATGTGGTGAAAGCCTGTCAGGTAGGCGACGCGGGCGGGGTAGAAGACGCAAATCGCGTCGAGGCCGGCGGCCTCCAGGCCGGCGGCCACGCACTCGCGACGCCTGGCGTACTCCGCCTCGGTGATGCCGGGCAGTCTGCCCGCAGGTGGCGAGGTGACCGGCTTCCCCGCTCGCGGGGACGTACCCGGCGCAGCCTTCCCCGCCCGCGGGGAAGTACCCGGCTCAGGCTTCCCCGCCCGCGGGGAAGTACCCGGCGCAGCCGGGGGATGGGGAAGGACGTTCTCGGATCCCGTTTGGTCTCTCTTAGTACCTGGCAAGCTTTCTCATCGCCTCCGCGATCTTCTGGGGGTTGGGCATGAAGAACTCTTCCTGCGGTCCGTTGAACGGCATGGCCGGGATGTCGGGAGCGGCGACACGCACCACGGGTCCGTCCAGGCTGTCGAAAGCGTGCTCCGAAATGATCGCAGCCACCTCTGCCCCAAACCCGCCCGTGAGGTTGTCCTCGTACACGACCAGGGCCTTGCCCGTGCGGCGAACCGACTCGAGGATCGTCTCGCGGTCGAGCGGGGCCAGGGTGCGCAGGTCCACCACCTCGACGCTTACCCCCTCATTCTCGAGCGTGCCGGCGGCTTCGAGGCAGTAGTGGGTCATCAGCCCCCATGCGAAGCAGCTCAACTTCGTACCGGGGCGCCTGATGACGGCCGGCCCGATCGGCACGAGGTGGTCTCCGTCCGGCACATCCTCGGCCACGAGCCGGTACACCCTCTTGTGCTCGAGGAAGATCACAGGATCCGGATCGCGGATGGCCGACTTGAGGAGCCCATGCGCGTCGCCCGGCATGCTCGGCACGACGACCTTCAGGCCCGGCACGTGAGCGTAGAAGGCCTCGATCGATTGCGAATGGTAGAGGCCGCCGTGCACGCCGCCGCCGAACGGGGCGCGGATCACGATGGGCACCGACCAGTCGCCGTTGGAGCGGTACCGGGTCCGGGCCGCCTCGCTCACGATCTGGTCGAAAGCCGGGTGAATGAAATCCGCGAACTGGATCTCGGCGATCGGGATCAGCCCGTTCAACGCAGCGCCGATTGCGACCCCGACGATGCCCGACTCTGCCAGCGGCGTGTCGAGCACGCGGGCCTCGCCGAATCTTGCGTAGAGGCCGTCCGTGGCGCCGAACACGCCGCCTTTGCGTCCGACGTCCTCGCCCATGACCAGCACGCGGTCATCACGCTCCATCTCCTCGGCCATGGCCGCGCGCACCGCCTCGATCATTCGCATCTCGCTCATGGGCTCAGGGACATTGTCCAGCGCCGGAGGCCGCAGCGCGACATGAACTCAAGAGCCTTGTTTGCCATGAACGAAAGATTGCCCTTAGCGTCGACTGGATCGCCGAGGCTGCGCGTTAGACTCAGTGAAGGGGGGAGGTCGAATAACCTTCCTGGAGGGAAACGCTATTTCGTTCTCGGCGGACGTCAAGAACGAGATGGCCGGGCTACTGCCGGCGCGGCCCTGCTGTCAGCTGAGCGAGCTGCTCGGCATCTACTTCGGCTCACGCGGCCGCCTGTTGACCACCCAACGCGGCCGCTCGGCCTACTTCTCGCTGCTCCGCAACGCGGTCGCCCGCAAGGTCGTGAGGCTCGGTCGCGCCGTGGACCACATGGACGCCAAGTACCAGGCCGTCAAAACCCGCAAGCGTATGTCGTTCTTCATCGAGCTCGCTCTGCCGCCAGGGCTCGTCACCACGTTCACGCAGTCCGCCGCTCATGCGGTCCCCGAAGCGGCGTGCGACCGCAAAGCGATGCTGCGCGGTCTCTTCCTGGGCTGCGGATCCGTGAACACACCGAGCTCGCGCTACCACCTTGAGTTCGTCGCTCCTTCGCCTCCGTGGGCGTCGGCCATCGTGGAGCTGGCAGACAGCGTGGGGGTCAAGGTCGGGACGATGGAACGGGCGGGGCAGCAGGTCGTGTACGTGAAGGAGGGTGATGCCATCGTCAGGCTGCTTTCCACGATGGGCGCCAGCCGAGCCGTGATGGAGTACGAGAACGTCAGGGTCGTGCGCGAGGTCAGCGGCGAGGTCAACCGGCGGTTGAACTTCGAGACCGCGAACATCGGCAAGACGATCGGCTCTGGCCTCCGGCAGGCCGCCGCGATCGAGCGCCTGGAGACGACCGGCAGCCTCGATCGCCTGCCGCCCGCGTTGCGCGAGATGGCCCGTTGGCGCGTCGCCAACCCGCAGCTCAACCTGGGGGAGCTGGCCGGCCGTATGAAGCTGTCAAAGTCCGCGGTCAACCACCGCCTGCGGCGGCTGCAGGAGCTCGCCAACTCGAAGGGGCAGAATTCCCAGAACGGGGCCGGCGCCCACACTGCCATGACCGGTCGCCGCTCCGCCTAACATTAGGCCGGTCGCAGTCCCAGCCGGTTGCAGGAGCGTGCTCAGATGGCCATCAGGGTCGGCATCAACGGATTCGGACGCATTGGGCGCAACATCTACCGCGCCGCACACGAGCTGAAACCGGACTTCGAGATCGTGGCGGTAAACGACCTGGGCGAGGCCAAGACCTTCGCGCACCTGCTGAAGCACGACACCGCCCTGGGGACGTTCGGCCCGGAAGTCAGCGCCACGACGGACTCGATCAGCGTCGACGGCAGCTCGTTCAAATTTCTGAGCCACAAGGACCCCGCCGAGCTGCCCTGGAAGGACCTTGGAGTCGAGATCGTGATCGAATCGACCGGTCTCTTCACAGACGCCGCCAAGGCGCGGGTGCACATCGACAAGGGCGGAGCCAGGAAGGTGATCATCTCCGCCCCCGCGACCAACCAGGATTTCACCGTGGTGATGGGCGTCAACCACAAGCAGTACGACCCCCAAAAGCACGACGTCATCTCCAACGCCAGCTGCACGACCAACTGCCTGGTGCCCGTGGCCAAGGTCCTTCACGACTCGTTCGGCATCGAGCGCGGGATGATGACGACAGTCCACGCCTACACCTCGGACCAGCGCCTCCAAGACCTGCCGCACAAGGATCTGCGGCGCGCCCGCGCGGCGGCGGACAACATCATCCCGGCCTCGACGGGGGCCAACCGCGCGGTGGCGGAGGTCTTGCCCGAGCTGACCGGAAAGTTTGCCGGCATGGCCTTCCGCGTGCCGGTCCTAGACGTGTCAGTGATCGATCTCAGCGTTCAGCTCTCCAGGACGACCACCGTCCAGGACATCGTGGCCGCCTTTGACAAGGCCGCGGCCGGCGAGCTCCGCGGCATCCTGGCGGTGAGCCACGAGGAGCTCGTCTCGTCTGACTTCATGGGCAACCCGCATTCGTCGATCGTGGACGCGCCACTCACGTTGATGCTCGGTGGAGACTGGGCCAAGGTGGTGAGCTGGTACGACAACGAGTGGGGCTTCAGCTGCCGGATGGTCGACCTCATCACCTTCATGGCGGGCAAGCTCTGAAAGCATCCATCACATCCGTCGACGTGGCCGGCAAGCGAGTCCTCGTCCGCGAGGACCTCAACGTACCGATGGCGAAAGGCGCGATCTCCGACGACGCGCGCATCCGGGCCGCGGTCCCGACCCTGCAGCACCTGGCGCAGCGCGGGGCGAGGGTGATCGTGATGTCACACCTCGGGCGGCCGAAGGGTGTCGATCCCCAACTCTCCCTGCGCCCGGTCTCGGCGCGCCTGGCCGAGCTCATCAAGCGCGATGTGCAGTTTGCAAGCGATTGCGTGGGCGAACCGGCTCGCAGTGCCGCGGACAAATTGACGGACGGCCAGGTTCTGCTGCTCGAGAACGTTCGCTTTCATCCTGAGGACGAGGCCAACGACCCGGAATTCGCGCGAGAGCTCGCATCGCTGGGCGAGATCTTCGTCAATGACGCATTCGCCGCCTCGCACCGCGCGCACGCCTCGGTGGTCGGTGTGGCGGCCTACCTGCCCGCCTTCGCCGGCGAGCTCATGGAAGCCGAGCTGAACGCTCTGCACCACGCGCTCGACAGCCCGCGCCGACCGATGATCGCGGTCATCGGCGGGGCCAAGGTGTCCACCAAGGTCGGAGTCCTGAAGCACCTCCTGGGCAAAGTCGACGCCATGCTGATCGGCGGCGCGATGGCGAACACCTTCTTCAAAGCCAAAGGGTGGCGGACCGGCACGAGCCTGGTCGAAGAATCCAGCGTCCAGGAGGCGGGCGGCGTCGCCTCCGAGGCGGGCGACAAGCTGCTGCTGCCGGTCGACCTCGTGTGCGCCCAGCGCATGGAAGCCGGGCAGCCGCTCCGGGTCATGGCGTCGGATGCGGTCGAGGCGGGCTGGATGGCGCTCGACATCGGCCCGAGGAGCGTCGCGCTGTTCGCCCAGCGTCTGCGTGGGGCCGCCGCGGTCGTCTGGAACGGGCCGCTGGGCGTCACGGAGATCAAGGACTTCACCGACGGCACAAGGGGGGTGGGCGAAGCGATCGCCGCTTGCGGCGGCTACACGCTGGTCGGCGGCGGTGACACGGTGGCGGCGATCGACTCTCTCGGTATGGCCCGGCGGTTCTCTCACGTGTCGACGGGCGGAGGCGCCACCCTCGAGTATCTCGAAGGCAAGGAGCTGCCCGGCATCGCCATCCTCAAGGAAAGCTGAGACCTTGAGCAGCCGGCCTCCGGGCATGCCCATCGTGGCAGCCAACTGGAAGATGAACCCGACCGACTCGGATTCGGCGCTGGACCTCGTCCGCGGCGTCCTCTCGGTGGCGCGAGGCCACGCCGACCGCGTCGAGGTCGCCCTGTTCCCGCCGTTCCCGTTCCTCATGGGCGTGGCCGAGGTGCTGGCTGAGTCGGGCGTCAAGCTGGGCGCCCAGGACTGCTTCTGGGAGGCTTCCGGCGCCTTCACGGGTGAGGTTTCCCCGGCGATGCTCAAGGGCTGGTGCCAGTGGGTGATCGTCGGCCACTCGGAGCGCCGCATGTACGTCGGTGAGACGGACGAGATGGTGGCCAAGAAGGCTGCCGCCGCGCTAGCCTCCGAGCTCAGCGTGATCATGTGCGTGGGCGAGCGCAGTGAGGACCACGACGCCGGCACCTCCGACCAGGTCGTCACCGCTCAGGTCAAGGCGGGGCTTGCCAACTGCTCGGCCGACGACTCGGCGCGCCTGGTCATGGCGTATGAGCCGGTATGGGCCATCGGCACGGGCAAGAGCGCAGACCCCGAGCATGCGTACAAGACCATGCGGCTGATCCGCCGAGTGGTGGGGGAGATGATCGGCGCGGGCGCCGCCCGCAAGGTCCGCGTCCTTTATGGAGGCAGCGTGAACTCGGGCAACGTGCAGTCGTACGTGGAGCTGCCGCTCTGTGACGGCTGCCTGGTCGGCGGGGCGAGCCTGGACGCGCAGGAGTTCGCCCACATCGTCAAGGTGACCGCAGAGGTATATGGCCACCGGTAGCGGCCGCGGCCAGGGCATCCTCATTCTGCTGCGCCACGGCCAGAGCACGTGGAACCTCGAAAACCTGTTCACCGGCTGGCGCGACGTTCCGTTGAGCGAGCGCGGCATCACCGAGGCGACGGAGGCCGGCAGGTTGATGAAGGAGGCCGGGCTCGCTCCGGAGGTCGTGCACACCTCGGTTCTCGTGCGCTCCATCCAGACCGCAGACCTCGCCCTCGGGGCGATGGGAAGGGCGTGGATCCCGGTGCGGCGAAGCTGGCGTCTCAACGAGCGGCACTACGGGGCCCTGCAGGGCTTGAACAAGAAGGAAACCGGGGCGAAATTTGGAGACGCGCAGGTCAAGCTGTGGCGGCGCAGCTACGACGTTCGGCCTCCCGACCTGGACGCCTCCGACGAGCAGCATCCCTCTCACGATGCGCGGTATGCCGGCCTGCCGCCCGAGCTCCTGCCCAGCGCCGAATGCCTGAAAGACGTCCTCGAAAGGATGCTTCCTTACTGGTACGACGCGATCGTGCCCGACCTGCGCCTTCGTTCCTGCGTACTGGTCTCCGCCCACGGCAACAGTCTTCGCGCCCTGGTCAAGCACCTCGACGGCCTGACCGAGCAGGCGGTCGTCGACCTGAACATCCCGACGGGGGTGCCTCGGGTCTACGAGCTTGGCCCCGACCTCGAGCCGCTGTCGTGGCGGTACCTTGGGGACCGGGCCGAGGTCGAGCGCCGGGCGGCGGCGGTCAAAGCGCAGGCTTCCGGGTCGAAATCCCCGACCTCTTAGACTGGTTCAGTACTAGAGGACAAATTTGCACGAGGGGGTTCCCGGCCATGCCACTTGAGCTGCCACCGCTTCCGTACGGGTTCGACGCGCTGGAGCCGCATATCGACGCCAAGACGATGGAGATCCATCACGACAAGCACCACGCCGCGTACGTGAACAACGCCAACGCCGCGCTCGAGAAGCACCCGGAATGGGCGAAGAAGTCGGTCGAGGACATCCTGTGGGGCATCAACCAGGTACCCGAGGACATCCGCGCCGTCGTCCGCAACAACGTGGGCGGCCACGCGAACCACTCCATCTTCTGGTCGATCATGGGCCCGGGCGGCGGCGGCAACCCCAACGGCCGGATCGCCGACTCGATCAAGACCGCGTTTGGAAGCTATGACGCGTTCAAAGAGCAGCTCACCAAGTCGGCCGTCGGGCAGTTCGGCAGCGGCTGGGCGTGGCTCGTGGTGGACAAGGCCGGCAAGATGTCGATCAAGGGCTACCCGAACCAGGACAGCCCTTACATGGACGAGCTGACGCCGATCATGGGCGTGGACGTTTGGGAGCACGCGTACTACCTGAAGTACCAGAACCGCCGCGCGGACTACGTGACGGCGTGGTTCAACACCCTGAACTGGGACGCCATCAACACCCGGTTCGGCTCGGTTTGGAGTTAAGCAGGATCTCCGCGTCCAATGGCTAAGATCGCCAACGCGCTGGTCATCGTCGAGGCCGTCCTGTCGGTCCTGCTGATCGTAAGCGTGCTCGTCCAGACCCCCAAGGCGTCCGGTCTTGGGGGGACGATCGGCGGGGGCGGGGACGGCGGTGGCGGCGGATACCGCACCCGGCGAGGGCTCGAGCGCCAGATTTACTGGACGACCTGGGTCCTGGCCGCCGCATTCCTCGTCTGCTCGGTCGCCCTGACGTACATGCGGGCGCATAATCTCGCGTAGCCGCCTCGCGACCGCCGCCTTGACGGCGGCGTTGTTGCTCGTCGCGTGCCAGCCCGTCGCCACCGTGCCGAAACCCGCGCGGGGCGGGACCGCCGTGGAGGCGCTCGTCGGCTCGGCTTCGAAGCTGAACCCACTGTTCGAGAACGACGACAGCACACGCGATGTCGACAGGGTCATCTACCAGGGCCTTGTGACACTCGATCCCGAGCAGAACCCGGTCGGCCTGCTGGCGTCTGGCTGGGCGGTGTCCTCTGACCACCTCACCTACACGTTCGACATCCGCAGCGGCGTGAGGTGGGCGGACGGCCAGCCCTTCACGGCGGACGACGTCCTGTTCACCTATCACGTCCTGCAGGACGTCGAGTACCAGCAGCCGGGGGCCGAGTTCTGGCGCGACGTCGGCATCGCGGCCGGCGGCCCTGGACAGGTCGTATTCGGGTTGAAGGCGCCGAGCGCATCATTCCCGCTCGCGCTGCAAATCGGGATCATCCCCAGGCACATCTACATCGGGATGGCGCCGGCGCAGATCGCCGCGAGCCCGTACAGCAACGTTCGCGCCTTCGGCACGGGCCCGTTCCGCGTCTCGGCCATCAGCAACCTTGCCATCACCCTTGACCGCAACCCATTCGCGACCCCCCAGCCTTACCTGGACCATCTCGTCTTGAGAACCTACCCGGCGACCGATCCGCAGCAGGCGATCCGCGCAGTCCTCTCGGTGGCAGCCGACCTGGTCGGCGGGTTGGAGCCGCAGGAGGTCGATGCGCTCCAGGGCCGTACCGACCTCACGGTGCTCGACGCGCACCT
>DATITA010000170.1:0-5245 GCA_035468355.1 Candidatus Dormiibacterota bacterium
AGCTGAGAACGGCACCCGCCCCGACCCAGAGGAGGGTGAGGCCGCGCTCGCCGAGGCGGCGGCGGGCACTGCGCCGGCGCAGGTAGCGCTCGCGGACCCGCAGCGAGGCCCGCCCGCTCGGCGAGGACGCCGCGGCGTGGGGCTTGCGGAGCGTGCTGATCTCGGGCATGGTCTGCAGGGTGGTACGAGGAACCCGCTCCGACGGTTACGGCGCCCGCTGAGCCAGGTGGCGGCGGACCCCCCGGCGAGCCGGGTCGCGCTCGACAAGCCCATCTACACCATCAGCGTGGCGGCCGAGATCCTCGCCACCCACCCGCGCACTCTGATGATGTACGAGCATCTTCAGCTGGTGGTGCCGCAGCGCACCGCCACCAACCGGCGGCGCTACTCCCAGCGTGACGTGCTCACCCTCCAGGCCATCCAGCGCCTCACCCGGCAGCATGGCCTCAACCTCAACGGCGCCCGTTACGTCATCCAACTCCTCCGGCTCCTCGGCGAGCACCAGATCCCACGGCCCGAGAGGCTCGACGACGTCGACGTCACCCACACACGCCTCTGACAGCAAAGCCGGTCACACCGCTGTCATAAGATCTGTAGGCCGGTGGGGGTGGAACCGCACCGTATACTCGCTGGGAGAAAGGCCAATGCCGCTTGCCCAGGAAGTGGAGGTCGAGGTGAGCGCGGACGACGACCAGGTCATCGACGTGCTCCTGATCGAGGACGACCAGGACACGCTCGAGATGTACAAGCTGAAGCTCGAGAAGGACGGCTATCGCGTCCACGTCGCCGGCGACGGGGAGGAGGGTGTGCGTCGGGCCACCGAGCTGACCCCCGACATCATCTTCCTCGACATCCGACTCCCCAAGAAGGACGGATTCACCGTCCTCGAGGAGCTGCGCGCCCAGAGGTCCACCTCCGACATCCCGGTGATCATCCTCAGCAACTACGGCGAGAAGGAGCTCGTCGATCGCGGGTTCAAGCTCGGCGCCATGGAGTTCCTCGTCAAAGCCCAGACCTCGCCCATCGTCCTCTCCGAGGGAATCGACGAGTGGCTGAAGGAGTAAGCCGGCAGCGTCCCGCGGCACCGACCGGCCAGCCCGGGATGGACAAGCCCATCTACACCATCAGCGTGGCCTCGGAGATCCTCGAGACCCACCCGCGCACCCTGATGATGTACGAAAACATGGCCCTGGTCGTGCCGCAGCGCACCGCCACCAACCGGCGGCGCTACTCGCAGCGCGACATCCTCAAGCTGCAAACCATTCAGAATCTCACCCGCAACCACGGCGTCAACCTCACTGGAGTCCGCTACGTGCTCACCCTGATGAAGCTGCTCTATGAGCACGATGTTCAACCGCCCGACGGGCTCCGCGACATCGACGTCTCGCAACTCGAAGCCTGACCGTGGCGGCAGGCACGGAGCGCGACGAGAGCATCGCCGCCATCGCCCGCGAGGTGGCCGATGACGCGGTGCGTCTCGCGCGCGCGGAGATCGAGCTGGCCAAGGCCGAGGCGATTGCTGCTCTCAAGAGGCTCGCGATCGCCATCGGGCTGCTCGCCGGCGCCGGCGTTTTCGCGCTCTTCATGACCATCTCAGCGCTGGGGGCGGTCCCCACCGCCCTCGCCGGGCGCGTCTTCTCGGGCTGGACGTGGTGGCTGCTCATGGCCGCCTTCTTCCTGATCATCGCAGCGTTACTCGCCATGTTCGGTTTCCGTTCACTGAAACGAGGCATCGGGACTGGCAAGCAGATGGTCGGTTCGGTCAAGGAGGATGTGGCGTGGCTCAAGCGATTGACCAAGCGGAACGCGAAAGAGAGCTGACCAAGCAGTCCCTGGCCGGCAACATCGACCGCCTCGAGGCCCGCGTCCGCGCCGAGCTCGACTGGAAGGCGCGCCTGCGTCGCGACGGCGTGCGCTACGCGATCATCGGTGGCGTGGCCGTGACGGCCGTTGTTGGGGCGATCGTCCTGCGACGCGCGTTGCGCGGCGACGAGAAGGCGCCGGCCGCGCAACCCACCTCGCTCGAGGAGATGGCCACCGAGCTCGCCGCGATCCGCAAGAAGCTGGACTCGGCGAAGCTCGAGGACGGCGGCCCCGCGTGGCAGAAGATGGCGGTCCGCGCGGTCTCGGCCGCCGCCGCGGCCGGCGGCACGTACGCCGCGCGGCGTTTCATGGCACGCGCCGGCGCTCCGGCGGACGAGCTGCCAGCGACGGTCTGAGCAGTTCATGGCAGGTCGGCGCCGATCGCGGGCGCGATTGTCCCGTGCCGGCGGCGGCCCGCCGAGCGCTCGCGCCTCCAACTCCCGCTGGCGACTGAGCCGGCGATGGAAGCGCGTCATCGCGATCGGCGGAGGCTTCTTCGCTCTCTGCGTGGCGCTCGTCGCCGGGCTCGTCGTCTACGCGTCGCTGACGCTCCCGGACATCAGCAGTATCGGCAAGAGCACCGGGACCATCAAGATCGTTGATGCGCAAGGCGCCCTCCTCGCCGAGGTCGGCCACGACGCGGTGAGCCGGCACAACGTCACCAGCGACCAGATCGCGCCCATCCTCCAGCAGGCGACGGTTGCCGCAGAGGACCGCAACTTCTACAACGAGGGTGCGCTCAACCCGGCGCGCGTGCTCAAGGCGCTGGTCGACGACATCATCCTGCGCCGCCCAGCCGAGGGTGCCAGCACGATCACCCAGCAGCTCGCCAAGCAGGCGTTCTTCGGCGCCGACGCATCGAAGTCTCCGCTGCGCAAGGTGCGCGAGGCGCTGCTCGCCAACCAGCTCGACAGCAAGTACACCAAGCCGCAGATCCTCGACCAGTACCTGAACATCACCTACTACGGCGAGAACGCGTACGGCATCGAGAACGCGTCGACACGCTACTTCGGCAAGCACGCCAAGGATCTCACCCTGATGGAGGCGTCGATGCTCGCCGGACTTCCCGAGGCGCCCTCGTACAACGACCCGTACAACAACCCGGACGCCGCCTACGCCCGCATGCACTACGTGCTCGGCAGCCTGGTGGCCGTGGGGAATATCACACAGGCCCAGGCGGATGCTGTCGATCCACTGGTCGGCGGCGGCAACCCAACGTCCGCACAGCAGGCGATGCAGCAGCAGAACCAGCAGAACCTGCACACCGACCTGCAGAACGGGAAGCCGAACACCACGGGACCGGCGCCACACTTCGTGCAGTACATCCAGGACCAGCTGCAGCAGATCTTCGGCCAGACCGACCCACAGTACCTCCAGGGTGACCTGGTGGTCACCACCACGCTCGACACCAACACGCAGAACCTCGCCAACACCGCCGTCGCCAGCGGGGTCGCCAAGCTGAAGTCGAGTCTCGCCAACAACGGCGCGCTGCTGATGATCGATGCGCACACCGGCGCCATCAAGGCGATGGTGGGCTCCGCAGACTTCAGCGATGACTCCATCGCCGGCCAGTACAACATCGTCACCGCGTCACGGCGGCCGGGGTCGTCGTTCAAGCCGTACGTGTACGAGGCCGGTTTCAAGAGCGGCGCGCTCAAACCGGACACCATCCTGCAGGACACTTCTGCGCAGTCCCAGAAGTACGGCGGTGTGACCGACTTCGACAGCCGCTTCCTCGGGCCGATCACCGCGGCGCGCGCGCTGGTGCTGTCGCGCAACGTGGCTACCGAACAGGCCGCTGACAAGACTGGGATCCAGAACGTCATCGACCTCGCCTACGGCATGGGAATCTCCCAGAAGCTCACCCCACAGGCTCCCAACCTCAGCACAGCAATTGGGACGTCTGCGGTTCGCATGATCGACCACGCCTCCGCATACGGAGCCTTCGCCAACGGCGGCCACAAGGTTGTGGCCAACGGCATCCTCAAGATCACCGACAGCAGCGGCAACATCCTGCGCGACTACACGCAGACGCCCAACCTCGGCGACGTGCTGACACCGTCACAGGCGTGGTCGATCACCTCCATCCTGCGCGGCTACGCCAAGCAGTGGAACCTGCACTTCAAGTACGACACCGCGGGCAAGTCCGGGACCACGGACAACTTCATCGACGCCTGGTACATGACCTACACCCCCGACTGGGTGGTGGCGACGTGGGTGGGGCACACCAGCGGGACCAACTCCGCCGAGCAGGGGATGAAGCAGGTCTTCGGCACCGCCACGGGTGCGGCGATCGCTGTGCCCTTCGTCAACAGCCTGCCCAAGCCGAGCGCGTTCAAGCCGGTGTCCGGGTCGCTCAGCGACTGCTTCCCGAGCGACAGCGCCATCGCCAGTGCCACGGGCTGCCCGACGCCGTCACCCAGCCCCAGCCCGAGCTCGACGGCGACTGAGACACCGACGTCCCAGATCACGCTGCCGCCTGTGACGCCGACGCCGGCGCCGCCGACACCCACGATCATTCCACCAACGGCCTCGGCTGCTGCTCCGCCCGGCCCCACAGCTGCTCGGAGCAGTGAGAGCGCCATCGCCGAGCGCCGCCGGGGACCGTGACCGAGCGGCGGCTCAGTGGCCCTCGAGGAGCTCGCGGAAGCCGCCCTGGTGGGCGGACAGCAGGTCGCGCAGGTCGAGCAGCTCGTCCGAGCTGATGGGGTCCGGCACCGGCGGGATGCCCTCGCTGATCGTGGCCACCTTCTGGCCCTCGTTCTCGATCGGCTCGCCGTCGGTCTGGAAGATGATCTGGAGCAGGTTTTCGTCGTTGCACGAGGCGCAGGTGACACGCACGAGAGCACGATTGCCCTGCTGGGTGATGACCTTGATCCCGCAATCAGCCATGTTGGTGTTGCACACCGCGCAGCGGTAGCGTTTTGCCTGTGAGCGGAGCAACTCTGGAAGGTCCATCGAGTTCAGTATAAACCTGGGCCCCGGACACGAAACCCCCAGCGCCGAGTTCAAAGGGGGCGCATTTGCACCGTTCCGGGCAGGTATCCCGGGAACCCTCGACTAGACTGGCCCCGCCGCTGGGGAGTGGCCAAGTGGTAAGGCAGCTGACTCTGGATCAGCCAATCAGAGGTTCGAATCCTCTCTCCCCAGCCAATCTCCGGTCGCTGTGCTTCCTCCGATTGGCCGGGGGACCCCTGTGTCTTTACAGGAGGGCGATGCGCCCTCCTCGCCCACCCGGCAGAGCCGGGCGGTCTCACCTCCCACTCGGCGCGATGAATCGCGCCGGCTCGCCATACGGCGAGCTCGGGGAGAGAGGCTTCACCACCGTCTTATTGGCTGATCCCGAGTCAGTTAATCGGGGGTTCGAATCCTCTCTCCCCAG
>DATITA010000171.1:0-5487 GCA_035468355.1 Candidatus Dormiibacterota bacterium
CCTGTCTACTGGGATTCTGTCGAGGCCGCGCCGGACCAGCTGGATGTCTCCGAGTTCGAGGGTCTGCTGGCGGTGGTGGCCAGGCTCAACGAGTCGGCCCACTATCTGACCCGCGTGTAGCTGACGGTCGGCGCGCGCAACTTTCTGTTCCCGGAATTGCACGAGCCCGACTGGGCGGGGCCCCGGTGGCAGCCATTCTTGAACAACATGCAGGCCGCCCCCGCATATCGGGCCTACTTCGACACGAGCATCATCAGGTACCGCGATTCGCCGCTGGTCTACGCCTGGCAGGTGGAGAACGAGCCGCTTGACTACGTCGGCAACGTTTTGACAGGTGACGACCAGATCAAGGTGGCGCAGCTGGCGTGGGAGATGAGGGAGGTGCGCCGCCTCGACCCGACCCACACAGCGATGACGACTACCTTCGACGCCTGGAACGTGGCCGTCGACGCGCTTCAGCTGTACGCCAAGCCCGCCCTGCAGGTCCTCGGCGGCTACCCGAGCGGTCACCCCGAGGAGGCTCTGGAGGCCGGCGATGCGCTCGGCCTCGACATGTACATCGATGGGCCGTCCACGCCGCTGCGCTTCACCGGCACGGACCTCCGCATGACCTGGAAAGAACAGTCGGTCGCTTTCTGGATCCAGCGCGCCAACACGATGGGCAAGGGCGTCTGGGTGTCCGAGATGCAGGCTCAACCGTGGGCGGACCTGGCCGGGAAGTTCAACGAAGAGGATCTGCTTACCAGCGCGGCAGGCTACCGGCAAGAGCACCTGCAGGTGGTGTTGATGTGGGGAGTCGAGACCTGGCTCGAGCAACCGGACTGGATGGCGGCGGGCACCAGGGCGATGGCCATCCTGCGCAGCCCGTGAACGCGACGCCGTTCAGGTCGCGACGATACGGTGGCGATTCTTGCTCGTCACGGTGTAAGTGCCAGACGACGTGGTGACACTCAGGTCGACCACGTACTCACCGTAGCTCAGCGGCGCGAGGATCGACTTGTCGCTGGTGCAGGCGCTGGTGATGGTGACCTTGATGGACACATTTGCGCCTGCGGGCACGCTGGCCGGTGTGAAGGTGGCGGCCCCGGCGTCATACGTGGCGCCGATCTTTTCGAGCCAGGGCCCCTTGATGGCCTGAAGCTTGAGCTGAGCGGTGACCCCCTGGATCGTCACCGCGGACGACGTCGGGTTGTGCGCCTGCAGGCTTGCATGCAGCGGGTAGGGGGTGTTCTGGGACCCGGATGGGCACGCGAAGGTGGCATCGAGGATCTCGTTGTCGAGGCTGAACCTGGGCGGAGCGGACGAGCACGCGGCAACGATCGCGCATGCGACGAGCGCCGCGAGCTTGAAGGGGGCGGTTCGTGTCACCTCGCGCGCCGGCCACGCTCCGTGGCGGTGGCGACGGCGAGCAGGCCGCTGAACACCGCGCCCTCGAACAGGCCGTAGAAGATCGAACGGAGCAGGGGTTGGCTGAATGGACCGATATTGATGACGAGCATGAGCACAGCGAGAACAGGAAACGACAGGGCAAGCTGCCTCCAGGTTTCCAGCCTCTCCCACCAAAGAACCACGGGCGGTGGCGCCGTGTCCTTTCCCGACTGGCCTTCGCGCGGGTCCTGCATCGATCCGGATGATATGCCGTGAACCTTGGACCGGCCCTTCGCCTGGTCTCGGTTGGGGTCGTCCTTCTATGTTTGGCCGCGTGCGACCCGGTGATGGGGACCGGTTCGGGCAATCCACCCGACCTGTCTCATTTCATCCGTGTTGACTCCGGCCAACGCTCGGTGGTCGTCATCCTCGTCGCGGGATATCCGGCGGGCGACTACCAGTTCAACTACAACGGGTATGGCAACGGCGCGCTCGTGCTCAGCGTCCCGGTCGGCTGGACCGTGACGGTCCAATGCGAGAACCACGGCACCGTGCCGAACTCTTGCTCCGTGGTAAGAGGCCGGCAGGACGCTGCGCCGATCGAGCCGGGCTGGTCGACGCCCGACCCGACACGCGGGCTGGACCCGGGTCAGTCCGCCAGCTTCGAGTTCAACCCCACGCAAACGGGCAGTTTCCGCATCGCCTCGCTGGTAGACGGCAATGAGGCGAGCGGGATGTGGGCCGACCTCGAGGTGGGGGGAGGCGGCGCGCCCACCATGAGCGGAAGCTGACAGGCGGCCTGTGACCCGAATCCTGGCGGTCGCCGACGAAGTCGATGAGACGCTGCAGGGGGACAAGCTGCAATCGCTCAGGCCCGATGTCGTGCTCTCGTGCGGCGATCTTCCTTTTGATTACCTGGAGTACCTCGTCAGCATGCTGGACGTGCCGCTCCTTTACGTGCCCGGCAACCACGACCCCAGCCTGAAGCCGGCCGACCTCACCTGGGCCCCGCTCCGCGTGGAGGAGCCGTCGCCGGGACCGCGAGGCTGCGAGAGCATTGACGGCCGGGTGATCGAGGCTGGGACCATGCGCATCGCGGGGCTCGGCGGTTGTGTCCGCTACAGGCGCGGGGTCAACCAGTACACCCAGGGCGAGATGCGCAGGCGGGCGCTGAATCTCGAGTTGCGGATTCGACTGAAGCGGGTTCCCCCGGGCCGTCGCCGGCTGGACATCCTCGTCAGCCATGCGCCGCCTTTCGGAATGGCGTCCGCCCAGGACGCCGCGCATGCCGGTTTCGCGGCGTTCGAGGGGCTGATCCGGACCTTCGCCCCGCTGCTCGCGGTCCACGGGCACGTCCACCCTTACGGCCGAAGCCAGCCCGAACGCACAATCGGCTCGACGCGCATCCTCAACGTGGTGCCCTCGCGCGTGATCGAGATCTAGAGGGCGAGCGAGACCCCGGCGCCTTCGGCGATCGCCCGGTCGTACACGAGGCGCGCGGTGGCGGCGTCCTCGACCGCGTGCCCGGTCGACTTGTAAAGCGTGATCTCCTCCTCGGAGCGTCTTCCCGGCCGAGTGCCCGCCAGGACCTCGCCGACCTCGGTGATCGCGCCCGGGTCGATCCCTTGCAGCTCGACCGCGCCTGCCGGCGGCGGAGTGCTCGACGATCCGCGCCATTCCACGAACACGTTGCTCGCGGCGATGGTCGCCGCGTCGATCTCAGGCCCCCAGGTGCCGCCGACCGAGCTGACGTGGGCCCCCTTCTTCAACCACTCGCGCCGGATGACCGGCGTGCGCGCGTCCGTGCAGCAGGCCACCACGTCAGCGCCGCGCGTGGCCTCCTCGAACGATTGGGCGACCTGCGCGCGCGGGTGGCCCGCAGCCAGTGCGGCCGCATGATCCGGGTTGCGCGAAGCGATGCGGATCTCCTTGAAGTCCCGGACCCTCGGGAAGGTCTCGAGGTGGGACCAGCCCTGCACACCCGCACCCAGGATCGCGAGCACCGACGCATCCTCGCGCGCCAGCGCCCGGGTTGCCACCGCTGCCGTCCCGCCGGTCCGGATGGCCGTGATGTAGGTCCCGTCCATCACCGCAAGCGGGGCGCCCGTCGCCTCATCGAAGACCGCGATCAGGCCCTGGTGCGATGGGAGCCCGACGTCGTGATTGGCCGGGAAGACGGAGACCAGCTTCACCTCCAGCGCGACGCCGGGCACGTAGCCGGGCATGGCGCCGAGGATCCCGCGCTCGCCGACTCGAGCGCCCGCACGAGGCGGCACCGAGGTGACACCGGAGGAGAACAGCACGAGGGCCGTGCCCAGGGCCTCGAGCATTGCGTCGACGTCCAGCAGCCGTTCGACCTCCGCGCGGCTCAGGTACAGAAGCCCGCCCACGGCGGCGATCATAGAGGTAAGTGAAGGAGTTCCTCCGCAACGGCAAGCTGCTGACCCTGATGCTCGGTCACCTGACGGTCGACAGCTACGCGGGCATCATCCCCGTCCTGTACCCCGTGCTCATCGGGCGCTTCAGCCTGAGCCTGGCGACCGTCGGCCTGGTCAGCCTCGCCTACAGCGGGATGGCCGCGGTGTCGCAGCCGCTGTTCGGCTTGCTGGCGGACCGATTCGGAACCCGCTTGACCGGCCTGGCTCTGGGCTGGACCGCGATGACCTTCGCGCTGGTCGGCTTCGTGAACAGCTTCCCGCTGCTGCTGGGCCTGGCGTTCCTGTCCGGCCTCGGCTCAGGCGCGTTTCATCCCCTTGGAGCGCTGGACGTGCGCGCGCTGCTGCCCGCGTGGCGCCGCAGCGCCGGAATGTCCATCTACGTCACGGCCGGAACCATCGGCGTCGCTCTGGGACCGCTGATCGGGATCTTCGTATTCGGCGCATTCGGCATCCACGGCACCGGCCTCCTGGTCATCCCCGGCCTTGCGACGGGCGGCTACCTCCTGTGGCGCATGCGCAGCCAGGTGCGCGCTGGCGCGGCGGGCATGCGCTCGGCCGCCTCGGGACGTGCGGGCGTTCCGGTCTTCGCCCTTGCGATGGTCATCGGCGTGATGATGTCGCGCAGCTGGACCGTTAACGTGTTCCAGGCCTTCACGCCGACCTGGTACCAGGAGCTCGGCTACGGACCCGCTTTCTACGGTCCGCTCGCCACGACCCTGGTTCTCGCGAGCGCGGTCGGCACCGTTGGATGTGGCACGCTGGCGGATCGATACGGCCGGCGCACTGTCATCCTCGTGACCCTCGTCTTGAGCATCCCCGCGATTCTTCTGTACACGATGTATCCCGGGCCCTGGGCGTTTGGGAGCGCGATCCTCATCGGTTTGCTGGCCGCATCCACAGCGCCACTAATGCTCTTGATGGCACAGCAGCTGATGTCGACTCGCGCCGGCCTCGCGTCTGGTCTGGTCATGGGTCTTGGCTTCGTCACGGGCGCGATAGGAATTCCGATCAACGGTGCGATTGCGGATGCGATCGGCCTGCAGAACTCTGGATTGCAGAAATCGCTGATGACGCACGTGATCCTGGTCATCGCGACGCTCGTCATCGCATGGTTCTTGCCTCGCGAAGACGAGATGGAGCGGTACAGCACCAGGCCAGAGCCTCTGGCGCGGCCACGGATGCGCGGTGAGGCGATGACCGACATGCAGAGCACGAGCCTGTACGAGCAGGTGGGCGGAGAGGCCGTGTTCCGCCTGCTCGTTCGGCGCTTCTACGAAGGCGTCGCGTCCGACCCGCTGCTCCGCCCCCTTTACCCGGAAGCGGACCTGTCGGGCGCTGCGGAGCGCCTCACGCTTTTCCTGATCCAGTATTGGGGCGGACCCGATACTTACAGCGCCCAGCGGGGCCACCCACGTTTGCGCATGCGCCATCAGCCGTTTGCCATCGGCGCTCGCGTGCGCGACGCGTGGTTGCGCCACATGACGGCTGCGGTCGACTCCCTTGCGCCGGCGCCGCAGGTGCGGAAGGCCCTGGTCGACTACTTCGAGACGGCGTCCGCCGCGATGATCAACCGGCCGGTTCCGAGCCGGCAGCCGTAGGCGTGGCCTGGGCCACCGCGGCCTCGGTCCGGGCGGCGACGTCAGGCTGGACCAGGTCCTTCGTCACCACCGCCGCCTCTTCC
>DATITA010000172.1:0-3599 GCA_035468355.1 Candidatus Dormiibacterota bacterium
TTGCCGCCGCGTCCTCACCGACGCCGGGCGGCACATCGGGGTGGCGCTCGCCAACCTGTGCGACCTGCTGAGCCCGCAGCTGATCATCGTCGGTGGCGAGCTGGCCGCATCCGGCGAGGTGCTGCTGGCGGCGATTCGCGATTCGATCGCGCGCCGCACGGTGGCCCTGCCCGGGCATGCCCCCCAGATCACCACCGGCGCCTTCTCGGAGCGCGCCGGGGTGCTCGGCGCCCTCGCGCTGGCGCTGCAATCGAGCGACAGCGACGCACCCTATGGGGTACGCGACCACGTGGCATCACGCGACAGGGCACCCGCCCATCACGTTGCATTAGCGGGCTAACACAAGGAGGACCCAGGCATGCGGATCAACAGCGAGGGCTCGGGCAGGATCACCCGGGCAACACGGTGGGGAGGCGTTGTCGGCGTGGCCGCTCTGGCGGCAGCGTGCGGCAGCAGCTCGAACAACTCACCGACATCGTCGGGAGGAGGCACCGCATCCATCCCGTCCGGCCTGAGTGTCACGTCCTTCGACAGCTCTTTCAGCGTGATGAGCCAGTTCAAGGCACTGACCAGCGCTGGGCACGGCATGGTGGGGGTCATCCTCCCGGACACCACGTCGTCAACCCGGTACGTCAACTTCGACGCCCCGTACCTGACCAAGGCCTTCACGCAGGCCGGGTACGGCAGCTCCGACTTCAAGATCGACAACGCCCAGGGCAATGACGCAACGGAGCTCGCCGACGCCCAGGCGGACATCACGCTCGGTGCCAGCGTCCTGGTGTTCGACCCGCTGGACAGCACGGTCGGCGCACAGATCCAGTCGCTCGCCCAGTCGCACGGCGTGGCGGCGATCAGCTACGACCGCGCCACCTTCCAGGGCAACAACACCTACTACGTCAGCTTCGACAACGTCCAGGTGGGCAAGCTGATCGGCAAGGGTGTGCAGACCTGTGTCACAGCATGGGGCGTCGCCAGCCCGAAGGTCTTCACCCTCAACGGCGGTGAGGACACCGACCCCAACGCGGTGTCGTTCGCGCAGGGCTACAACTCCGTGGTGTGGGGTGACACGACAACCCCCGAGCCCGCGGGCAAGACCAACAGCGCCGGCTGGACGCTGGTCGGCGATCAGGTCACACCAGGTTGGGTCAACGCCACCGGCGGAACCATCTTCCAGCAGCAGTTCACCGCACATCCTGAGATCAACACGACGATCGAGGCCAATGACGGCCTCGCCAACGCCGTGATCACCGTTCTCAAGAATGCCGGTGTCGCCGCCAAGAAGATCCCGACCACCGGTCAGGACGCCACCCTCCAGGGCATGGAGAACGTCCTCCAGGGCTTCCAGTGCGGTTCCGTCTACAAGGCGGTGTACCTCGAGGCCCAGGATGCCGTCGCCATCGCCACCATCCTGCGTGCCGGCCAGACCCCTCCGACGGCGCTGGTCAACAGCACGACCAAGCCGGCGAGTGGTTCGGGCAGCACTGAGCCAGCGTCGCTGCTGACCCCGCAATGGGTCGACGCGTCGAACATGGCCACGACGGTCATCAAGGACCAGTTCGTGTCGGGATCGACGTTGTGCACCGCGGTCGGCGCCAGCGTCTGCACCGCTGCGGGGATCACCCCGTAGCTCAACCCGTTCTCGGAGGCACCGCCGCCCGATCCGCGGCGGTGCCTCACATCTTTCCAGGGAGAGTCCCCATAATGCGGACCGCCATGAGGTGTCGCGCGTGCCAGCCCGCGGCGACGACGGTGCGGTGACGTGAGCAACGACCACGCCGCTCCACCGGACGGCGACATCCTTGTGACCGTTCGGGGGCTGGACAAGCACTTCGGGCCCGTGCAGGCGCTGTACAAGGTCGATCTGGACCTGCCCGCCGGACAGGTCACGGCGTTGTGCGGTGACAACGGCGCCGGCAAGTCGGTGCTGGTCCGGTGCATCTCGGGCATCCATCCGCCCGACCACGGCCAGATCTACTGGAACGGCCGGCCCGTTCACATCCACAGCCCGCGCGACGCGTCGCACCTGGGCATCGAGACCGTCTACCAGGACCTCGCGCTCGCAGACAACCTCGACATCGTGCAGAACATGTTCCTCGGTCGTGAGCGCATCCGGCACGGCTTCCTCGACGAGGACGCCATGGAACGAGAGGCGAGCAAGACGCTGGCCGGGCTGCGGGTGACGACGGTGCGCTCGATCCGTCAGCCGGTCGGGTCACTCTCCGGCGGGCAGCGCCAGTCGGTGGCCGTCGCCAAGGCTGTGATGTGGAACTCCAAGCTGGTGATCCTCGACGAGCCGACCGCCGCGCTCGGCGTCGTGCAGACCAAGCAGGTCCTCGACCTGGTCCGCCGCCTGCGCGACAACGGGCTGGCCGTCTTGCTGATCTCGCACAACCTCAACGACGTCTTCGAGGTGGCGGATCGCGTCGCCGTCCTGCAGCTCGGACGCATGGTCGTGCAGGGGCCTGCTGCCGACTTCGACCGGCAGAGCCTCGTCGACTACATGACGACGGGGACGTCGACGCGCGCCAAGACCGCCGGCGCCGCCGCACAGGGGGCGTGAGGACATGGCACGCGTGGATGAGGACCCCGTGACCACGCAGGCCACGCAGGAGGCGGCTGCGACGGAGCCCCCCGACGACCCGACACAGGCCACCGCCGCGGCCGAGCTCGTCGTTCCCCCAGCCCTCGTCGCCCAGTCGCTCCCCGAGTACTTCCGTGGCTGGCTCGCGAGGGTGCGCAACGGCGACAGCGGTGTCCTGCCGGTCGTCGGCGGCATGGTGCTCATCGCCGTCGTCTTCCAGGCAATCAGCCCGAGCCACGTCTTCCTCTCGGCGGGCAACATCGTCAACCTGTTCCAGCAGAGCGCGGTCTTCATGGTCCTGGCGATGGCGGAGTGCTTCGTTCTGGTGCTCGGTGAGATCGACCTCTCCGTTGGCTACGTCGGCCCGCTGGCCGGGATCGTCACGATCCAGCTCGTCGAGCCGGCCACCTCCAACTGGCCGTGGTGGGCGGCGATCATCGTCGGCCTGCTCGTCGCCGGCGTCTGGGGCTTCCTCCAGGGCTCGCTGATCACGCGGCTGCGCATCCCTTCGTTCATCGTGACCCTCGCCGGCTTCCTGATCGCCAACGGCGCATGTCTCATCGTCCTGGCGTTCGGCCCGTTCTCGGGCTACCCGCCCCTGTCCGGCGACTCGAACAACGTCCACACGATCTCCAACCTCATGTACGGCAACATCGATCCCACGATCAGCTGGATCGGGATGGTGGTCATCGTTGCGCTTGCCGGGGGCAGCCTCTGGCTGCGCGACAGCCGGCGCCGCCGCAGCGGGCTGGTCGCACCGCCGGTCGGCCTGACCCTGATGAAGATCGTGTTCATCGCCGTCGTCGCTATTGTTGTGGTCGCCATCTGCAGCGTCAACCGGGCTCACTTCGGCACCATCGCCGGGGTTCCATGGGTCATCCTCATCGTGCTCGGCCTGCTCGTCCTGTGGATGCTTCTCCTCGAGCGCACGCGGTACGGGCGGTACCTGTACGCGATCGGTGGCAACGCGGAGGCGGCCCGACGCGCCGGCGTCAACCTGGCGCGGATTCGAACCATC
>DATITA010000173.1:0-9485 GCA_035468355.1 Candidatus Dormiibacterota bacterium
GGTCTTCGCCACCGACCCAGGTTCAGTCCCCGACCTCAACGCTTGGGCGCAGACAACCGGAAACCCGTTAGTCGAGTCCACGCAGGAAGGCGTTGTGTACCGATTCGTCCTCAAGAAGAAGGAGTTCTAGTCATGAGCGCAATGACGGAGGCGCCGGCGGCCAAGGCGCCGGAGCAGGCAAAGCAAACCGAAAAGCTGGTCATCATCCTATGCAGCGGTGATCTCGACAAGGTGTGGGCGGCCATGATCATCGCAACGAGCGGCGCCGCGATGGGGAAGGAGACTTCGATCTTCTTCACCTTCTGGGGCTTTTCTGCGCTCGTCAAGAACGATGTCCGCATCACGGGCGACAACTGGATGCAGAAGATGCTCTCGTTGGTGAACCGGCCGGGCGATGAGCACATGAAGCTCTCGAAGATGAACTTCGCCGGCATGGGTCCCGCAATGCTGGAGCACATCGCGGACGAGCACCACGCCGCGCTGCCGCACGAGCTGATGGCGACGGCGAAGGAGCTCGGTGTCCGGCTCTTGCCATGCCAGATGAGCATGGACCTCTTTGGCATCAAGCCCGACGACCTGATCGACGGTGTGGAGGCGCCGGTTGGGGCCGCCACCATGCTGTCCCTGGCCGAAGGCGCCATCACGTTCTTCATCTGATGATCGCCGTCGATTACGAATCCGGGGACCGTCTCCGCATCGATGTGCGCGGACATGAGGTGGTGGCGGATCAGCCGGTCGAGGACGGTGGCGCCGACGCAGGGCCGACGCCGACCGAGCTCTTCGTGGCGAGCCTGGGCGCTTGCGTCGCCTTCTACGCCGAGCGGTTTCTACGCCGCAACGGCCTCTCGACCGACGGCCTCAAGGTCGAGTGCGCTCACCGCTGGGCCGAGAATCCTCACCGCATCGGGGAGATCGAGCTCGTCGTCAACGCGCCAGGGCTGACCGACGCCAAGCGCGCGGCGTTCGAGCGGGTGGTCGATCACTGCACGATCCACAACACGCTCCGCCAGCCGCCGGCGATCAGCATGGTCGTCAGCCCGGCTCGGACCAGCGCCTTGACGGAGCGAGCGATCTAGATCTAGATCGATTCAGTGGTCTGGATCGCCGGCTGGGCAAACGCTCGCACCGGCCGGGAGTCATCCCACTTGTAGGTGAGCTGGCTCACGACCTCGACCACGCCGTCGAGCGCCTTGGTCATGCGGGCCAGGATCTCGGCGTCGCTCCTCCGATCGACTTCGCCCGTGAGCGTGACCACGTTGTAACGGACCTCGACTCCGACCGGCTGCTCGGGCGACAGCATCAGCGCGGGGATCAGGCGGTGGACGATCTCGTCCCGAAGCTCCTCGTCGGTGCGCAGAAAGACCTGCAGCAGATCGCTGCGGCTGACCACGCCGGCTATCCGGCCGCGGTCGTCGACGACGATCAGGCGCCGGACGTTACGGACCTGCATCATCCGGGCTGCCAGCGTGAGGCCCGTCGTCGAGCTGACCGTGATCGGCGGCGTGGTCATGAGGTCGGAGGCGACCAGACCGTCGGCCTTGGCTCTTTCTCTCTGGCGGCGTCGCAGGTGGAGCAGGTCGGGCTCGGTTTCGAGCTCGTGCCGGCGCTCTTTGAGCAACAGGTCGGTTTCCGAGACGATTCCCATCGGGAAACCGTTGACGTCGACGATCGGGATGGCGCTGACCCGGTTCTCCTGGATCAGACGCACCAGGAGCTTGAACGGGGTCAGCGGGCCGGCCACGTGGACGCGAGCGGTCATGACGTCGGCCACGGTCCGCCTGCGAGGAAGGCTGGTCATCGGACGCGCTCCGCGACCAGGATCGGCCGGGCGGTGGCACGCAGTAGGTCATGCGTGACCGAGCCGAGCATGAGGCTGCCGAGATCACCCATCCTGCTTCCGCCCACGACGATTACGTCGGCCTCCCAGGTGCCCGCGATCCCGGCCACCGCTTTCGCGACCGGACCGTCATCCAGGACCATCGACTCGAACTTGATCCCTGCCTCCTTGAGCAGCGTGGATGCTCTGTCGATCGTCTCGCGGATCTCCTCGTCGGGCTCGACATACGCGAGGCCCTGAATCCCGACCACCGCCTGGGCGACGTGGACGACGAGCACCTGGGCGCCGGGCGCCGTGGCTGCCGCGATGGCGGCACGGACTCCGGGCACCAGGTCGTCGCCGCCTGCGATGGCGAGGAGCACGCGCGGCGAGTCGTGACGAGGCTCCGGGGCCGGGGCGCGCACGATGAGCACGGGTGCGTCGACCGATCCGAGCAGCTGGTGGCTGGTGCTGTGCTGGATGATCGCCTGCCAGTCGGGCAGACCGCGAGACCCGACCACGACGAGGTCGGCCGAGAACTCGCGAGCCGACTCGGCGATGGCCGCCGCCACGTGGCCCGCGTCGGCCCGAATGATCCGGCCTTCGGCCTGGATTCCTGCCGCCCGCAGCTTTTCCACCGTCTCGGCGAGCAGCTCGTCCGCCTCACGGCGCATCTCCACGTCCCACACGCCGTGGCGGTGGTGCACCTCGAGGTTCCAGACGTGGACGACCCGTACCTCCGCCGACGATGGGAGCGCGAAAGAGGATGTGACGGCGACAGCGGCATTCGCCTGGTCGCTTCCGTCCGTGGCCAGAAGAATGCGGGCGAAACCGTGATTGCTCATGGCTCCAGCTTTCCAGAGGGGATGGTTTGCCAGTAGGGTCGATCGCCCCACTGGCTGGGGGCCAACTGTCGTAGATTTCGCCGTGGATGCGAGGTCCGGGGGACCGCAAGGACGTGCTGCTCGAGGCAGGCCTGACGTTGGCCTCGGAGCTGTCGCTTCCGATCGTCCTCCAGCGCATCGTCGATATCGCCGCGCAGCTCACCGACGCCCGCTATGGGGCGCTCGGCGTCATCGGCGAACACGGGTCCCTGGTCGAGTTCGTGACGACCGGGGTCTCCGCCCGGGAGCGCCGCCAGATAGGGCCGCCACCGCGAGGCCACGGAATTCTTGGCCTCCTCATCCAGGATCCGCGACCGCTTCGCATCCAGGACATCGCGGCACACGAGAAGTCGGTCGGCTTCCCGGCCCACCACCCGGCCATGCGCTCCTTCCTTGGCGCCCCGGTCCAGGCCATGGGCCGGGTCTACGGGAACATCTACTTGGCGGAGAAGCGCACCGCCGACGAGTTCAGCGAGGAGGACGAGGAGTCGCTCGTGGTCCTCGCCACCCAGGCGGGCGTGGCGATCGCCAACGCTTCGATGTACCGGGAGATCCGCTCCCGCGAGCGCTGGCTGGACGCGCTCCGCGACATCACGAACCAGGTCATAGGCGGGGCCGTCCGCAGCGCGCTCCTGGAGAAGATTGCCGAGCATGCTCTAGAGCTGGCTTCGGCGGACGTGGCAACGATCATCACGGTGAGCGAAACGCCGGGTGAGCTGCTGGTCGCGGCCTCGGTCGGCGCCAGGTCTGCAGAGCTGCTCGGCCAGACCATGCCGGCAGACCAATCGATTTCGGGCGAGGTGATGCGCGGCGGGCGATCGCTGGTGCTCGCCGACCTCAGCTCCGATCCGCGTGCCTTCCAGCCCATCGTCCGGGTGGGGCGCCACGGACCCGGCCTGTTCATCCCGCTGCGTGTGCCGGGTGGAACGGCGGGCACGTTGATGGTCGCCAACCTGCGGGGAGGACGCACGTTCGACGAGGAGACCCGGCGGATCGTGGAGAGCTTCACCGACCAAGCGTCGGTGGCGCTCGAGTTCGACAAGGCGCAGGCCGAGTTGCGCCGTTTGGGGTTGATGGACGATCGCGAGCGCATCGCGAAGGAGCTGCACGACGGCATCATCCAGTCGCTGTTCGCCGTCGGCATGAACCTGCAGGGCACCGCCCTGCTTGCCGGTTCAGCAGACACTGCAGCCCGGATCGAGTCCTCCGTCGACGAGCTGGACAAGGTTATTCGTGACCTTCGCAACTACATCTTCGGCCTGCGCCCCGGGATCCTGGCCGACCGCCAGCTCGACCAGGCGCTGCACGTGCTGGGCCAGGACCTCGAGTCACGCTCGAACATCAAAGTCCGGGTGGAGGTCGACGCCGCGGTCGCGGCCGCTCTCTCGCCTCGCTCGCCCGACATCGTCCAGTTGACCCGGGAGGCGTTGTCGAACGCATCCCGGTACGCGCAGGCGTCAAAGATCCGCGTCAGCCTGGGGCGTCGGGGATCGACCGCCGTCCTGGCGATCGAGGACGACGGAGTCGGCTTCGACACCGGCCGTGCGACTGTGGGCAACGGCCTGCGCAACATGCGAGAGAGAGCTTCGGCTTTTGGCGCCACGCTGGAAATCTCGAGCACCGCGGGGGAGGGGACCCGGTTGCGCGTGTTGATCCCGATTCGTGACAGCTGACCACGGCCGATCGGCCCATCCGGATCAGGACCAGGGGCCTTACGCAAGACGGGGGCGGGATGCGAACATGGTGGTAATGCCCAAGACACGAATCCGAATCTTGCTGGTCGACGACCACGAGGTGGTGCGCGACGGAGTCAAGTCCCTGATCAACGCCAACGACGATCTGACGGTGGTCGCCGAGGCGGGCTCGGTTCAGGAGGCGATCGACCAGGCCGTGCGGACGAGACCCGACGTGGTGGTCATGGACGTGAGGCTAGTCGACGGCAGCGGGATCGAGGCCACCCGCGAGATCCGCGCGCGCCTCGAGAAGACGCAGGTCCTCATGCTCACGTCCTTTGCCGACGACGAGGCGCTGTTCGCCTCGATCATGGCCGGCGCGGCCGGCTACGTCCTCAAGCAGATCCGAGGCGGCGAGCTGATCCGTGCCATCCGAGAGGTCGGAGCCGGCAAGAGCCTGCTCGACCCGGAGGTCACCAAGTCGGTTCTCGAGCGCCTGCGCAAGGGCAAGACCATGCGCGACGAGAAGCTGTCCCGGCTCTCGGCGCAAGAGGAGCGGATCCTCACGCTCGTCTCGCAGGGCATGACCAACGGCCAGATCGGCAAAGAGCTTCGGCTGGCTGAGAAGACGGTCAAGAACTACGTGTCGACGATCCTCTCCAAGCTCGAGGTCGCCCGCCGCGCGGAAGCGGCGGCGTACCTGGCGCGCCACACCACGACGCCCGGCTCGAACGGCTAGCTAACCCGGCGTCCGGCCCTCCCCTTTGAGGGCTTTCTCGAGGCGGGCCGCGATCGACACCGCCAGCTCCTTGACCGTGGCCTCCGCCACGTTGTGCATCAGGGCTTGGTCCAGCTGCCGCCCAAGGCTCCCCAGTGGAGGCTCATACATCCCGCTCACCGTGAGGCGGGTGACGTCGGGGTCGGACGGGGAGAGCTCGATCTTGCCCGTCATCTCGGGAAAGAGCTTCTCGGGGAAGGTCGCCTTCCAGGTGAGCGGGATCACGGTCCAGGTCGAGGTCTTGACCGGCTCACCGAGCTCCACAGCCACCCGTTTGCGGATCGGCACTCCAGCGACGTGCACCCCCACTTTGGACACGTTCTTGTCGCCGATGCGCGGAAACCATTTACGCGGGCCTTCCAGCAGCGCATCCGAGCATGCCTTGATCGGGTGCGCGACGTGGACCGAGTGTTCGATGTACATATCCGCCGACTCAGACCGGGCGCCGCTTCGGACCGCCGCCCAGCCTCCGGGCGATCGCCCGGATGGGGTCGAAGTAGACATCGTCCATTCGCTCCTTCAGCGGGATGATGGCATTGTCCGTGATCTTGATGTGCTCGGGGCACACCTCGGTGCAGCATTTGGTGATGTTGCAGTAGCCAACGCCCGCCTTTCCCTTCAGCATCGGCCGGCGGTCGAGAACGTCCTTCGGGTGCATCTCGAGGCTCGCGATGCGGACCATGAACCGCGGACCGTAGAACACGTTCTTCGCATCGTGGGCCCGCAACACGTGGCAGACGTCCTGGCAAAGGAAGCACTCGATGCACTTGCGAAACTCCATCACCCGCTCGACATCCTTTTGCTGCATTCGCCACGGCTCGCTGCTGGCGCTGTCCTTGTCGCTTGGCGTGAATGGCGGGATTTGTTTGTTGACTTCGTAGTTCCAACTCACGTCCGTCACCAGGTCCTTGATGACGGGGAAGGCTTTCATGGGCCGGACAGTCACGTTGGATCCGTAATCGGTGATGGGCGTCTTGCACATCAGTCGCGGGAACCCATTGATCTCGGCGGAGCACGACCCGCACTTCGCCGCCTTGCAGTTCCACCGGACCGCCAGGTCGGAGGCCATGTTCGCCTGCACCCAGAGGACTGCATCCAGCACCACCATGCCTTCTCGCACCGGGACGCGGTAGGAGACGACGTCCCCACCGCTCGAATTGCCGCGCCAGATGTTGAGGTCGAGATTCGAGATTTCCATCAGTCGGCTATTCGGTCTCCTCAGGGGTGTACCGGGCATAGGAGTGGTGGATGGCGTCGGCGAGATAACCGGGCATAGGGGCTCGCTTCTCTGCGGTGACGGCCATGCCGTCCGCAGTCTTTTCAGCCACGAAGTTGACCATCTCGAGTTGATCGTCGGTCTTCGGATAATCCGAGCGCGCGTGCGCGCCTCGGCTCTCCTTCCTGTCGATGGCGCCTCGCAGCAGCGCCTCGCCGTTGATCAGCATCGACCTCAGGTCGGCGGAGGTGTGCCAGCCGGGGTTGAACGCGAGGCTCTTGGAGCCGCCGGTGCCGCACACCGCCGCCCGGGCGCCGATCTCCTGGATCGCAGCGAGACCCGCCTCGAGGCCCGGACCGTCTCGCACGATCGGGGCGTACTTCGTCATCGCTTCCTGGATCTCGGCCATCAGCTTGTAAGGGCTCTCGCCCGCAGGCCGGTCGAGGGGTGCCATGAGGGCTGCGATCGCGCCCTCCACCTCTTTCGCGTCGAGGCCGGCCCGAGCCGCCTTCGCGCCGGCCTTCGCGGCCGCGGCGGCGCCCTCTCCGGCGCGCTTGCCGAAAACGAGCAGGTCGCTCAAGGAGTTGCCGCCCAGCCGGTTGGCGCCGTGCAGCCCGGACGCGACCTCGCCTGCGGCGTAAAGCCCTGGCAGCGTGGTGGCGCCGGTCTCGGCGTCCACTCGCACGCCGCCCATGGCGTAGTGAATGGTCGGCGCGACCTCCATCGGCTGCCTGGTGATGTCGACGTTGGCCAGCTTCAGGAATTGCTCGTACATCGAAGGCAGCTTGCTCTTGATGAACTCCGGCTTTCGATGGGTGATGTCGAGGAAGGCACCGCCATGTGGCGTGCCTCGGCCGGCCTGGACCTCCGAGTTGATGGCGCGCGCGACCACGTCGCGCGATGACAGCTCCATGCGCTCGTGGTCGTAGCGCTCCATGAACCGCTCGCCGTCCTTGTTGCGCAGCACGCCGCCCTCGCCGCGTACCGCTTCGGTGATCAGTAGGCCCCGCACACCGACCGGCCACACCATGCCGGTCGGGTGGAACTGCATCATCTCCATGTCCCGCAGCTGCGCGCCGGCGTCGTAGGCCAGCGCGGTACCGTCGCCGGTGCTTTCCCACGAGTTCGAAGTGACGCGATACATCTTGCCGGTGCCCCCGGTCGCGAGCAACAGCGCAGCGCAGCGATACAGGATCAGCGAGCCGTCGGCGCGGCGGTAGGCGAGCGCGCCTGCAATTCGCCCATCAGCTTTAAGCAGCTTGAAGACGTTGACCTCCATGTGGACGTCAACGCCCGGTGCGTGCACCGCCCGGTCCTGCAGCGTCCGGATGAGCTCGAGCCCCGTCCGATCCCCGATGTGAGCCAGGCGCGGATACGTGTGTGCGCCAAATGGCCGCTGGTGGATGCGCCCCTGCCACGTCCGGTCGAACACGGCGCCCCACCGCTCCAGCTCGAGCACACGCTCCGGCGACTCCTTGGCATGCAGCTCAGCCATGCGCCAGTCGTTGATCAGCTTGCCGCCCTTCATGGTGTCGGCGAAGTGCACTTCCCAGGTGTCCTGGTAGGCGACGTTGTGCATGGCCGCCGCGACGCCGCCCTCGGCCATCACCGTGTGCGCCTTGCCGAGCAGCGACTTGCAGACGATGAGGACTCGAAGGCCCTCTTCGGCTGCCGCGATGGCGCCCCGCAGCCCGGCGCCGCCGGCGCCGAGGACCAGGACGTCGGTCTCGACCGTCTCGTATGTGCCGGCTCTCAGGAGATCCACCTCGGGTCGTGCAGGACGCCCGCGAGCAACAATCGGATGTAGATGTCCGCGCCGGCGACTGACACGAGGCTTGCCCATGCCCACCGGTCGTGCCTGATGTTCAGGACGGTCACGCCCTTCCACAACCGGAACCGTGCCCGAGCAGCCAGCGAGCACGAAAAGCAGTTCAGCTCTCCCCCGGCGAGGTGCCGGAACGCGTGGCAGCCGAAGGTGTAGCCCGACAGCAGGAGCACGTTGGCCAGCATCAGCAGGCTGCCCAGGCCGATTCCGAACCGCCCGCCGAAGTCGAATGCCACGATCGCGTCGAACCACAGAAACGCGACCTGGACGACGGTGGCGTAGAAGGCGAAACGGTGCAGGTTGTTGAAGACCCAGGGAAACGCGGTCTCGCCGCGATAGCGGCCGCGGCTCGGCTCCGGCACCGCGCACGAGCGCGGATGCCAGAAGAAGGACCGGAAATATGCCTTTCGGTAGTAGTAACAGGTGAGGCGGAAGGCGAGCGGCGCCCACGCGATCCAGATCCCTGGCGGTATCGGGCCGACCTTGATCAGCGGCGAGTAGAACGGGCTGAGGTACGGAGCGAAGTACCCCTGGTGCTGAAAGAAGACCACCCACACGGCGAAGATGCCGAAGAGGCTGAGTGCCACGACCACGAAGCTCGGGTAAAGCCAGTTGGGAAGGGAGCTGTACGGGTTCCTTACCGATGTGTCCTGGGCTGCGGTGTTCGCCGTCGAGGAGGAAACTGCCACTTTCGCTCCATATCTAACTCTCTTCGGCAAACGCGCGTGACAAAAAGAGAGCTCCGGCGAGACGATCCCGCCGGAGCTTGCCGTCCGTGTTGGATGTCAAGCAGGCGCTTGCCCGCTCCTTGCCGAAGCCGCGACCTTGGGCGCGACTTTGGACGTCTCGGTCTTGCGGGCCGCGAGGAAGAGCTCGAATACGAGCGCGCCGAGCACACCCAGCGCCGCGATCAAGAGCCCGATTCCGGCGTACGTCGCGTAGACACCGAGCGTCCACCAGCCCCACGAGTTGAGAAGCGTCCCGCGGAGCATCTCGCCGGTGAAGAGCGTGGTCTTCTGACCGTTGAGCTTAGCCACATCGGCCTGAAGTGTTGCGTAGTTCGGATCTGTCTTCGAAGCGGCAGCGAGCGCGGCGTTGGCGGCCGTAATCTTGGTGCCGATCGAGGCGTAGGTCGAGCCGCCCGCGACGCCTTCCAGGTGCTTGCCGAGGAAGTCGTTGGCGTAGATCTTGGCCTGGTCACCGGTGACGACCTGGTTGCCGGCCTGGTCGCGAATCTCGGCGGGGAATTCCGCCGGGTCGAGCGCGCCGCCCGCCTTGATCTGGTCCGCCGGC
>DATITA010000174.1:0-15412 GCA_035468355.1 Candidatus Dormiibacterota bacterium
TCCCGCGAACCAGGTTCATAGGCCTCGGCGACCGGCTCGCCTTGGGCAGACACGTTGCGTATAACGGCCAAAGGTACACGCCCCTGTGGCCTAAAGTCTTGAACATGCCGATCGTTTGGACCCAGGACCCCGCCGCCAACCACCTTCTCGAGACCGACCCGCTCGCGCTGCTGATCGGCCTGGTGCTCGATCAGCAGATCAAGATGGAGAAGGCTTTCAGCGGCCCATACGAGCTGAAGCGCCGGCTCGGCCACCTGGACGCCCGCAAGATCGCCGCCATGGACCCAGACGAGCTGGACGCCGTCTTCCGCGAGCGCCCCGCGCTGCACCGCTTCCCCGGCAGCATGGCGAGGCGAGTGCAGGCGATGTGCCAGGTCGTCGTCGACGATTACGGCGCCGACGCAGGCTCGGTCTGGAGAGAAGCGCGCGACGGTGACGACCTGGCCGCGCGCATCAAGAAGCTTCCGGGGTTCGGCGACATGAAGGTCAAGATCCTGGTCGCCGTCCTGGCCAAGAAGTTCGGGGTCAAGCCAAGTGGCTGGGAAAAGCACGCCGCCTCCTGGCACACGGTCGCGGACGTGGACTCCGCCGAATCGATGGCGCAAGCGCGAGAGGTCAAGCGGGAGATGAAGGCGGGCAAACGGTAGCCGCCCGCTGAAAGTCCGCCGGCATCTGATAACGTTTGGCGTCCGGCGCGGCCACAGTGAGTCGCGCGGACGAGTCGAGATCCCGGCGCCGCGCGCCAGTCAGATGAGGGGAACCAGATGAGAGAGTGCACACCCGGCCGGGCCGAGTCGCGGGCCCTGGCCACGAGCCACGCGCTGATCCCGGTTTACCGGGAGGTCCTTGCCGACATGCTCACACCTGTCCGCGCGTACACCCTGCTCTGCCCGGCGGGTGAGCCAGGATTTTTGCTCGAGAGCGTGGAAGGGGGCGAGAGGCTTGCCCGCTATTCGTTCATCGGGTTTCGACCCAGGCACCTTGACCTGGGAGGAGGAAATCCGCTCGACGCGCTCTCCTCCGTCGCCGCCGAGGTGACTGCGCCCGTGAAGGGAATTCCCCGCTTCCACGGCGGCGCCGTAGGCTACCTCGGATACGAGGCGGCGCGCCACTTCGAGCGCCTGCCCTCCGCCCAGGGCGCGGCGCCCCCGATGCCCGAGAGCGCGTTCCTCACCGCCGAAGACCTTGCCGTGTTCGACCACGTGACCCGGCGGCTGATGCTCCTGACCATTCATCGCCCGGATCGCGAGGATTACGACACCGCGGTCGCCCGCATCGACGAGATGGAGGTGCGTCTCGCCTCGGACCCGGTCGCCCCGGCCGTGCACGGGACAGACGGCGCGGGTTGGACGTCCAACATGACGAAGGGACAGTTTCACGCCATGGTGGACGCGGCGCGCGAGCACATCCTGGGCGGCGACGCCTTCCAGGTCGTCGTCTCGCAGCGCTTCAGCAAGCCGCTGGCCGCCACGCCTTTTGACGTCTACCGCTGCCTGCGCGCGATCAACCCGTCGCCGTACATGTTCTTCCTGGCGCTCGGCGGCGATCGTCACGTGGTCGGGACGTCGCCCGAGAAGCTCGTCCAGGTGGAGAACGGCCGGGTGGAAACCAGGCCGCTGGCGGGCACGCGCCGCCGCGGCGCCGATGCGGCCGAGGATGCGCGCCTCGAGAAGGAGCTCCTCAACGACCTCAAGGAGCGCGCCGAGCACGTGATGCTGGTCGATCTCGGACGCAACGACGTCGGCCGCGTCGCCCGGCCGGGGTCGGTCACAGTCGACCGCCTCATGGAGGTAGAGCGGTATTCCCACGTGATGCACATCTCTTCGACCGTGAGCGGGCAGCTGCGCGACGGCCGCACCTCGCTTGACGCCCTGCGGGCCGCCTTCCCGGCGGGCACGGTGTCGGGCGCGCCCAAGATCCGGGCCATGGAGATCATCGCCGACCTCGAGCCTGAGCGGCGCGGGGTGTACGCGGGGTCGCTCGGGTACGTCAGCTTTGGCGGCAACCTCGACATGGCGATCACGCTGCGAACCGTCGTGGTCGCGGATGGCGTCGCGTACGTGCAGGCGGGTGCCGGCGTGGTCGCCGACTCTAAACCGGAGCGCGAGTTCGAGGAGACGCTCGAGAAGGCGGGCGCCATGTTCAAAGCGGTCGAGATGGCGGAGCAGATGTGATGTCGATCGCCCTCATCGACAACTACGACTCCTTCACCTACAACCTCGTGCAGCAAATGGCCGAGCTGGGAACCGAGCCCAGGGTGTTTCGCAACGACGAGGTCACCGTTGAGGAGCTGTCCACCTTCGACGGCATCGTGATCTCGCCCGGGCCTGGGAGGCCCGAGGACGCGGGGGTCTCGAATGATGCGATCCGTTCCCTGAGCGGCAGAATCCCGATCCTCGGCGTGTGCCTGGGTAACCAGTGCATCGGGCAGGTGTTCGGGGCCACCGTGTCCCGCCACGAGCCCTCGCACGGCAAGACGTCGTGGATCCGGCACGACAACTCGGGCGTGATGGCGGGCGTGAGCGATCCATTCGAGGCCACGCGCTATCACTCGCTGATCGTCGAGAAGTCGTCGGTGCCGGCGGAGCTCATCGTCACCGCATGGACCGCGGACGGGACGGTGATGGGCCTCCGCCACGTCCGGCACCCGACTTACGGGGTGCAGTTCCATCCCGAATCTGTGCTGACCAGGGAAGGCACGAAGATCATCGGCAACTTCGTTCGCCGCGCCGCTTCCCCGGCGGCGGGGCGGTCGCCCGCCGCCGTTGAGGAAACGAGGTGATCGACTCGATCGCGAAGCTGGTGCGCTGCGAGTCCCTCACGGAAGACGAGGCCGCCGCCGCGTTCGAGGTCATCATGCACGGCGACGCGACGCCGTCTCAGGTGGCAGGCTTCCTCGTGGCGCTCCGCATGAAAGGCGAGACCGCCGACGAGATCACTGGTTTCGTCCGAACAGTCAGGTCCGTAGCGACTCCGATCGAGGTCGAGGGTGATCTTCTCGATACCTGCGGCACCGGTGGGGACGGCCTCGCCACGTTCAACATATCGACGCTGGCGGCCATCGTGGCTGCCGCATGTGGCGCAAGGGTCGCCAAGCACGGCAATCGCGCCGCCTCGTCCCTGTGCGGATCTGCCGACGTGCTCGAGCAGCTCGGGGTCAAGATCGACCTTGCGCCGGAAGGGGTGGCGCGGTGCATCGACCAGGCGGGCATCGGCTTCCTGTTCGCGCCGGTCTTCCACCCGGCCTTCCGATTCGTCTCGGTGCCGCGCCGAGAGCTGGCCGTGCGCACGGTCTTCAACGTCCTGGGACCCCTGTGCAACCCCGCCGGCGCTCGATTCCAGGCGTTGGGCGTGGCCGACGGAAAGCTGGCCGCCAAGATGGCCGACGTGCTTCAGCGACTGGGCGTTGAGCGGGCGATCGTCTTCCATGCCGGCGACGGCATGGACGAGCTGTCGGTGAGCTCTCCGTCGTCGGTGATCGAGATCGACGGACATCGCAAGGAGTACCAGCTTGATCCCGCCGACCTCGGACTGGAGATGGCCCCGGTCGAGACGATGCGGGGGGGAGGCCCGGAGGAGAACGCCCGGCTCGCGCGCGAGATCCTCGACGGCGCCACCGGCCCGCGCCGCGACATCGTGCTCCTCAACGCCGCGGCCGCCCTGCGCGCTTGCGGGCGCGCCGGCGGCTGGAAGGAGGGACTCGGCCTCGCCGCGGAAGCGATCGACTCCGGGGGGGCGGGGGAGGTCCTGCAGCGGTGGGCCGCGATCTCCCAGCAGTGAAATCCCGCTGAAGTGAGCTCGGAGGACATCCTGGCCCGGCTAGTGCTCGAGGCGCGGCAGGACCTGCAGCGGCGGCGTCACCTCGTCGGCTCGGACCAGTTCGAGAGGTCGGTGGCCGCCTACGTGCCCAAGGACTTCGCGGGCGCCCTGAACCGGCCGGGGCTGGCGGTGATCGCAGAGATGAAGCAGCGCACGCCGACCATGGGCGTCCTGGCGGAGCAATACAATCCGGCCGACCTGGCGCTCGTGTATACCGAGGGCGGCGCCGCGGCGCTGTCTGTGCTGACGCACATGGCGAGCTTCGGCGGTCGACCGGAGCACGTCCGGTCCGCGCGCGAGGCGACAGACCTGCCGATCCTGCGCAAAGACTTCATCACCGACCCGTTCGAGATCGCGGAGGCGAGGGCGTCGGGCGCCGACGCCGTGCTGCTCATCGTCGCGGCGCTCCAGAGCACCCAGCTCGCCGACCTGCTCGCGGTCGCCCGCAGCCGCGGCGTGGCGGCGCTCGTGGAGGTGCACGACGAGCGGGAGGCGAACGCGGCTCTCGAGTCGGGCGCTGTGATCGTGGGCGTGAATCACCGGGACCTGCGCACCTTCGACATCGACCTCGGCCTCACCGGGCGCCTGAGGAAGATGATCCCGGAGCAGGTTATTCTCGTTGCGGAGAGCGGCATTCATTCGGCCGATGACGCGCGACGCCTGCGCGAGGCCGGTGCTGACGCAATCCTGGTGGGCGAAGAGCTGATGAGGTCGCCCGACCCCGCGGCGAGGATCAGGGAGCTGACCAGTTGGTCCGCGTGAAGATATGCGGGATCTGCGACGCCGAGGCCGCCGCGGTCGCGGCCGACGGCGGCGCGGACATGCTCGGTTTCCACTTTTGCCCCTCGCGGCGGCGCGTCACGCCGGAGGCGGCGAAGGCCATCGTCGACTCCCTCGACGTGCGGCCGTCGATCGTCGGCGTGTTTATAGACCAGTCGGAGGACGAGGTGCGCCAGGTCTCCAACTTCGTGGGCCTCGACGTCGTGCAGCTCCACGGCTCCGAGCCGCCCGGCTTCAGGGCCGGCAAGCCCGTGATCAAGGTGTTGAAGGTCCGGGACGGGGTGATCGGGGGCGCACTCGACTGGCCGGACCCGCTGATGATCGACTCGTGGTCGGCCGACCAAAGGGGTGGCACCGGCCGGACCTGGGACTGGGAGCTCGCCCGCCCGCTGCTCGAATCGCGGCGGGTGTTCATCGCCGGGGGTCTTGAACCGGGTAACGTGGGCGACGTCGTGAGCCGCTTCAAGCCGTACGGCGTCGACGTCTCGAGCGGTGTCGAAGCCGAGGTCCGCGTGAAAGACCCCGAGAGGGTGCGCGCCTTCATCCGCAACGTGCGCCTGGCGGAGATGAGGGTCTGATGTCTCGCACTGCGCCCACGCACCCCATCGACGGGCGCTACGGAATCTTCGGCGGCCAATACGTCCCCGAGACTCTCATGGGCGCTCTGATCGAGCTGGAGCGTGTCTGGCATGAAGCCAAGGCGGACGCCCAGTTCCAGCTCGAGCTCGCCGGCCACCGCCACGCGTTCGTCGGCCGCCCGACGGCCCTTTACGCCGCCAACCGGCTGAGCGAGCACTTCGGTGGAGCGCACATCCACCTGAAGCGCGAGGACCTGTGCCATACGGGCGCGCACAAGCTGAACAACGCGGTCGGCCAGGCGCTGCTGGCGATGCGCATGGGCAAGAAGCGGATCATCGCCGAGACCGGCGCCGGCCAGCACGGCGTCGCCACCGCCACCGTGTGTGCGCGCTTCGGGCTCGAGTGCACGGTGTACATGGGCACAGAGGACATGCGCCGGCAGTCGATGAACGTCCGGCGCATGAAGCTCCTCGGCGCGCAGGTGGTCGAGGTCACCAGCGGCTCGAAGACGCTGAAGGACGCCACGTCGGAGGCAATTCGCGACTGGGTCACCAACGTCCGGACCACCCACTACATCATCGGCTCGGTAGTCGGACCGCATCCTTACCCGGAGATGGTCCGCGACCTCCAGAGGGTCATCGGCGACGAGGCCCGCGAGCAGTATCTGGCGGTCGACGGCAAGCTGCCGGACGTCGTCCTCGCCTGCGTGGGCGGCGGCTCGAACGCCATAGGCATGTTCACCGCCTTCCTCGACGACAAGGACGTGGTGCTGGTCGGCGTGGAGGCCGCGGGCAAGGGGATCAGGTCAGGGGAGCACGCCGCATCACTCGTAGGGGGGCGTCCTGGCGTTCTTCACGGCAGCTACTCCTACGTGCTGCAGGACGGCGACGGGCAGATCTTGCCCACCCACTCGATCTCGGCGGGCCTCGATTACCCGGGCGTCGGGCCCGAGCACTCGTACCTGCGGGACATCGAGCGGGTGGAGTACGTGGCCGTGACCGACGCCGAAGCGCTCGCTGCATTCAAGCTCTGCACGCGCCTCGAGGGCATCATGCCGGCCCTCGAGCCGGCGCACGCGCTGCACCGCGCCGGCGTCATCGCGCGAGAGCTCGGACCCGGCGGCCGGATTCTCGTCTGCCTGTCGGGGCGGGGAGACAAGGACATGGACTCCGTTGAAAGCCCCACGAAGTCCGAGGACCTGCACTCCGATCCGCGCGGTGAGTCGGGGAGCGGCTCCCCGTGACTTCGCGGGGGCCCCTGGAAAAGGTGGCTGACCCCACTCGTCTGGAGGCGGCGGTGCGCGCCGACGGCGACCTCAAGCTGATCGCATACCTGATGGCCGGGCATCCGACCAAGAAGCGCTCCATCGAGGTGGGCAAGAGGCTGGCGGCTTCCGGTATCGCAGCGCTGGAGATCGGCATCCCACATTCCGACCCGCTGGCCGATGGCCCGGTGATCCAGCGCGCCGGTCAGGCGGCGCTGGATCACGGGATGACCGTGGGCGGCGCCCTCGAGGTCGCCGCGGCGATCTCGACAGAAGGCGTGCCGGTCGTGCTGATGACCTACATCAACCCCATCCTGTCGCACGATCCGCGCCGCTTCGCGGCCGAGGCTTCTCAGGCCGGAGTGTCCGGTGTCATCGTGCCCGACCTTCCCGTCGAGGAGTCCGAGCCGGTGGCGGGCTGGCTGCGCTCAGCTTCTCTCGACACCATATTCATGGTCGCGCCGACCACCTCGAAAGACCGCATGGAGGCCATCTGCGCTCACTCCAGCGGCTTCGTCTACTGCGTGACTGTCACCGGCATAACCGGGGCTCGCAAGGACCTTCCCGACGGGATGACGGAGCTGTTCGCCGACGTGCGCACGAAGACCCGGCTTCCGCTGGCGGCAGGCTTTGGCATCTCGCGCCCGGAACACATGAAAGGGCTGCGCGGCAAAGTGGACGCAGCCGCGGTGGGCAGCGCGATCGTCAGCGAGATCGACGGCGGGGGCGACGCTGTCGGGCTCGTGAAGGAGCTGCTCAAAGCATGCCGGTAAGGGGGATCCGCGGCGCCACCACGGCCGAGGCCAACACCGTGGAAGCCATCACCGAGGCCACCGACGAGCTCCTGCGGGAGCTCATCCGCCTGAACGACCTGGACCCTTCGGAGATCGCCTTCGCGTACTTCACCACGACGCGCGACCTGGACGCGGAGTTCCCAGCGATCGCAGCCCGCAAGCTGGGCTGGCTCGAGGTTCCGCTGCTCTGCGGTCACGACATGGACGTGCCCGAATCCAATCCTCGCGGTGTGCCGATGTGTGTGCGCATCCTCCTGCTGTACAACACGCCTCGGCCACAGGCCACGATCCGGTTCGCTTATCTTCGCGGCGCCCAGGCGATCAAGGCGGACCTGGAATATTTCAGGGGGTCACTCAAGCCTTGATCATCGTCATGTCCCACACCGCAAGCGAGTCGGAGATCTCCGCAGTCGTTGACCGCGTTCATGAGATCGGTCTCAAGACGGAGCTCTCGCGCGGCGAGGAGAGGACGCTCGTCGGCGTGATCGGCGGCAACGCGTACGCCTACAAGGAGGCGTTCTCTCACCTCAGCGGCATCCACGAGATCATCCCGATCACCAAGCCGTTCAAGCTGGCGAGCCGCGAGTTCAGACCTGCCAACACGGTGGTCGACGTCGGAGGCGTGAAGATCGGGGCCGACGAGGTGGTGATCATGGCCGGACCATGCTCGGTCGAAGGTGAGGAGATGCTCATCGAGACCGCGCGCCACGTCGCCGCGCAGGGGGCCAGGGTGCTGCGCGGGGGCGCTTTCAAGCCGCGAACCTCGCCTTACTCGTTCCAGGGCCTGGGCGAGGCGGCTCTGAAGATGATGGATGCCGCGCGGGCCGAGACCGGCCTCAAGGTCGTGACCGAGGTGGTCTCGCCGAGCGACGTCGAGCTGGTCGCTCGTTACGCCGACATCCTGCAGCTGGGTACGCGCAACATGCAGAACTACGCCTTGCTGCAAGAGGCGGGCAGGTCGGGCAAACCGGTCCTCCTGAAGCGCGGCATGTCCTCGACGATCGAGGAGTGGCTGCTGGCGGCGGAGTACGTCCTGTCGCAGGGCAACCGCGATGTGATCCTGTGCGAGCGCGGTATCCGCACCTACGAAACGGCGACCCGCTTCACGCTTGACCTGAACGCCGTCCCGCTGGTGCGCGAGCTCTCTCACCTGCCTGTAGTCGTCGACCCGTCGCAGGCGACCGGTCGGTGGTCCCTGGTCCGGCCGATGTCCCTTGCCGCCGTGGCGGCCGGCGCGCACGGACTGATCATCGAGGTCCATCCAACCCCCAACCAGGCGCTGTCCGACGGCGCGCAATCGCTCGATTTCGACAGCTTCGACCGCTTGATGGCGGATCTTCGTCGGCTTCTCGGCGCGATGCAGAAGCAGCTCGCCTAGCGTGCCCACCGTCGCCGTGGTGGGCCTGGGTCTAATGGGCTCGTCCTTCGCGCTCGCGCTGAAACGGTCGCGACCCGAGATCGTGATCGCCGGAAGTGACCACGACCAGGCCGTCGTCCGTAAGGCGCTCGACCGCGGCATCGTGGAGACGGCGAGCGCTGATGTGAGCGTGGCCGAGATGGCGGACGTGGTGGTGATCGGCGCTCCGATTCGCGCCATGCCCGAGCTCTTTGCCCGACTGGCGCCACTGGCAGCCGGCAAATTCATCACCGACATGGCCAGCACCAAGGTGAGCGTGATGGAGTGGGCGGCGGCGGCGCAACTCGACCTGGTCGGCGGGCACCCCATGTGCGGCAAGGAGACGGCTGGAATCGACGCGGCGGATGCCACCATCTTCGACGGTGCGCCGTGGGTGCTGACGCGCGGCGAGCCGCGGATCGTCGAGCTGGTCGAGGCCGTCGGGGCGCAGCCGGTGGTGATGGACGCTACGACCCACGACCAGCTGGTGGCTGGAGTGAGCCACGCCGCGTTCCTCCTGTCCGTCGGGTACGTGCTCGCGCTCTCGCGTCGGAGCGACTGGCCGCAGGCTTCGCGGCTCGCTTCATCCGGCTACCGCGACATGAGCCGGCTGGCGGCGGGCGACCCAGAGCTCTACGCCGGCGTGGCGAAGACCAACCGGGAGAACCTGGTCGAGATGCTCGACGCGGTCACGGCCGAGCTGGCGCGGCTGCGCCGGCACCTGCAGGCGGACGACCCGCGCTTGATCGAGCTTTTCGAAGAGGCCCGCGCCGTCCGCGAGCGCTGGGCCCGGCCGAGGTGATCGCGACCGTCCGCAGCGCCCGAAAGCTCGAGGGCGCGATCAGGCTGCCCGGAGACAAGTCCATCTCGCATCGCGCTCTCATCCTCGGCGCCGTGGCGACCGGGCGCAGCGACGTGCGCGGCCTGTCGCCAGGGGCTGACGTGCAGTCGACCATCGCGTGCCTGCGCGCGCTGGGGGTCGAGCTCGACGGGTCGAAGCTTGGGGGTCGGGGCATGGACGGTCTGCAGGCGCCCGGCGGTCCGCTCGACTGCGGCAACTCGGGCACCACGATGAGGCTCCTGGCCGGCCTTCTCGCGGGGCAGGCGTTTACCAGCGAGCTCACCGGGGACGAGTCTCTGTCCCGCCGCCCGATGGACCGCGTTGTGGCGCCCCTGCGGCAGATGGGCGCCGCGGCGGACTGGCCTCCGCTCCGTGTGGGCGGCACGGCGCCGATTCGCGGCATCGAGTACCTGATGCCGATCGCCAGCGCCCAGGTCAAGTCCGCCATCCTCCTCGCCGGGCTCTTTGCGGATGGCGTCACGACAGTGGTCGAACCCGTCAGGACGCGAGACCACACAGAGCTGATGCTGGCGTCGATGGGAGCCGACCTGAAGGTGGACGGGCTGCGGGTCGAGGTGCGTCGCGCTCAGAGGCTGGAAGCGCTGGATGTCGACGTTCCGGGCGACTTCAGCGCCGCCGCGTTCTGGCTGGTCGCGGCCGGCCTGCTGCACGGCTCGCGCGTGCGTCTCGAGTCGGTGGGCGTCAACCCGACTCGCACGGCTTTCGCGGAAATCCTTCGGGCCGCCGGTTGGGAGATCGGCGCGTCGAACTCCCGCGCGGAGGGAGGAGAGGCCGTCGCGGACCTCGACGTTCGCCCGGCCGTCGTGACCCGTCCGATCCAGCTGCGCGACGGCATGGCCGCGGAGATGATCGATGAGCTGCCCGTCCTGGCGGTGGCCGCCACCCAGATCGCGGGAACGAGCGTCATCACTGGGGCATCCGAGCTGCGGGTCAAGGAGTCGAACCGGCTGGCGGCGATGGAGGAGGGCTTGCTTGCCATGGGCGCCGACATCGCGGCGCAGGACGATGGGTGGGTGATCACTGGCCCGCGCCGCCTCGAGGGCGCGCGCGTTCGATCGCTGGGCGATCACCGCGTGGCGATGGCACTGGCGATCGCCGGGCTGCTCGCCGACGGCACCACCGAGATCGAGGACGCCGAGTGCGTGGAAATCTCCTACCCCGACTTCTTCGACCACCTCGAGTACCTGTGTTGAAAGTTCTGTGCGAAATCGACATCGAGCCGGTCACGCTCGAGCTCTACGAGCTGGAGGTCACCGAGCCTCGTGACGATTTCGAACTCGAGGTGGCGCGCGCGATGCAGGCAGTCCGTTCCGGCGCGGTAGGGCCGGCCGGCAAGGCTCGCGAGCTCTACCGGCGTTTCGGCACCGACCCCACCCGGGTGAGGCCGTCGTCTGAGGCGCTCTTCCGTCGCATGCGCAAAGGCGAGTCGCTGCCGCGCATAAACTCGCTGGTGGACATCGCCAACGCCATGTCGGTCCAGCTGCAGGTGCCGGTAGGCCTGTACGACCTGGACAAGGTCAAAGGCGGAGACCTGGTGGTTCGACTCGGGAAGGCGGGTGAGACTTACAGCGGCATCGGCAAGGAGCGCGTCAACGTCGAGGGGCGGATCTGCGTCGCGGACGCGGAGGGCCCGTGCGGCAACCCCAGCGCAGACTCCGCGCGGACGATGATCACGACGTCGACGGAGAGGGCGGCGTGGATGTATTTCCTACCGGTGCAGGACGAGGACATCGAACGTACCGCCGAGCTGATCGCGGTTTTCGGGCGCGGCCTCGTCCGGATGGTCTGATGGCCGGCTCCGAGCAAGTCCTGTGCGTGAGCAGGGATGACATCTTTCCCGATGGCGCCTGGCACGGATTCGTCAGCGATGACCTCGCACGGCACCAGGCGGTGATCCGCGAACGCCACTTCTTTAAGCCACGGTCGGAGGTCGAAGACGACCCGCGTTTCCAGCAGATCATCCCTTACGTCGTCTTCCGCCACGGTGACCATTACTTTCTGACCCACCGCCTGCGCGCGTCGTCCGAGAAGCGCCTTCGCAAGCAGTATTCCCTCGGCGTCGGCGGCCACATCAACCCCCAAGACCTCGAGGCGGGAGATCCCATCCTCGACGGTCTCAAACGCGAATGGGAAGAGGAGGTCGTCTACGACGGACGGTTCGAAGCCAGGTTGATCGGCCTCTTGAACGACGATTCGTCCCCGGTCTCCAAGGTGCACCTCGGGGTCGTGTTCGTCGTCGACGGCGACAGCCCGAACATCAGCATCAGGGAGACGGACAAGCTGGCCGGTGAGCTGCTTACCCTGGACGAGATGCGTATGTATTACCTGGGCATGGAATCGTGGTCGCAGATGGTGTACGACCGGCTGGCGGAGGGCGGTGCATGAGGTACGTCGAAGTCGGCGGCGTGCGTGTCTCGGCGATCGGGCTCGGAACCTGGCAGTTCGGCTCGACCCAATGGGGCTACGGCCGCCCGTTCACGAGCGGAGTCGCGCAGGAGATCACCCGGCGGGCCCTCGACCTGGGGATCAACTTCATCGACACGGCCGAGATCTACGGGTTCGGCCGTTCGGAGCGCACCGTCGGCGAGGCGATCCGGGGCCGGCGAGACGAGGCCTTCCTCGCCACCAAGCTCTTTCCGGTCGGACTTCCATTCATGGCCGCCCGGCGCGCGCGAGCCAGCCTGCGCCGGCTCGGGATCGACCAAATCGACCTGTACCAGCAGCACCGGCCGAACCGACTGTTCTCTCCACGCGCGACGATGCCCCGCCTGAGGCGGCTGGTCGAACAGGGCCTGGTCAAGCACGTGGGCGTGAGCAATCACGGCCTTTCGCTCTGGCAGGAATGCGAACGCGCCTTCGGCGGCCCCGTGCTCTCGAACCAGGTGCGGTTCAGCCTGGTCCACCGCGCGCCGCAGCAAGAACTGGTCCCCTGGGCGCAGCGCAACGGCCGGATCGTCATCGCGTACAGTCCGCTCGGCCAGGGCCTGCTGTCGGGCAAGTACCAGGACGCTGCCCCGACGAACTTCCGCCGGATGCGCGCCGACTTCAAGCCGGAGGGAAGGGCGCGTCGGGAACCGTTGATCGCGGCGCTGCGACACATCGCGGGGAAGCATGGCGCCACGCCGTCGCAGGTGTCGCTAGCGTGGCTTATCAGCATGCCGAACGTCGTGGCGATTCCCGGGGCGTCGAGCGTGCGCCAGCTCGAGGAGAATGCGGCGGCAGCCGACGTGAACCTGAGCGACGACGAGATCGCACAGCTGGATAGCCTGAGCGCATGAAGCTCGAAGCCGTCGAGCTGCGCCGCATCAGGATGTCCCTGGTCGCTCCCTTCGAGACGTCGTTCGGCGTCCAGACCGAACGAGACATTCTGCTCATGCGCGCCATCACGGATGACGGCGACGGCTGGGGCGAGTGCGTCGCCGGCGAGGAGCCGACCTACTCCTCCGAATACGTGGACGCGGCGCAGCACGTGCTCGTCCACCACCTGCTGCCGCGACTCTTCGAGCTCGCGCAGATCACGGCGGAGGGTGTCTCTGACGTGCTCCGGCCGGTGCATGGGCACCAGATGGCGAAGTCGACCATCGAGATGGCGGTGCTCGATGCCGAGCTCCGGGCTCGAGGCGACTCGTTCGGGCAGTTCTTCGGCGCGGTGCGTCCCATGGTCGATTGCGGTGTCTCGGTCGGCATCCATCGGTCGATTCCGGACCTCCTCGACACGGTGGGGGGCTACCTCGAACGGGGTTACCGGCGCATCAAACTCAAGATCAAGCCCGGATGGGATGTCGAGCCAGTCCGCGCCGTCCGCGAGCGGTTCGGCCAGGTGCCGCTCCAGGTCGATGCCAACACCGCATATACCGTTTCGGACGCCAGGCACCTCGCAGAGCTCGACCCGTTCGGTCTGCTGCTCATCGAGCAGCCTCTCCCCGAAGAGCAGGTGCTCGCGCACGCGGAGGTGGCCAAGACCGTGCGCACCCCGATCTGCCTCGATGAGTCCATCACGTCTGCCCAGGGCGCGATCGACGCGATCGCCCTGGGGGCCTGTCGGATCATCAACGTCAAGCCGGGCCGCGTTGGAGGCTACCTGGAGGGAAAAAGAATCCACGACGTGTGCGCAGAGCGGGGTGTTCCGGTGTGGATGGGCGGAATGCTCGAGACGGGCATCGGCCGGGCGGGAAACGTTGCGATGGCCGCGATGGCCAACTTCACGCTGCCGGGCGACACGTCCGCCTCGGATCGCTACTACGAGCGCGACATCACGGAGCCGTTCGTGCTCGAGGACGGGAGGCTGAGGGTGCCGACCGGGCCAGGCCTGGGGGTCGCGGTGGACAGCGAGTACCTCGAGTCGATCACCTACTGGAAAGAGACGATGCGCGGCAGGAATCTCAGCTAGCCGGGCGGGTTGCCCAGGTGCGCGGCCGGGGTCGCCAGCAGGTCTGACATCGGGCTGGCCTGCGCCGCCGCTCCCAGCCGCGGGACGCCAAGCTCATCTTCGACCGTGGCCAGCAGCGAATAGTGGTCGTACGGGCGGTTGCTCTGGTGCGTCAGCGGGTTGGGCTGGATCACCAGGGTCAGCACCGAGTTGGCGCTGTCCTCCCCTTCATCCCACGTGATCAGCAGCAGGCCGTTGTCCTGCCATGCGGTCGTGGCCAGGATCTGAGGCACGGTCTGCGCCAGCCAGCCGTCCGCCACGGCGGTGGAGCAGTCGTGGCCGTCGTGGCAGAGATCCGGTGTGATCCACACGAACCTCGGCACCGTGCCCGACATGTCGGTTGCGAACTGGCTGAAAGGGACGACCTGCGGCGGGCACGCCGCCCCGTAGTACGCGAAGGGATTGTGTTTTAGGGCATAGGGGTAAGGGCTGTTGAAGCAGCTGCGCGTCATGCCTTCCATGTACGCGCGCCAGTCGATGCCCGCGGCCGTGAGCTGCGAGCCGAGACCGCCTGCCGGCAGGGCATGGAATCCGTCGTCCGCGATGCCCCACGTGCTGCCGGACGTGAGGGCGAGGTAATTGGGCAAGCTGGGATGGGAAACGCCGTGGTAGTTGGTGGCGACGCCATATTGCGCCGCGAGCTGCGCGATGTAGCCGCTGCCGGCCACCTCGGCGTAGCTCCGGTTCTCCAACACGATCACGAAGACGTGCGCCGGGCCTGGCGTGGATTTCGGAGCCGGCGAGGGTACGGGGCTGGGCAGGGCCGCCTGCGGCCGGCTGGGGCTGGGGGAGATCGAGGCGGGGCCTACAGGGGCCGTCGAGCACGCGGCCAGAAGTAAGACGGCGAGCGCTAGCGCGGCAAACCTCATCTCTAAGGAGCCTACGATCCGCGGGGTTGTGAGGTTGTGTGCGGAAGGTGACGCACAGGGCGGACTGGGGGTGATGTGCAGCCAAGATTACTGCGACCACCTTCTAAACTGAGCCCTGTGCCGAAGCTGCTCGGTTTGCGTTGCCGCGAATGCGGAGCGGAGTATGAGCTCCAGGCGACGCACGTCTGTGAGATGTGCTTTGGACCGCTGGACGTGGTCTACGACCACGCCGCTTTGAAGAAGGTGGTGTCTCGTCGCCGCATCGAGCAGGGGCCGAAGTCCATGTGGCGCTATCGAGACCTCCTGCCCGTCGAGGAGACGGTGCCCGTGGTGACGCTGGGCGAGGGGTTCACCCCGCTGGTCAAAGCAGACCGGCTCGGCCAGGAGCTCGGCCTGCGCAACCTCTACCTGAAAAACGACAGCATGAACCCGACCAACTCCTTCAAAGACCGGGTGGTGTCGGTCGCCATAAGCTGGGCGCGGGCGCATGGCTTCGAGACGATCGCGTGCGCGTCCACCGGCAACCTCGCGAACGCGGTGGCGGCGTATGCGGTGCGCGCGGGCCTGGAATGCTTTGTGTTCATCCCCAACGATCTCGAGGCGGGAAAGGTCGCGAGCAT
>DATITA010000175.1:0-8352 GCA_035468355.1 Candidatus Dormiibacterota bacterium
AGCGAGGAAGACGAAGAAGATGCTCAACCCCACAAAGATCAGCACCGCCGAGGTCTCGATCGCCCCGCTGCCTTGGCGCAGGTAGTTGACGATGCCGGTGGCGGTGGTTAGGTCCGTCGGCGCGCCTGCCGCGAAGAACAGCCCGAAGGCGATCACCAGCAGGACCGTCGCTACAACTCCCGCTGCGCCCGTCCACCGTTCCGCCGTCCATGCGCGCATTGCAAGCCCTCCCCCTCACGGCTGGTGATCGGCCACACCTACCCCAACCGGCAGGGACTCGCCAGGGTCGAAGGTCACAAACCTGCCGCGTAGCCGGCCGGATGCAAGAAACCCCTTTACAAACAAGGGCTAAGTGGCGGAGGGAGAGGGATTCGAACCCCCGGGGGCTTGGCGGCCCCTGCGGTTTTCAAGACCGCTCCGATCAACCGCTCCGGCATCCCTCCGCGCCTGAGCAGGATATCGCGACGCCTGCCGCCTCTCCGGTCGGTCAGTCGAAGATGTCGGGGCTGTCCCTGCAGATCCGCTCGAAGATGGGCTGGAACTGGAACCACCCCGCCAGTTCGAACCCGAGCTGGCCGCGCGTCAGGGTGGCTTCGTCGTGGCCGATGTGGCGGGGCTTGCTGCTGGCCCCCGCGGCCGCCGAGTACGCCATCAGCTGGGACTGCGAGGTGCGTTCCAGGGTGAGGAACCACCACGCCGCGCTGTCGACGGTCTCTCCGACGGTGAGCATCCCGTGGTTGCGCAGGATGACGGCCTTGTGGCTGCCGAGAGCCTCGCCGATCCGCCGTCCCTCCGCGGGGTCGAGCACCACGCCGGTGTATGTGTCGTAGACGCCCACGTCGTCGTAGAAGGCACAAGCGTCCTGCGTCAGTGGTTCCACCGTCATCTCCAGAGAGGACAGCGTCTTCCCGTAGGGGCCGTGCGCATGCGCGGCGGCGACGATGTCGGGCCGTGCGGCGTGGACCGCGCAGTGGATGGCGACGGCCGCCCCGTTCACCGCGCGCTGACCCTCGACGACCTCGCCCTCGTGGGACACGCGGACAAGGTCACTCTGACGGATCAGGCTGAAGTGCAGCCCGAACGGGTTGACCCAATAGCTGTCGGGCTCGCCCGGATCTCGCACGGTGATGTGCCCAGCCACGCCCTCGTCCATGCCGGCGCGGCTGAACATGCGGAACGCGGCCGCCAGCCGCACCTTGCGGTCGTAGCGCTCGTCATCGACAGAGGCGAAGGTGGGCGGCCGTGGGATGAACAGCTGGCTGCCGGACACGGCGGAGCCCAGCTCGACGGGTTCGGTGGATGTGGAGTTCCCCGCGCTCGACGTGGTCATGGCACCATCCCAACTGGCAAGGCCGATTGCACAGAACGGTACTGCACCCGCCCGGTGAGGCACCCGATGCTAGGTCGCGCTGCCATTGGCGACGAGTCGATCGGCGAGCTCCCCGAGCGTGCTGATGTCCGTCTTCAGCAGCACGACTGCGCGGCACTCCGTGGTGGCCTGGACTACACGCTCATCGTTGGGGGGCATTGCGGTGAGCATCACCACCGGAATCGAGTGCAGGATTGACGACGAGCGGACCGCCGAGCAGACGTCGCGACCATCCTTGCGGGGCATGTTGAGGTCGGTCACGACCAGCGCGGGCGTTTCGCGCGGCAGCATCGCGATGGCCTCGACGCCATCTTCGGCCGTGACCACCTGGTGGCCATGCCGTGCGAGAAGCAGACGACCCAGCTCGCGAATGTCTGGATCGTCATCAGCCAGCAGCACCTTGGCCAAGCCACACCCCTTAACCGCCGAGGCGAGAGAACTGATGCCCCGTTGTAGCAGGTCAGGTTCGCGCGGCATCGGCCATCCCGCAACGAATGGATGACTGCTGTGACGCTCCTCGTCTGCCGCCTACGGGTGCAACTGGTCGAGCTGCGTCGCGTGCTGCTCGAGGTGGCCGACCAGGAACTCATCGACGATCTGCGCCAGGTCCATCTCTCCCAGCGTGGGATGGAGGCCACGCGCCCTCCAGGCCGAGTCGTCGAGCCCGCCGAGAAAGGTGCGGAGCGCGCCGATGTCCCGCGCGATGCGGCGCCAGAGCCGGCTCTGATCGGTGCTCCTGTCCCGTTCGATGGCGGCGATGCGGCCGGGGTCGCTCTTGGTCCTCCCGAACGGCGCCGGCTCGTCGGCGTGGTTCTCGATGACCAAGGCGGTCTCGCCCAACCAGTAGGGGATGAACTCTGCGACGTGGGCCCAGACCTGGCCGGATTCCCACCGCTCACCGGTGGGAGGATCGGGCGCGGTGAGCGCGTCCTGGGGGAAGTCGCGTGCGGCGTGGTGGCGCCATCTGTCCTCGACGCGGTCGAGACGGCGCACCAAGTCATCAGCCGGCGAGCTCATCGCAGGGGCCGCAGAGGCGCGCCGGCGACGACTCGATTGTGGATCGAGCCGAGCCGCTCGACGGTCAGCACCACCTCGTCGCCGGGCTGCAGCCACGGATACGCATCGCTGCCGTGGACGAGCGCGAGCTCCAGGATGCAGCCGGTCCCGCACGTGCCCGATCCGATGACGTCACCCGGTTCCACGCGGGTGCCGCGCGAGGCGTAGCTGATCATCTCGCCGAAGCTCCAGTAGATCTCCGCCAGCGACGCCCGGGAGTACTCGCGTCCGTTCACGGCGGCGGTCATGGTGAGGTCGTAGGCGGGACCGCTGCGCGCGTCCTCGATCTCATCAGGGGTGACCAGCATCGGACCCAGCGTGGTGGCCGAGTCCTTGCCCTTCACCGGGCCCATGCTGAGCTTCATCTCGCGTCGCTGGATGTCGCGGGCGCTCCAGTCGTTCATGACGCAGAACCCGGCGATGCTCTCCTCGCCCTGCTGCGCGGTGAGGTTGGAACCGCCGCGGCCGACGACCGCCGCCACCTCGAGCTCGAAGTCCAGCTCCGCGCTGCCCGGCGGAATTGCGACGTCAGCGCCGTCGCCGTTCACGGCGTAGGGATTGCTGAAGTAGAAGACCGGCAGCTCATACCAGTCCGCGTCCATCTCCAATCCGCGGCGCTTGCGTGCTGTCTTGACGTGCTGTTCGAACGCGTAGAAATCGCGCACGGTCGGCGGTTGTGGGATCGGCGCGCACAGCGTCACCTGGTCGAGCGCGACCACGTCGGCGGGGTCGCGCAGTGCGCGGTCTCCCGCTGCGGCAAGACCGTCGCCGAGGAGTGCGAGCAGAGTGATGCCCTCGGGCAGCACGTGCACCTGCGATTCGACGACGACGCCGACGCGATCACCATCGCGCGGTCCCCTCCGGAAGGTCACCCAGCGCATCGATTCGACTCCCTCCGGCGGCAGTTGGGCGCACTCACACTCCATATACTGGCGCTCTCCGCGGGGAGGTGGCTGAGAGGCTGAAAGCGCCCGCCTGCTAAGCGGGTGAGGGATGTTAAGTCCCTCCGGGGGTTCGAATCCCCCCCTTCCCGCCATTTCGCGATTTCTGTGGAACAGTCCTCGTCCGAGGGTGCACCACCGGCGAAACCGCCCAGCCGAGTCAGCTGGCGGCCTCTGAGCCGAACTGAAATGGCCATTACAGGCATCCTCCTCCTCCCAAAGCGTCGAGCTTCGGCAACGGCGGGGACCAGGGTCAGATGGTCACCAAGGTGGTGCGTCTGAGCCAACTCCTGACCAAGGGCCGCTGGCCCCTCGGTCGTTGGAGAGCCCAGGATTGTGCTGGCGGAATCTCTGGGCAGCCCGGCACGTAGGACTGACCATGCATGCGGTCGTTGTTTGCGAATCGGTTGTTCGGACACACCAGACGCATCGCTGAAGCCATCGGGGCCGGCCTGCGACCGCTGGACGACCTCGCAGTCGTTCCTGCCGGATAGGCTGTCGCGACCGTGAGCTCTTGGCACAGGTTGGCTTGATGGTCGTTGGCGCTCCCACAGTCCGTTCCCGGCAGCCCGACCACCGGTCTGTTCACTGGCCCGGGGGGCAACGTGGTCGGGCTCACCCAGGCCAGCCCGTAGGCTCGCCGCAGGTCTCCGCACCGGTGGACCGTAGACTGCCACGAACGTGACTGAACCAGAAGCACCTCCGCCCGCAGATGCCCATCTTCCCGCTCTGCGCGGGCGGCTGACTGAACTCGACCGCAGGATCGTCGAGTTGATCGCCGAGCGCTTCCGGGTGATCGGTGAGGTCGGCAGGGAGAAGGCCGGCTCGGACGCGGCGATCCGCGACCGGCAACGCGAGCGTCAGGTGCTCGATTCTGTGGAGCAGGTCGCGCGGTCCGCGGGCGCCCCGATCAACCTGGTGCGCCGCATCTACCGCGACCTGCTCGGCGAGTCGGTGAGCCGGCAGGTGCGGAGCCGCGATGATCCCGCGCAGCGGCAGCGGGTGCGAGTCGCGGTGCAGGGTGCCGAGCACACCTACAGCTTCCTCGCCGCGCAGAAGTACCTCGCCGCCACCGACCGCGAGGGCGACCTTGTCGCGTCACGCACGTACCGGGCGGCGATCGACGCTCTGAAGGACGGAGCCGTGGACCTCGCGGTCCTGCCCATCGAGAACACCATCGCTGGCAGCATCAACGAGGTCTACGACCTGCTCCGAGAGAATGAGGTGGCAATCGTCGGCGAGGAGACATGGAGCGTGGACCACTGCCTCGCTGGCGTGAGCGAGGTGCCGCTCGGAGCAGTGCGACGCGTGCTCTCCGACATCGACGGACTGGAGCAGTGCTCGGCGTTCATCCAGAGCCTGTCGCGAGCGTTGCCGGTGCTGCACGTCGATGCCGGCGATGCGATGCGCACCGTCGCCGAGGCCGGGGATCCGACCCAGGTCGCCATCGGCGCGCCCGAGGCCGCGACCGCCCATGGCCTGACGGTCCTGCGCCGCGGCATCGCCAACCACGCCGAGAATTACACGCGCTTCGTGGTGCTCGCGCGGCACCCAGTGGCGGTGGATCTCACCGCACCGTGCAAGACCAGCCTGATCTTCGTCACCCGGCACGAGCACGGTGCGCTGATGCGCTCGCTCGACATCCTCGGCACCAGCGGTCACTCGATGACCAAGCTGGAGTCACGGCCTCGTCCCGGTCGCCCCTGGGAGTACATGTTCTTCCTCGACTTCGAGGGCAACGTCGCCGACCCGCGAACGGCGAGCGCGCTCGACGACCTGCGCTCGACCTCCCTGCACCTCAAGGTGCTCGGCAGCTACCCGGCGAAGGCGACCCGCACGGAATACCAGCCGGGCGACACCACCCCGCTGTCGGACGCGCCGTCCGGTGTCGACCTGCTCGAGGCGGTCGTGACGGGAGCGCCGCCGCCACGCGCGTCGAACAACTACAAGCTCGCCGGGCGCGCCGCGCGCACCGAGGACACGCTCGTCCCCGTCGGTGGGCTGCTGGTCGGCGGCGACGGTTTCGTGGTCATGGCGGGCCCCTGCTCCGTCGAGTCCGCCGAGCAGATCACCGCCACCGCGCGGGCCGTCAGGGAGGCGGGCGCGCAGATCCTTCGTGGCGGCGTCTTCAAGCCGCGCACCTCGCCGTACGCGTTCCAGGGCTTGGGCTGGGAGGGGCTCGACCTGCTCGCCGCCGCCGGCCGTGCGGGGGGCATGCCGATCGTCAGCGAGGTGATGGCGGTCGACCAGGTGCGCCGCATGGCGGAGCTCGTCGACATTCTCCAGGTGGGCGCCCGGAACATGCAGAACTTCGACCTGCTGCGCGAGCTCGGCAAGGTGGACCGGCCCATCCTGCTCAAGCGCGGCCTGTCCAGCACCATCGAGGAATGGCTCGGCGCCGCGGAGTACATCCTCGCCGTGGGCAACCAGCAGGTAATGCTCTGCGAGCGCGGCATCCGCACCTTCGAGACGAGCACGCGCAACACGCTCGACCTCTCCGCGATCCCCGTGCTGCGTGAGCGGACACACTTGCCGGTGATCGTCGATCCCAGCCACGGCACCGGTCATCGGGCCTACGTGGCGCCGATGGCGCGCGCAGCGCGGGCGGCGGGCGCCCACGGCCTGCTCATCGAGGTCCATCCCGAGCCCGCCGCGGCGCTGTCGGATGCCGCACAGAGTCTGTCGTTCGCGGAGTTCCACGCGCTGATGCGCAGCCTGGAAGCATTCGCCGGCGTCCCGAACGGCGCGCGCTGAACCTGCGCTCGAGCGGGGCGCTGGCTGGCTGCGGCGGAAGCCCGGCGAGCGCCCGAAGCCTCGGTGGGCACGCCTCACGGTCCAGGGCGCTGCACCCAGAGGAAGCTGGTGAGGTTGTTGTCGAGGTCCTGCAGGTTGTCCTCGATGATCGCCAGCCCATGGATGTCGGCGAGGACCCTGCTGCCCATGGTGGCGATGTTGCGTGGCAGCGCACCCTGACCGAGGAGCTCCGCCACCTTGGCGTGGTCGATGAGGTCGCCCTCGCCGCTGGTCTGGCGAAGCGACGGGTAGTGCGCCCGCAGCGTCGCCTGGCACTGGCCGAGGACCTGCGGGTGGGTCATTACCGTGTCGATGGCGGCCGTATCGCCGCCGGCCGCCATCATCAGGCAGTGCGCGATGGCGATGGCGAACTCGTCGACGATGTCGAAGCGGTACCGAGCCATTGCCGTCACCGATTCGCCGACCCTCCCGCCGACGGAGTTGTGGATGGCGAACTGGCCGCGGTCGACGGTGCCCTGGTGCAGCGCGCGGAGCACGCCGTCGGTGGTGTGCAGGTAGACCAGTTCGAAGGGGATATCCGGGGTACGGCTCATGTAGTGCCGCGTCGCCTCTTCGTTGAAACTGCCCCGTCCCCCCTGGATGCCGACGACGAGACGATCGGTGACCAGCCGGTTGGGCAGCAGCTGATCGACGACGCTGTCCTGCGCCTCGGACAGGCGCAACCGCATCGCGCCTGTGTACGGGTTGTACGTCTGCAGATCCACGAAGAGCTGCTCGGTGTCATTGGCCACCTGGGCGGTGATCTCGTGCAGCATCTTGGTGCCCAGCGTGTCGATCGGCGACGGCACGAAACCGAAGCGCTCCAGCGTCCGGCCCACGATATGCGTGACGCCCTGGCTCGCGGCGGCGAGGCGATCGTGCTCGTCGGCCCTCATGAGGACGACGTCCAGCCCCTTGCGCGCGAAATAGTCGGCCCAGCCCGCGAACGCGTCGTCGGACATCCGGTAGCTATCGAGCACGATGGTCTGACCCGCAACGCCCTCGACGGCGACGCTGTCCGGTCCAAACATGGGATGGGTGAGCATCGCCGCGTAGCCCGGCGGCAGATGCCGGTCGAAGACCGTCTGCGGATGAACCTTCACCGAGAGCACGTCGACAAGCGTGCGCGGGCCTTCCATCTCGTCGAAGAGCGGACGGTGCTCCTGCAGGGTCACCTCAAACGCGGAGATGGGCACGCAGTAGAAGACGACATCGGACTCCAGCGCGGTGCGCAGCGGCGGCGCTGCGAATCCATGGGCGACAGCCTCGCCGGCGCGCTGTGGATCCGTGTCATGCACCAGGACGGTCCAATCCTCGGCGAGCATCGACGCCCACAGGCGTCCGAATCGGCCAAACCCGATGACAGCAACGGTCGTCGGGGGGAATCCGGCCATGTGCCCGGCATTCTAGGTAGCCGTGCGGCGGCGTCCGGGTCCCCGGGACGCTCAGGCGTTGGCGAGTGGTCCCTACCCGACCGCTCCTGGCGCGCTATGGGCGCTTCTTCGTATACGAACGGGCAGTCTTGTGTTTCGGTGTAGCCTGCTTGGGAGGGTTCGATTCCCGTTCCCAACACCTTTCCCGATCCCTTATGGCCTTTCCCGTCCATCCCGCCACGATTTGCGGGAACTGAGGCATGCCAAGCGGCACGGACGCTGGAAGGACGGGATCCAAGCCGGCGGCGCGGGCGGCCGCCGCGAGCCCCAGGAGCGGGGCGCTTGCCCAAGCCGCCCGTCCTCATCGCATGCTCCCGAACTCTAGGAGCAGCCCGGGATCAGCCTCCAGAGCGATCACGGAAGTTCTAGTAGTGTTGGCTGCGCCCCGCCACTGCAGTCGGCGACATCGGCGGCGCCGGTCACACCGCGCTTTCAATCCCGGCGAGGGTTGAGCCGGGGGGCCTCAGGAATCGGCGCCTCTCGGCTGGATTCGGAATCGGCGCGGCGCGGTATCACCTCAGGGTAATCCGAGAACGGGTGCTGACCGGCGTCCGAACCCACCTGAGAAGACCACCCATGGCTGACCTGACCACCGAGCTGCTGCCGATCCTTCAACTGGACGAGGTCGTCGTGCTTCCGGGCATGACCGTGACCCTGGCCGTCGAAACCGACTCCCAGCGGGCCGCCGTCGAAGCCGCGCAGGGCGGCAACCGCCTGCTCCTCCTGGTGCCCCGGGTCAACGACTCATTCGCCGCGATCG
>DATITA010000176.1:0-5835 GCA_035468355.1 Candidatus Dormiibacterota bacterium
AAGGCATGCGGAAAGACCTACAAACCGCTGAGGAGCCTGAGCGAATGGATCCGAAGCTATCCGGGCTCGTCGAGGCTTGGGACGCCGGTGATGGCGTCACACGGCGCGAGCTCCTGGCGACGCTCTTCTCCGACATCCACATCAGCCAGGGTCGGGTGAGGGGCTACACACCTCGTCCCGACCGGCATGCACAGGTCATCCGACTGATCGATACGGTCGTTTACAAACTGTCTGTCAATGTGGGCGGTGATGGACTTGAACCAACGACCTCCTCGGTGTAAGCGAGGCGCTCTAGCCAACTGAGCTAACCGCCCGTTTTTGCGGAGAGTCAGTCTACCCAGACGCCAGCAGCGCCAGCGCCGCGTTGAGCTGCGAGTCGCCGGCATAGCCCTGTGAGAGCTGGGTGACGTCGAACTGGTCCGTAGCACGCGCCAGCTTGACGGCCACGTCAGGCTGCAGACCCTTGTGATCGATGGTCTGACCGTTGGGCAAAAACCAGCGCTCCACGGTCAGGTGGATGTCGGAGCCATCGCTAAGCTCGAAGTCCTCTTGCACCGAACCTTTCCCGAAAGTGACGGTGCCCACCAGCCTTGCGCGGTGGTGGACCTGGAGTGACCCCGCCACGATCTCGGAGGCCGACGCGCTGTTCGCGTCCACCAGCACCACCAGGAGCTCGGTCGGCGCGTCGTGGTGCGACCCGACCTGGTGCTTGTCCACCACTCCCCCACGCCCGTGCGTCTCGAAGGTCTCGCCACTGGAGACGAACTGCGTGATAACGTCGTCAGCCGCCGACGTGAAGCCGCCGGGATTGCCGCGCAGATCTAGGACGATGCCGGTCGTGCCCTGCAGTCCGGTCGAAAGCGCCGAGGCGAACTCGGCTGACGTCTGCGACCCGAACTGGTAGATGCGTAAATAGAGAACATGGTCTGCGATGAGCGCTGACCGCACTGTGGGCACCTGGATCTCAGCACGGGTGATGCTGAAGGTCAGCGTCTGATCTCCCCGCAGCACGGTTAAAGTGACCTTGGTTCCGTCGGGGCCCTGGATTAGCGCGGTCGCCTGGTCGGCCGTGAAACCCTTGACGTCCTTGTCTCCCACCTTGGTGATCTGATCGCCTTTCTTTACACCGGCAGTCGCGGCAGGTGACCCCGCCACGGTCGCGGTGATGAGGGGGTACCCGGTGCCAAAGCTCAGGTAGATCCCGATCCCCGAATACTTGCCCTGGTAGCTCTGCTTGAGGCGCTTGTACTGCTCCGGGTCGAAGTAAGCGGTGAACGGATCGCCCAGCGCGCTGACCATCCCCTGCACCGACCCGTTGGACAGCTTCGTTGCGTTGAAGTTGCTGTCAACGTAGTTCGCCTGGATGACGCGTGCCGCGTGCTGCGCGGCGGTAAGGTCGATGTTCCCGACCGACCGCTGCCCGATGTACGGCATGTACTCCGGGTACGCCTGGTCCGCGTAAAGACCCGCGAAGAAGCCCGCGACGAGGATAAGGAGGACGGCGCCACCCCGTAGGGCGGCGCGGCGATTCATATCAGCAGAAGACTGTCTAGCAGCCGAGCCAGATGCACGGATCTCTGTACCCGCCGTTGAGCCGGATCTCGAAATGGAGGTGCGGCCCGGTCGACCATCCCGTCGATCCTTCGAAGGCGACCGTCGTGCCGCGAGCCACGACCTCGCCCGACCGCAGGCCCGGGGCGTAGCCGGAAAGGTGGCCGTAGTAGGTCGAGTAGCCGTTGCCATGGATCATCACGAGCAAGTTGCCGTACCCGATGCTGCCGGGGTACAGGTAGGCGATGCCCGTGTCCGCCGCCACGATCTGAGTGCCATACGGACCGGCGATGTCGATGCCCGTGTGGATCTTGTTCGGCCAGGGGCAGTTGGGGTCGTACACCTCGAGGTAGAACGTCGAGCAGCCGAAGCCCTGCGAGATGCAGCCGTGCCCGCATCCCGGCATCGGCCACTCGAACACGCCGGAGCCGCCGCCTGCCTTCGCGGCCGCCGCCTGGTACTGCAGGGCGTCCTGTGCCACCTGCGCGTCGATCGCGGCCCGCTCGGCCGCTACCTGCGCGTATTGCGCCGACAGCTGCGCCTCGAGCTGCTGCTCGAAGGCCAGCGCCGCGGCCTGGGTGGCCAGGTTCTTCTTCATGTCCTCCTCGGTGGCCTGCTGCTGCTGCAGCAGCGCCGCCACCTGCCCGCGCTGCACCCCAAGGTCGGCGTTCGCCATCTCGACCTGGAAGTGCTCAGCCTGGAGATCGTTGAGAAGCTGCCGGTCGGACGCGGCGATCTGCTGCGCCCCGACCATCCGGTTCATCAGCTGGTTGAAGCTGCTCGAGGTGAGCACCAGCTCGGCGTAGTTGAGATCGCCATGGCCGTCGATGTAGCGCAGGCGCTGATTCAATAGCTGGTCGCGCACCGCCACGGTCGCCTTCAGCCTTGTCAGCGCCACCTCTCCAAACCGGATCTTTCGGTTCAGGTCGTCGATCGTCGCTTGCGTCTGCGCAATCAGGGTCTGCTGGGCGGCGATCTGGTTCTTGAGGCCGGCGATCAGGGAATCGATGGCGTTGATCTGCGCGAGGGCGTTGTTGATCTGTCCCTGGATGCTTTGCAGCTGGTTCTGGTTGTTGACCTGCTGCCCGATTCCGTTGTTGTAAGCCAGGCAGGCCTGGTAGACGGCCGGTGGGTCGCCCGGGTAGCAGTACAGGGCGGACACCGTCCGCGTCGATTGGGGCAACCAGAAAAGCGTCGCCAGCATTGCTCCAGCGGCCAATCGAGCCTTCATCTCAAACCTTCACGTAACGGCGCACGCCGATGTAGCTGCCGAGCGCCCCCAGGAGCGCCCCGCCGAGGAGCAGGTCGCGCGCCAGGCTCGAAACGAAGCTTGGGTCGTAGGACAGCGGAATGAATGCGATGTCGGAGCGGAAGCGGTCGACTGCGGGCTCATACGCGACGACCAGCAGCGAAAGGGCGATTGAAGCCGCGATCAAGCCCGTCATCACGCCTTCGAGAATGAACGGCCCGCGCACGAACCACTCGGTCGCACCGACGAGCTTCATGACCTCGATCTCTTTCCGGCGGTGATATACGGCGGTACGGATCGTGTTCATGACGATGACGATCGACACCACGACCAGGATCGCCATGAGCCCGACGCCTGCGTATCCGAGCCACGACGAGAGCTCGAGCATGCGATTGACGAAGTCACCCTGGTAGTTGGTCGGATTGGTGGGATCGACTCCCGGCCAGGTACGCGCCAGCGAGTCGATGCCGGCCACGTCGGTCAGCTTGGCCACACGCACATCGAGCTTGGCATCGAGCGGGTTGCCGTCGATCTGCTGCGCGAGGACCGCGTTGTTCGGGTCGGCGCGGAACTGGGCCAGCGCCTCGTCCTTGGTCACGAACCGTACGCTCGTCACGCGGGGATCCGTGGCGAGCTGCTGCTGGAAGTCGTAGATGGTCTGCAGCGGCGTGTCGTCGGCGACGTTGATCGAAATCTCGCTCACCTTGGCTCGGAAGCCGTCGAGCACCTGAGAGAAAGCGTGACCGATCAAGAGGTTCACGCCGGCGAGGACGAGGATGAGCGTGATGGACAGCACGGCGGCCAGGCTCACGGCCAGGTTCCGCCAGAAGCTCTGCCAGGCGCTACCGAGCGCGAACTTGAGGTTTCTCAACATCTTCGTGATACCTGCCTGAACGGTCGTCCCTGGCGATCTGGCCGGCCTCGATGGCGATGACGCGGCGGCGCAACAGGTCGACGATCTCTCGATTGTGGGTAGCCATCACGACGGTGGCGCCACGGGCGTTGATGCGAAGGAACAGCTGCATGATCTCCCATGCGGTTGCCGGGTCCAGGTTTCCCGTGGGCTCGTCCGCGATGATGAAGCGCGGAGCGTGCACGAGCGCGCGCGCGATGGCGACACGCTGCTGCTCACCCCCCGAAAGGTGCGAAGGATACGTCTGCTCTTTGCCCGCCAGGCTCACCGTGTCGAGCGCCTCCGCGACGCGCGAGTGGATGGAGTGGTCGGGCTCGCCCAGGACGCGCAGCGCGAACGCGACGTTCTCATAGATGGTCAGGTTGGGCAGCAGCTTGAAATCCTGGAACACGAGGCCGACCTTGCGGCGGTAGTACGGGAGCTGGCGCCGCTTCATGCGGCCCAGTTCGAGGCCGTCGACGAAGATCTTGCCCTTGGTTGGCTTCTCTTCCCTGATCAGCAGCCTGACGAGGGTGGACTTGCCCGCCCCCGATGGCCCGACCAGGAAAAGGAAGTCTCCTTCCGGCACGACGAGATTGACGTCGCGGAGAGCTTCGGTACCGGTCGGGTACTTCTTCCACACGTGCTGGAAGCTGATGACAGGCCGTGTATCAAAATCTGGTGTCAGGACCATAAGGTGCGTCTCTTGCTGTGACGTTCCGCGCCGGCGGGCGCGCGTGGCTGAGTCGCGGGCAGTATACCCCATGCCGCCGTCTGCTCCAACCCCGTCCCGGCGAGCCAAACACGTGCCTAACGGACGCCGCCTAGAGGACGTTGCGCAGCAGCGCCGTCAGGCCGCTTCTCCGCTCTTGCCGAGCCGCCAGCGAAGCCAGCTCTCGATGAACGGATCGAGCTCGCCGTCGAGGACCGACTGCGCGTTTCCAATCTCGAGGCCCGTGCGCACGTCTTTGACCAACGTGTACGGCTGGAGCACGTAGTTGCGAATCTGCGAACCGAACTCGGCGGGCATGATCTGACCGCGGATCTGGTCGAGCTGAGCGGCCGCTTCCTGCTGCTGTCTCTGGAACAACCGCGCCTTGAGTACTTTCATGGCCATCTCGCGGTTCTTCATCTGGGAGCGCTCGTTCTGGCAGGTGACCACGATGCCGGTCGGCAGGTGCGTGATCCTCACGGCAGAATCGGTCTTGTTGACGTGCTGGCCCCCCGCGCCGGTGGAGCGATAAGTGTCGATTCGTAGGTCCTGGGCGTTGATGGCGATGGCGTCCTCGTCGGCGCGCTCGAGCTCGGGCATTACCTCCACCAGGGCGAATGAGGTGTGACGTCGGTGGTTCTGGTCGAAGGGCGATATCCGCACCAGGCGATGAACGCCGTGCTCCGAGCGCAACAGGCCGTAGGCGCGGGGGCCGCTGACTGTAAATGTGGCGCTCTTCAGACCCGCCTCCTCACCCGGTGACGTGTCGAGGATCTCGGTTGCGAAGTGCTTTCGCTCGGCCCACTTGAGGTACATGCGCATGAGCATCTCGACCCAGTCCTGCGCCTCCACCCCACCCTGCCCGACCGAAATGGTGATCACGGCGTTGTGGGTCGCGAACGGGTCTGTGAAGAGCAGGTCCAGCTCGCGCGAACGCAGCTCCGCCGCAATCGACGCGCGCTCTTCGGCGACCTGGCCCTGGAGCTCGGCGTCGCCCGAAGCCAGGTCGTCCAGCTCGATCAGATCGCGCGTCCTCTTCTCGAGGCGCTCCCACGTGCCCAGCAGCTGCCGATGTTCCGCCGCCTCTCGCGCCATCTGACCGGCGCTATTGGGGTCGTCCCAAACCCCCGGCTGCGTCAGCTGGGCGTCGAGCTCGTCCGCGCGCTTGGCTTTCGCGGGCAGGTCAAAGGTGCTCCTTCAGCTGAAGGATCCGTTTCAAGAGCTCTTTGGGTTCGAGTTCAGCGTCCATTACATCTCCAAAATCTTGCGTCGCGGGGTTGGCCCAGCTTTGCTGGGCCATGACTCCACGCACATGAGCAAACCGATACGTGGCCCGGAGAGGGGGTTCCGGTAAGGGGGACGAAGTCCCCCTTACCATCAATCAAAGGTGCTCCTTCAGCTGAAGGATCCGTTTCAAGAGCTCTTTGGGTT
>DATITA010000177.1:0-13943 GCA_035468355.1 Candidatus Dormiibacterota bacterium
CCCAGCTTAGCTGGGCCACGACTTCGCTCTCCTGTTCCCGGCCAATCGTGGCTGGGAGAGGGGGGTCAGTGGGGGGATCCTGATCCCCCCACTATCTTCCGTGGCAGCGCTTGTATTTCTTGCCCGATCCGCACCAGCACGGATCGTTGCGACCGATCTTAGCCTGGACCTCAGATGGGATGGCGCCCGGGGGCACCGCCACGCGCTGCGTAGGGGCGGCCTTGCGGCCGGCGCCGTTGGCGCCGTCCGGCTCTCCCGGACCGCTCTCCATGACCTGCCTCACGATCGGCGTCGGGGTCGGCGGTGGTGCGTTGCGCTGCACCTGGACGCGGAAGATGCGCGCCACGATCGACGCCTGGATGCGGTCGCGGAGTTCGTTGAACATCTCGAAGGCTTCGTTCTTGTACTCGACGAGAGGGTCGCGCTGGCCGTATGCGCGCAGCCCGATGCCCTCGCGGAAATGCTCCATCTGAGTCAGGTACTCCATCCACTGCCAGTCGATCGTGCGCAGCATCACGTCGCGCTCGACCAGCGGCATCAGGTCGGCCCCCACCTCCTCGACCTTCCGGTCGTAGGCGTCCGAGGCGGCGGCATCGAGGTGGTCGATGAGGCCCTCGGGACCTTTCTGTGTGGCCTCGTCGGGGATCTGCGACCCGGGCTCGATCGGCAGGTAGGCGGACAGGTATTTGACCAGGCCTTCGACGTCCCAGTTCTCGGGGTGCCGGCTCTGGCAATGCTGCTCAACGCCCTTGGCGATGATGTCGCGGGCGTAGGCGAGGATGTTGCCCCGCGCGTCTGCGCCCTCGAGGACCTTGCGCCTCTCTTCGTACACGATCTGCCGCTGCTTGTTCATCACGTCGTCGTACTCGACCACGTGCTTGCGGGCATCGAAGTGCATGCCCTCGACCTTCTTCTGCGCGCTGGCGATGGAGCGCGCCACCCACGGGTGCTCGATCGGCTCCACCTCCAAGCTGTCCATCAGCCTGCCGATCCGGTCGGCGGCGGGCCCGAAGATCTTCATCAGGTCATCCTCGAGCGAGATGAAGAAGCGACTCGAGCCCGAGTCGCCTTGGCGGCCCGCGCGCCCCCGCAGCTGGTTGTCGATCCGCCGGCTCTCGTGCCGCTCGGTGCCGATGATGTGGAGACCGCCGAGCTCCTTCACCCCGGGGCCCAGGACGATGTCGGTGCCTCGACCGGCCATGTTGGTGGCGATCGTCACACCCTTGGCCTGCCCCGCCTCGGCGACCACCCCAGCCTCGCGCTCGTGCTGCTTGGCGTTGAGCACGTTGTGCTTGACTCCTCGACGCTCCAGCATCTTGGCCAGCCGCTCCGATTTCTCCACCGACACCGTGCCGACCAGCACAGGGCGACCGAGCTTGTTCATCTCCACGATCTCGTCGATGACGGACTCGAACTTGGACTTCTCGGTCTTGTAGATGACGTCAGGACTGTCTGTGCGCACCATCGCGCGATGTGTCGGGATCACCACCACGTCGAGCCCGTAGATCTTGTGGAACTCCTCCGCCTCAGTCAGCGCGGTGCCGGTCATTCCAGCGAGCTTCTCGTACTGGCGGAAGTAGTTCTGAACCGTGATCGTGGCGATGGTCTTCTGCTCCTGCTGCACCTTGACGCCTTCCTTCGCCTCCACCGCCTGGTGCAGCCCGTCCGACCAGCGCCTTCCGGGCATGGTGCGTCCGGTGAACTCGTCGACGATGATGACCTCGCCGTCCTTGACCAGATATTCCTGGTCTCGCTTGAACAGCGATTTCGCCTTGAGAGCCTGGTTGATCTGGTGCGCCTCGATGACGTTCTCGAGGTCGTAAATGTTGCGGATGCCGGTCCAGCGCTCCATCTTTGCGATGCCGTCCTCGGTGAGCGACGCCGACTTGTGCTTGAGGTCGACCTCGTAGTCCTCACCCTCGTTGAGCCGCGAGGCCCATCGCGCGAACTCGTAGTACTTCTCGGTGGAATCCTCCGACTGGCCGGAGATGATGTGCGGCGTGCGCGCCTCGTCGATCAGGATGGAGTCGACCTCGTCGACGATCGCGTAGTTGAGCGTGCGCTGGCTGCACTGGGAGAGGTCGTGCGCCATGTTGTCGCGCAGGTAGTCGAAGGCAAGCTCGGAGTTCGTTGCGTAGGTGATGTCCGCTGCGTACGCCTCGTGCTTGGTCGCCGGTCGCAGGTGCTGGAGTCGCGAGTCGGGGTGAGTCTCGTCAAGAAACTCCGGGTCGTAAACGAACGTCCCTGCCGTCCCCACGTTGATGCCGATCGACATGCCGAGCAGGTTGTAGATCGGCGCCATCCACCCCGCGTCACGCCGGGCGAGGTAGTCGTTGACGGTGACCAGGTGGACGCCCTTGCCCGCCAGAGAGTTCAGATAAAGCGACAGGCTCGCCACCAGCGTCTTGCCTTCACCAGTCTTCATCTCGGCGATCTTGCCCTGGTGCAGCACGATGCCGCCGACTAGCTGGACGTCGAAATGGCGGAGGCCGATCGTGCGCCGGCTGGCTTCGCGGCAGAGCGCGAACGCCTCGATCAGAAGCTCGTCGAGGTCGTGGCCCTCCTTCGCCTTCTCGCGTAGCCCATCGGAGCGCGCGCGGATGCCGGCGTCGTCGAGCGCCATGAGCTCGGGTTCGAGCGCGGTGATCGTTTGCGCCACCAGGAGGTGGCGCTTGATCTCCCGCTCGTTCGGGTCAAGCAGCCGGCTGAGCGTCAGCAAAACGCTCTTAGGTTACGACCGGCTCGATCACGGCCACAGAGCCGTCGGCGCGCTTGACCGCGATCTGGACCACCCCCGACGCTTCGTCGAGGAAGACCAGGAAGGCCTGGCTGTCCGACTCCAGCTTCGACACCGCGTCAGTCATGGTCATCGGCAGGACCTTCATCCGCACCCTCTCAGGTTCGCCGGACCGCATTTCGTCTTCGCCGTCGAGCTCGGGCACCCGAACCGCGGAGACCGGCTTCTTGCGGTGCGTGACCTTCTCTTTGTGTTTGACCACCTGCCGGTCGATCTTGTCCAGCGCGAGGTCGAGGGCCGACTGCGCGTCGGCGCCCCTTTCGTGCGCGGACAGCACGGGTGCGCGGCGCCCGTCGAGGTGGACGTTGATGCGGCAGACCGTGGTCGCCAGCCCGCTGCGCTTGCGCTCCTCCGAGAAATCGATTTCGGCCTCCGCCACCTTGCCGAAGTGGCGCACGAGGCGGTTCAGCTTCAGATGCGCGTTGTCACGCACCTCCTGCCCCAAACCGTTGGTACGGTCGTGCAGGACGACCCTCACGACCTGAGTATATAAGCGTCCCGCCCGAACGGGCGGCTGAATGGCCTCGGGCGGCCGCTAGCGCGCCGCGGACGTGTAGGCGGGCGGCGGCGGAAAGAGGGTGGTGATCTCCTTGGGGAGTGGAATGCCCTGGGCGAACATACGGTCGAGGATCTTGGGCCGCAGGCCGGTCGGCTTGAACTCCGCGATCACCTTGCCCTCCGGGGTGGCGCCCTTCTGCTCGAGCAGGAATATGTCCTGCATCGTGATGATGTCCTGCTCCATGCCGACTATCTCGGTGATCGCCGTCACCTTGCGCGAGCCGTCGCGCAGCCGGCTGAGCTGGCAGATGAGGTTGATGGCGCCTGCCACCTGCTGGCGGATGGCCTTGATCGGTAGGTCGACGCCGGCCATCAGGACCAGCGTCTCGAGGCGAGCGAGGGCGTCGCGCGGGCTGTTGGCGTGGAGCGTGGTCATCGAACCATCGTGGCCGGTGTTCATCGCCTGGAGCATGTCAAGGGCCTCGCCTGAGCGGCACTCGCCGACGACGATGCGCTCGGGACGCATGCGCAAGGCGTTGATCACGAGGCGCTGGATCGTCACCTCGCCCTCCCCGTTGATGTCCTTGGGGCGGGTCTCCAGGCGGCAGACGTGCTCCTGGTGGAGCTGCAGCTCCGCCGCGTCCTCGATCGTGACGATGCGGTCCTCCACCGGGATGAAACCCGAGAGCACGTTGAGGAAAGTCGTCTTCCCGGTGCCAGTCCCACCCGACACGATGATGTTGGCCTTCGCCAGCACCGCCGCCTTGAGGAAGCCAAAGCCCGCCTCGTTGCAGCTGCCGAAGCGGATCAGGTCTTCGACCTGGAACGGGTCACGGGAGAACTTGCGGATGGTGAGAAGCGGTCCGTTGAGCGCCAGCGGCCGGATCACGGCGTTGACGCGCGAGCCGTCCGCGAGGCGGGCATCGCACAGGGGCTGGCGCTCGTCGATGCGCCGGCCGACCGTGCGGACGATGAACTGGATCACATTCAGGAGCTGATCCTCGTCGACGAACTTGATGTTGGTGAGCACGACCTTGCCCGCCATCTCGACGTAGACGTGGTCGTTGCCGTTGACCATGATCTCCGTCACGCGGTCGTCGCGAATTAGGGGCTCGATTGGCCCTAGCTGCTGGTAGTACTCATCGATGTTGATGCCCGGGATCCGAACTGCCATTCGCTAGCCTCCGCTCGCGGTTTGATGAACCGAGCGCCAACTATACGTTAACCCTCGCGATTGAGATCCCCATTACGGGTCCAGAGCCTGCCGCGCGCAATGCGCTTGCGCATGCGTCGAGGGTGGCGCCGGTGGTGGCCACGTCGTCTACGAGCAGGACCGGGCTGCCGTCCAGGGGCTCTCCCCTCCACTCGAAGGCGGCGCGCACGTTGGCCAGGCGCCAGACGCGGTCGTGGCCGACCTGGGGAGGCGTAGGGCGGGTTCTGACGAGCTCACCAGGGGGCGCTCCCAGCCGCAGGCGCCGCCGCAGCTCGCCCGCCAGGAGGTCGGCCTGGTTGAAGCCCCGCTCACGCAAGCGGGCCGGGTGCAGAGGCACCCCCAGCACGAACCGGGCCGCCAGACCCTCGACGGCCAGGCGCTCGGCCATCAGCAGCGCGAGCGGGCCCGCCAGGCGCCGCCAGCCCTGGTATTTGAAGCGGTGGATCGCCGACTCGACAGGGCCGTCGTACGCCGCGGCCGACCGCAGCCTGGAGATGCTCCGCAGCCGGGCGCGGCAGCCACATTCGGCCCGCGCCGACTCGACCTCCACCCCGCAGCGGCGGCACAGAGGCTCCTCGAGCGGGCGGATGCGGGCCCGGCAGCGCCCGCAGAGCCATGAGCCGACGCTGCGGCATCCGCCACAGCGGGGTGGCAAAAGCAGCTCGAGCAGATCGACGCGCACCAGCCGAGGTTAAGAGGGGGGGTCAAGCCCGTCTTAACAGCACCCGCCGGTCTCTCAGGTGATGACGATCTGGTCGCCGCGCTGCAGGTCGATCTCCGCGGTTGATCCCGACGGCAGCTCGAGAACGCTTCGGGCGCCCCACACGAGCCACACCACCCCCCGCCACGGCGGCAGCCTTCGGTAGACCTTTCTCACACGCTCCTTGCTGTCGAGGAAGACTGCGTCGATCGGAAACCTCATGAACATCATGTGGATGCCGTTGCAGGGGTTGAGCCATAAGCCGCGCCCGGGCTCGAGCGTGCGGCGAAACATGAGGCCGGCCGTGAGCGCGACCAATGAGGTGGCCGGCTCGAGGTCATCCGCCAGCGTCTTCCCCGTTCGCTCGTGCACCGCGCGCCTTTCCGCCATAGCGATCGACTAGCGTAATGGCGGCGCATGGATTTCGACAGCGACGGTGTCAAACTCCATTACGAGGCGCACGGACCTGAGAGTGGAGCGCCGCTGGTCGCCGTGCACGGCTTCGCGTCGGACTACCGGCTGAACTGGGTTGGCACCAGGTGGCAGGAGACCCTCAGCCACGCCGGGTTTCGGGTGTTCGGGCTCGACTGCCGAGGTCACGGGCACAGCGATAAGCCGCATGACCGCAAGGCCTATTCGGTCGAGATCATGGCTGCCGACGTCGCGCGCCTTCTCGACCATGTCGGTGTCCCCTCGGCGCGCTACCTCGGATACTCGATGGGTGCAAGGATCGGCCTGCAGCTCGCTTTGGACTTTCCCCAGCGTGTGTCGCGCGCAGTGCTGGGCGGCCTCGGCTCGGCGGGCGCGATCGCAAGCGCCGAGGCGATCGCCGAGTCGTTCCGGCGGGGACAGCCCACCGACGATCCGGTCGCCGAGACGTTCTACCGCTTCGCCTCCGCCCGGCCGACCAATGACCTAACGGCTCTGGCTGCGTGCATCAGCGGATTGCGCCCCGTGCCCGACATTGGCAGGCTCAGGGCCATCAGCACGCCGATCCTGATCGTGGTCGGAGATCGAGACCAGCTCGCTCTCGACGCGCCGGAGCTCGTCGAGTCGATCCCCTCGGCCAGGCTGGTGACGATCCCCGGGCGGGACCACATGAGCGTGGTGCCGGCCCGGGAGTTCAAGACCGCCGCAGTCGACTTCCTGACCGCGGAGTGAAGTGGGCTAGTTGCGGCGGCTGAAGCGCACGCGGTGCTTGGTCCGATGCACGACCGAGCCGGTCGGGACGATTGAGATCGTGCCGTCAGACTCGAGCACGCCGAGCTGAACCTCCTTCAAATCTTTGATGCCGTGCTCGCGAATCGCCATCTCGACCTCGTCGGTGTCCACCCCCTCGCGCTTCATGACGGCCGGCAGGTACTTCCCGTTGCGCACGATCACAGTCGGCGCCGGCGTGAACAGGTGATGAAGGCGAGGCAGGCTGTCAAGCCGGCCGACGAGGTAGTTCGTGCCCACCAGCGCGACGACCAGGATCAGGCCTCCGACGATCGAGTTGTCCGGGCCGGTGATCGCAGGCTGAAGGGCGTTCGCGACCAGCAGGATGAACACGAGGTCGTAAAGCGTGAACTGGCCGACCTCGCGCTTGCCGAACAGGCGCAGAGCCGCCAGCAGCGCGACATAGATGAGGACCGCGCGAACGACCAACTCCCACGCGGGGATGCTGGGGAGCAGCGAGCGGAGCAGCCTCTAGGACCTTGGCTTCATGAGAATCAGCGCGGCGGGTCCGAGCAGGACGATCCAAAGCGTCGGGAAGATGCAGCCGACCATCGGCAGCATCATCTTCAGCGTGGCCTGCGCGGCCTTTTCCTGCGCCCGCTGGCGCCGCTTGCGACGCATCTCATCAGCCTGGATGCGCAGGATCTTGCCGATGCCGGTGCCGAACTGCTCCGATTGGATGACGGCCTGGATGAAGTTGTGCAGGTCGTCGACACCGCTGCTCCTGCCCATCTCGTCCATGGCTTCCATGCGGGGTCGGCCGAGGCTGACCTCGCGCAGGACCTTGGCGAACTCCTCGGAGAGTGCGTTCTTGTACTTGTCGGTGACTCTCGCGAGCGCCGCGTCGAAGCCGAGCCCGGCGTCGACGGCGATGACCAGGAGGTCCATCGCGTCCGGCAGGCCCTTCTGGATCTCTAACCGGCGGGCGTCCACCTTCTGCTTCAGCCACAGCACCGGCAGGTAGTAGCCGAGGATCGCCCCGGCCGCCAGCGCGATGACCAGATACACCGGGTTGCCCAGCAGCAGGCCGAGGCCGAGGCCGAGGGCCGCCAGCACCGCGGCCGCGACGATGCGGACGGCGGCGAAGTCCTCTGGGGTCAGGTTGCCGGGGCGCCCGGCCAGGTCGAGGCGGTTCATCAGGTCCTGGCGCGCCTTCTGCGGCGTGGAGCGGGACAGCAGCGTGCCCAGTCTTTCGATCGATGGTCGCAGGAACCGCTCGCTGAACGGCCGCTGCAGCTCCACCTCCTCGAGCGTCAGCGGCTTCTCGCCGCCGCCGCCGTAGACCGACAGGCGGCGCTGGACCATTTCGGCGGTGTTGGTGGAGGGCGTGCGCGCAAGGCCGATGAAGATCAGCATCACGCCGCCGGCGCAGATCAGTGCAAACAGAAGGGTGGTAGTCATCGGCTAAACCTCGATCGCCACGACGCGGCGGATGATCAGGTTGCCGATGAAGATCATGAAGATGCCGATCGCGATCAGCGCCCAGCCGATGAAGTTCTCGAACATCGGCCGGAAGTAAGTCGGGGTCACGAAGTACATGAACAGGGCGAGCACCAGCGGAAGGAAGGTGATCAAGGTGCCCGAGGCCCGAGCCTGGGCGGTCAGCGTCGCGATCTCGCCCTTGATGCGCACCCTCTCGCGGATCGTGTACGCGATGTTGTCGAGGATCTCCGCCAGGTTTCCACCGACTGTGCGGTGGATCGAGTACGCGGTCGCGACCAGGTCGAAGTCGGCGCTCGCGATGCGCTTGGTGATGTTCTGCAGCGCTTCGTCAGGCGAGCCGCCGAGGTTCATCTCTCGAACTGCGCGACTGAACTCGTCGGCGATGGGCGGCACGGCGTTCTTGGCCACCGTGTCGATCGCCTGGGCGAACGAATAACCGGCCTTGAGCGCGTTGGACAGCAGCGTCAGAGTGTCGCCGAGCTGAGCGTCGAAAGCCTTGAGGCGGTGGGAGATTCGATAACGGACGTAGAAGCCCGGGATCAAGTAGCCCACGAACCCGAAGACGATCATCTGGATGAGACCGCCCAGAGGCAGGCCGAACCGGATGAGTGAGATCAGCACGAAGAGCACGGCGCTGCCGATCTGGATCATGAAGAACTCGGAGGTGCGGAGCTTCAGGTCGGCGCGCTGCAGCTGCTCCTGGACCGACGGCTTCCCCTTCTTGGCATTGCCGCGGCCGACGCGGTCGGCGGCCGGTTGGAACAGCCGGTTGAGGGAGTCACGCATCCCGGTGGAGGGTGGCAGGGCCTGCGCCCCCGCCGTCGTCATGCCGTACGCGGCCAGGCGTGCCTGGAAGTCCTCGGAGCCACCGGCGGCGCGCCGCATCTGGCTGATGCCCAGGAACAAGAGGAAGACGCCTGCGAAGGCGATCAGCCCGAATACCACGGGGAAGGACATGTAGACCTCCTAAACGGTCAGTACAGCTTATCCGGCGAAGGTTGCTGGTTGGGCGCGAAGATGCCCTCGGGAATCTCCTCGCCTTCGGCCCTGAGGTGCTCCATCCGGAACGGCAGGACCCCGGTAGCGGTGTGGTAGCCGACGGCCTTGCCCTCGGCGTTCACGCCGACCTGCTTGAACGTGAACAGCTCCTGGTACTGCACGTCACCGTCCTTGATCCCGAGGATCTCGGCGACGCTGACGATCCGGCGCACCCCGCCTCGAAGGCGCGACTGCTGGACGATCAGGTGGATCGCCGCCCCGATGGTCTCGCGGATGGCGCGCGAAGGCAGGTCCTGCCCCGCCTGGAGGACCAGGGTCTCGAGCCGGACCAGGGCCTCTTTAGGGTTGTTGGCGTGGAGGGTCGACATCGACCCATCGTGGCCGGTGTTCATCGCCTGGAGCATGTCCAGCGCTTCGCCGCCACGGCACTCACCGACGATGATGCGGTCGGGCCGCATACGCAAACAGCTCTTGACGAGCTCGCGGATCGGCACGGCGCCCTTGCCCTCGACGTTGGGCGGGCGCGATTCGAGCTGGATCCAGTGCGGCTGCTGCAGCTGGAGCTCGGCGGCGTCCTCGCACGTGATCAACCTTTCGGTCTCGGGGATGAACGACGACAAGATGTTGAGCAGCGTGGTCTTGCCGGAGCCGGTGCCGCCGGAGACCAGGATGTTCATGCGTGCGCGAACGCAGGAGCGCAGGAAGGTCATGATCTCGGGGCTCGAGGAGTGGAACCGATTCACGACGTCCGCCGGGCCCCACTTCTCCTTGGCGAACTTTCGGATCGTCAGGCAGGGGCCTTTGAGCGCGATAGGCGGGATGACCACGTTGACACGCGAGCCGTCTTTGAGGCGCGCGTCACAGATCGGTGTCGACTCGTCGACACGACGGCCGACGAGGCTCACGATGCGGTCGATGACCTGGCGCATCTGACGCTCCGACTCGAACGTGACCGCGGACAGCGTCGGCTCGCCCGCTCGTTCCACGTAGATCTGCTTGGGGTGATTGGCCATGATCTCGGTGATGCTCGGGTCGGCGAGCAGCGCTTCGAGAGGTCCCAGGCCGAGCACGTCGTCCAGGACGGAGTCGACAAGGCGCTCCTTGTCCGTCTTGGTCATCGTCATCGCGGTGCTCCGGAAGTACTCTTCCGCGAGCTCGACGATCTTCTCGCGGACCCCAGGCTTGTTGCTCGAGTCGATCTGGTCCGCAAACTTATCGATCAGCTTGGCGTGGATCTGCACCTTGGCCGCGGTGAACGCCGGCGTGAGATCTGCGCCGCTCGCGACCACGCGCTGCGACAGCGAGGTGGCCGGCGCGGGCGCCGGCGCGGGGGCCGGCGCGGGGGCCGGGGAGGCCGAGGATGGGATGGCCGTGGGTGAATAGGTGGCCGCGCCCCCCGGCATGGTGGCTGTGGCGGGGCCGTTCGAGGCCGGCCCCGCCGGGGGAACCGTCTGATTCTGCTTGACCCTATCGAGTAGACCCATCCGACCTACCGGTCAGAGGCTCGTGAAGTGGAACCTGGCGTCGACTTGCTTTCCACTGACACCCTGGGCCGCTTGAACGGTCGCGCACGCGGGGTCCGGTGCGCTTGGCGGTTGGGCCAGGTAGTCGTGGAACGACTGGAGCGTGTAGCGCACGGTCATGTTGCCGAGGAACCACGTGAAGTACTCGGCGTCGCACTGCGTCATCTCGATGGTGAGGCTCGACGTCACGCCGCTGGTGGCCTGCGTGCCTCCCACGGTGGTCGCGCCGCCGGCAGGCTGCACGTTGGCCGACGCCGGCCCGAGGCCGACCACGTGGACGTTGGTGAACACCGTCTTGCTGACGGTCTTCTGGAGTCCCTGCGAGGCGGAGCCGCCCGAGGCGAAGATCTGCAGGCTGGAAGATGCGATCACGGTGATGTAGTCGCCCACGCTGATGTGGCCGGCAACGCCCTGCTGCTCACCGGTCGGGATGGTCAAGGCCACGTAGCCGCTCGCCAGCGGCAGGTAGGCCGGCGCCGAGCCTGCCGGCACGAGGTTGATGTCCTTCGCGAGCATGTCGGCGGTGATGACAGATCCCTTGGAGATCTGGATCTCAGCGATCAGACCCTTGACGTCGCTGATGTTCGTGTAGGTGTTGTTGACGCTCGTGAAGGAGCCCGACACCTTGGCTAGATCGAGATCCGCCGTGGTGAGGGTGTGGCGCAACGGAACCGCCTGCTTGGCCACCACTACGGTCGTGGTCGGCCCTCCCCCTCCTCCGGCACCTCCAAACGTGTTGCCGAGCAGGAACACTGCGCCGAAGGCCAGGACGGCGAGTAGTAAGCCGACGATGATGAAGAGCCGACCACCACCTGGTCGGGGTCTTGCTGGAGCTGGTGCGACGGCCAAAACTAAGTCACCTCCGCATGAACGATTTTCGAGAGTGCCGACATTGTACCCACGGGATCCGCGATCGTCCCCCCTGCTAACTGAAACAAGAGAGCCCCTTGCGGGGCTCTCTCTTGAAGGTGCTACTACTTTTGGTTCTCGTTAGCCGAGAGCGGCTACGACGTTCGAGAACACGTTCTTGATCTGGTTGCCCATCGTAAGAAGGATGACGATGACCACGATTGACACGAGGACGAGGATCAGAGCGTACTCAACCATGCCCTGGCCTTCCTGACGGGTCGTAAGGCTCCGAAGCTTCATGTAAAGGTTCAACATCTGCGATTCACCTCCTTTTTCCTGAACTACAGGTTTCTAACCTGCTTGACGGCGACCTGCCCCGGTTCTTGCGGGTTTTTGCGCCATCGCGGCGCGGATGCTACGCGGACGGCACGGGGAGGTCAATTCATTAGCGAAAACGCCTGCGGCGGCTCGGCTGGTCGTTCCACTTGATACCGTTGCGCCGGATATGGCCTCATCCGGCGTCGCAGAGGATGCGCAACGGCGCTCAGGAGCCTACTGGCGCGACCTGATCTTCAGCCGCCTCCTCCCCGCCCTGTTCTTCAGCATCTTCCTCGCCAGGCAGATCATCTTCGTCTGGAGCGGCCTCGGCGCCGCCCGGCACCCCATCGACTATCTCTACCTGCTCCAGCAGGTGCTGGCCCTGGCCTACTTCACGATGCTGGTGGTCCTCTACAGCACACGGCTGCCCAGGCGCGGCACGGACCACCGGCTCGCGGTGGTGTTCATAGCCTTCACCGGGACTTTTTCCGCCATCGGAGCAAGCTTCTTGCCCGGAGGCGTGCACCGCGATGGGCTGGTCCTCGTAGGGGACATCCTCGCGACCGCCGGGCTCGCCTACTCCGTTTGGGGACTGGCGTACTTGCGCAGGTCGTTCTCGATCATCCCCGAGGCACGCCGGCTGGTCACCGGAGGACCCTACTCGCTCAGCCGCCACCCGGTGTATCTGGGCGAGATCGCGACCGCGATCGGGGTCAACCTCGCCACCGCCGGCTGGCTGAGCGCCCTCGCCGTGGTCTACTTCGTCGGCTGCGAGGTCCTGAGGATGCGCTGGGAGGAACGGGTGCTCGAGCGCGCCTTTCCCGACGACTACCCGGGCTACCTGCGCCGCGTGCCGCGCTACTTCCCCCACCCGCTCAGGGGCGGGTAGGTCCCGTGGGCCTGACCGAGCGCCTCGGCGCGCGCACGCTGCTGCTCGGCGGCGTGCTCATCGTGATCCTCTCTCTCTTCATCTCCGGCGAGCAGGACCCCGACTTGTGGTGGCACCTTCGGATCGGCCGATGGATGCTCGAGCACGGCCGGCTGCCCTCCACCGACATCTTCACGTACACCGTCCCCACCCACGTCTGGACCGACCACGAGTACCTGACCGAGATCCTGATGTGGCTGACCTACAGCACGGTGGGGATCGGCGTGCTGTGCGTGGCCTTCGGCGTCATCACGTGGGCGGGCTTCTGGCTCATCTACCGCCAGGTGCGGCGGCAGCCGTTCGTGATCGTCGGGCTCGGGCTGGCCATCGGGGCTATCGCGGGCGCTCCGATCTGGGGCCCCCGCTCGCAGATGATCACCTTCGCGCTGAGCTGCCTCCAGCTGTACTGGCTGCAGGGATACCTGAGCGGGCGCAGCCGGACGCTCACGTACTTCCCCCTCGTGATGGTCCTGTGGGCCAACATGCACGGCGGTTGGGTGATCGCATTCGCGTGGTTCGGGGCGGCCATCGGGGCCGAGATGGTCGGATGGGCCTGGGACCGCTCCAACCCGGCGCACCGCATGCACGTGCGGTTCCTGTTGATCATCACGGCCGCCTCGGCCGTCGCCGTCGCCGCCACGCCCCACTTCCTGAGCCTGTACCCGTACCCGTTCCAGACCGAGGGCAGCGTCGCCCAGCAGAAGCTGATCGTGGAGTGGTTCTCGCCGGACTTCCACCAGGTCTACCTGCGGCCGTTCGAAGGGATGTTCTTTTTGCTCATCGCGGGCTTTGCGCTGCGGCGACCGACTGTTTACGAGTTCCTGCTCACCGTGCTGGCGCTTGGGCTGGCGCTGCAGTCGGTCCGCAACGTCGCCCTGTTCGTGGCCGCTACCACGCCGGTGCTGATCAACACCTACTCGGAGATCTGGAAGGACCTGGCGCGAACGCGGAAGTGGAACCTGTCGCTGCCGCCTCGACGCATCTTCGCCGCCATCACCGCGGCCATGCTGCTCGTCATCCTGGGCGCCACCGCCCTCCATGTCTCCACCTCGATCAGCCGGTCGCAGCAGCAGAGCCTGGACGCTTCCACATACCCCGTCGGCGCGGCCGACTGGCTCGCCGCGCATCCCGAGGTCGGCGGTCGGATGTACAACCAGTACGGCTGGGGCGGCTACCTCGCCTACCGGTTCTATCCCGACCCCAACCGCCGCGTCTTCATCTTCGGCGAGGCGGCCCTCATGGGCGACCAGCTGCTCAACCGCTACCAGGACGTTGCGGCACTGCGGCCGACCTGGATGCAGGAGCTCGACGCCGACCACGTCGATTACGTCGTCTACAACAGGGACCAGGCGCTGACCGACGTGCTGGCGACCCAGCCCGGGTGGCAGAAGGTCTACGAGGACAAGCAGGCGGTCATCTACGTTCGGGGGACGACGTAGACCTTCGCATTCGCGGTG
>DATITA010000178.1:0-33970 GCA_035468355.1 Candidatus Dormiibacterota bacterium
GCGACGTGGTCCAGGTGCCCAGGGGTTACCACCCCGTGGCGGCGGGGCCCGGCTACGACCTGTACTACCTCAACGTCATGGCGGGCCCGCGGCGACGGTGGCTGGTCACGACCGACGCCGACCACCGCTGGCAGCTCTGACTCAATAATCGAGTAACGTTCCAAATCACCGTGAACGCGACCGTTCGGGCCGCCATGAAGGCTCCGGGCCGCATCGAGGTCGAGCGTTTCCCACTGCCCGAGCCACAGCCGGGCGCAGAGGGACGAAACCATGAAGGCCCCGATGGACGCGCAGATAAGGCCTTGAGACGCCAGTGTCGCCAATGACATTGCCTCCCATATCGCCCAGTCCCCAACCGCATCCCGGGATGCGCAGGCCACCGACCATCCTGGACGTGGCCTCGCAGGCGGGGGTCTCGAAGTCGACCGTCTCCAACGTCGTGCGGGGCCTTCCCGGAGTCTCGTCCGCGACGCGAGAGCGTGTGCGCGCGGCCATCGATGAGCTCGGCTATCGCCCCAATGTGCTCGCCCGGCAGCTCGTCCAGCAGCGCACCAGCATCATCGGTGTGGTCGTGGGGGACCTCGGCAATCCGTTCTTCGCGGAGATGGCGAAGTCGGTCGAAAGGTACGCGGTCGCCCGTGGCTACACAGCCATGTTCTGCAACACCGAGGGTGAGAGCCAGAGCGAAGCCGCAGGCGTCGAGACCCTCCTCGAGTACCGGGTCGCCGGCATTGTCTTCCTCGCTTTCTCAGGCGACTCGCGCACCATCCAGGAGACGCTCGAGCTCGAGGTTCCCGTGGTGTTCGTGAGCTGCAGCGCAACCTGGGGCGACGTCGTCACGGTCGACGACAACCTGGGCGCGCAGCTCGGCACAAATCACCTGATCGCCCTGGGCCACAAGAAGATCGCCTACATCTCGATTCCCGAGCTCGAGGACCAGTCCGCCGCGGCTCGCTACGAGGGCTACGTCGAAGCGCTCCTCGCTGCCGGTCTCGGCCCCCCGACGCGGATCAGCTGGTTGCCTCCATCCGACCAAGCCGACCTCGGCGCCGCGGGCAAATGCCGGCTGGCCGACCTGTTCAGCGGGTCGGAGCGGTCGACCGCGGTCCTCGCGTCCAACGACGTCGCCGCCATTTCGCTGCAGGAGTTCGCGGACCGCGTTCACCTCCGGGTGCCGCAGGACCTGTCCATCGTCGGTTTCGACGACGTGCCGATGGCCGGCCTGGCTCGGATCGCACTGACCACCATCGCGCAGCCCCGAGACGAGCTGGCCAAGCTCGGGATCGACACCATCGCTGACCGCATCGAGCGCAAGCTGAAAGGGCCCCCGCGAACGACGCTGGTGGACGTCAAACTGGTCGCTCGGAAGTCCACGGCAGCGCCCCCCGGGAGATAGGCTGGCTCGCCACGCCTGGCAACGGCGGCTGACTTGAGTTGCAGCGGGCATGCCGCTAAGGTGAATCGAGTGGGAGAGGTGCTGACCCGCCGGCGTGCGGCGGATCATGCCGATGCTCATCGGCGCTCCGCACCTGCTGCGTTTCGGCTTGGTTTTGACGCAGCATTCCAAGGAGGTTTCCCATGAGCGTCACAGACGAGCTCGTTCAGAACAACGAGGCCTATTCCCGGTCCTTCACGAAGGGCAACCTGCCGGTCCCGCCGGCCAAGCACTTGGCCGTCCTCGCGTGCATGGATGCGAGGGTCGACGTGCACAAGATCCTCGGCCTGCATGACGGCGAGGCGCACGTCATTCGGAACGCGGGCGGCGTCGCCACCGATGACGCGATCCGTTCGCTGGTCATCTCGCAGCGCCTGCTAGGCACCAAGGAGATCGTGCTGATTCACCACACGGAGTGCGGCATGCTGACCTTCAAGGAGGACGAGCTCAAGGACCAGATCGAGAAGGAGACGGGGATCCGCCCGCACTTCGCGCTCGAGGCCTTCACCAGCCTCGAGGGGGACGTGGAGCAGTCGATCGCCCGCATCAAGGCCAGTCCCTTCATCCCCAACAAGGCGTACGTCCGCGGCTTCATCTACGACGTCAAGACGGGGCGCCTGAGAGAGGTCAAGGTCACCGCCGCGACCCGCTGAGCGCAGGTTTCCACTGAGGGCGGCTGGGCACGAACGGCCCGGGGGCCCTCTTATCGTCGCCTAAGCTTTCGTCCCATGAGCGTGACCCTTGGCAACGTCTTCTCGTGGCTGGTCACAGCGCTGTTCGGCGTCATCACGCTGGCCCTCGCCTACGAGAGTTGGGCGCTGCTGACCGGGCACACCCCGATCACCGACTACGTGCGGCCGGCCGTTCATTCCTACCCGGGTGCGGCCTTTGTCATCGCTGTGGTGATCGGCTTGCTGCTTGGCCACTTCCTGTGGGGTCCCGCCCGGGGTCGGACATCGCCGTCAGGGGAGCGGCCATGACGTTCAACGCTCAGGCGATCCTGTCTCTCATCGCGACCGCCGGCTCGCTCTTCGCGTTCCTTTTGATGCTCGAGGAGTCGATCGCGCTAACGCGGGGCCGCGATCCGATGAGCAACGGCGTGCGCTCCATGGTCAGGAGAATCCCTCGCGTCACCTACGCCTTTGCAGTCCTCATCGGCATGCTCCTCGGCCACCTCCTCTGGCCATAAAAGTCGCCACGCCCACCCGCCGCTCCGAGGCGATAGGGACGGCGATGGTCCTGATCTCGGCCACCGGCTTTGGCACCCTGGCCATCTTCGCCAAGCTCGCGTACGCGTCCGGGCTGGGCACCGAGCAGACGCTCGCCTTCCGGTTCACCCTCGCGGCGATCGGCATGTGGGCGCTGGCGAGCGCGCTCGGCCAGCAGCCCTGGCGGCTGGCTAAAAGGGACCTGGTGACCCTTGGCCTGCTCGGCGCGGTGGTGTACACCGGCCAGTCCCTGACCTATTTCATCGCCCTCCGCACCCTGCCCGCATCTCTGGTGGTGCTCATCGCGTACATCTATCCCAGCCTGGTCGTCGTCGCGGGCTGGATCTTCCTGGGCCGGAAGGTGTCCGTGTGGCACGGCGTCGCGCTTGCGGCCAGCTTTGTGGGCGTCGCAATGCTCGTCGGAGGCGCCCATTTTCAGATCGCGTGGGCCCTGGTCTTCGCCATCGCCTCGCCCGCGATCTACACGGGCTACATCCTGATGGGCGAGCGCGTGATGCGCTCCGTCCCCGCGGTCGGCGCCAGCGCGGTCATCATGTCGGGCGCGGCGGTTGCTTTTTGCGTGCTCGCGGCTTTCGGTCACCAGGTCGCCCCGCCGCGCAACCTGAACGGATGGGCTGTCGCCATCGGCATCGCCTTCTTCCCGACCATGCTCGCGATCTCGCTCTTCCTCGCGGGTCTGCCTCGCATCGGAGCCGCACGGGCGGCGCTGATCAGCACCTGGGAACCGGTGGTCACGGTCATCCTCGCGGTCACGCTCCTCGGCGACCGCCTGTCGGCGGTGCAGGTGGCGGGCGGGCTCCTGGTCCTGCTCGCCGTGGTGGTGGTGCAGGGCGCTCATCTCTGGCGCCCTGGGCCGCCGAGCGCGATGGGACCCTAGCTTCGCTTGATGACGATCACCGAGATCTCGTCCGCCGCGCGGTCGATGCGGTCGGCCGAGTTCTTGAGGTGCCGGTAGATCTCCCTCGACTTGAGGATCTGGTTCATCTCCGCCCCGCTGTCGAACAGCTGGCCGACGGCGAGGTGGTAAAGGCCGTCGATCCGGTTCTCCGAGCGCTTGGCTCGGACCGCATGGTCGGACGCGACCCTCGGGTGGTCCAGCAGCTCCGAGACGGCGGCGCGGATGTGGCGGGCCCCTTCCACGAGCACGCCCGCCATCTCCTGGAGGCCGGCGGGTGGGGGGATCTTGTAGATCGCCAGCTCGATCGCAGTCTCGTTGGCTGCATCGAGGATGTCGTCCACCGCGCGCGAAAGCGCGAACAAATCCTCGCGGTCGAACGGCGTCGCGTACGTGTGTGCCAGCTCGTCGATCAGGATCCGTCGCTTGGAATCGCCCTCGCGTTCGATCTCCTTGATGTCGTCGATGATCGCGCCGTCCGCCGAATCGTCGCGGCCGAACTTTTCGAGCGCCTGCAGCGCCCGGATGGTGAGGTCTGCCTGGTCGGACAGCAGAGCGACGAATCGGCGGTCATTCGAGCGGGCGAGCGCCTTGATGGTCCGGCCGAAGCTCACGGAGCGACTCCCGCCGCCCGGATCAGGAGGTGTAGGGCGGCGGTGACGGCGACCGCAAGCGGCAGCGTCAACAGCCACGAACCGAGCATCTCGCGCACGATGCCCCACCTGACGGCCGATGCGCGCAGTGCGGCGCCGACGCCGACCAGACCGCCGTCGATTGTCTGCGTCATGCTGACGGGCGCGCCCGCCGTAGCGAGCGCGGCGACCACTGTGCCAGAGGCAAGCTGCTGAGCAAGCGCTTGCACCGGGCGGACTCGCAACACACCGAACCCGATGCGGCTAGCCACGCGCCAGCCGCCGACAAGCGCACCCACGTAGAAAAGGACGAATGCGCCAATGATAGGGATGGGGCTCGAAAACGCCACGGTCGACGAATGATTCCCCAGCGCGATGGCGACTGCGATAAGCCCCACCGACTTCTCCATGTCGTTGGCGCCGTACGCGAACGCCTGGATGGCGGCCGTGACGAGCTGAAACCTGGCCAGCTCCAGCATGGATGCGTGCGGCCGGGTCCCCATGAGCTTGCGGATGCCCCAATAGACCAACAACGCCAGCAGTCCGCCGCCGAACACAGACGCGGGCATTCCGATCAGCACGCGTGCCACGCCCGGCCAGTGCACGACCCCGTGGCCGCCTGACGCCAGCACCCAGCCGAGCATCCCCCCGACCAGGGCCAGGGTCATGCTGGTCGGGATCCCGGCGCGCCAGGACAAAAGGACGACCGAAAGCGGCGCCAGCACGATCATCACGTAACCCAGCTCGCTCTGGCCGCGCAGGTCGACGATGTTGACGCCGATCGTGCGCGCAACAGCGGTTCCGACGACCAGCGGTCCGGTGAGGCTGATCATGAGCAGGGCGGCGGCCGTGGGGGGCGTGACCACGCGACCTGACGTGAACGACGCCAGCAGGTTGCCGCCGTCGTTGAAACCGGAAACCACCCCGAAAAGGCCGGCTGCGACGAGCGTGATGACGGCGGCAAGGTCCAAGTCCGTGCATCGTAAGCGGGCGTCTCGCGGTAGGTGTGCGTTGAACCTTTGATGGGGATCTCCTTGCGGCCCGAGCACCTGAAGAGATACAAGGACATCGCCCTGCTCCTCGCGCGCTACGGCCGGCCCGGGATGATCAAGGACGCCGGGCTCGAGCAGGCGGCCGCCGAGTCTTCGAACGGGACCGTCACGACCGCCGACGCCGAGGCGCTGGCGGCAGACCTCGAGAAGCTCGGGCCGACGTACATCAAGCTGGGCCAGGTCCTGTCCACGCGCTACGACCTGCTGCCCGACGTGTACGTGGACGCCCTCGTCCGGCTCCAGGACGACGTGGCGCCGTTCCCCTTCGCCGAGGTCGAGCAGATCGTCAACTCGGAGCTCGGGCTGCGCATGTCGAAGGCGTTCATGGAGTTCGAGTCGGTCCCCATCGCCGCGGCCAGCCTCGGCCAGGTCCACCGGGCGAAGCTGCCCGACGGCAGGCGTGTGGCGGTCAAGGTGCAGAGGCCGGGCATCCACAGGGTCGTGGCGGACGACCTCGACGCGCTCGAGCAGATCGCGGACTGGATCGACGAGCACACCGACTTCGGCCGGGCCCACAACGTCAAGGCCTTCCTCGCCGAGTTCCGCAAGAGCCTGCTGCGCGAGCTCGACTACCGGCGCGAGGCGCAGAACCTGGTCACGCTCGGACGCAACCTCGAGGAGTTCAAGCGCATCCTCATCCCGCAGCCGGTCGACGACTACACGACGAGCCGGGTCCTGACCATGGACTACGTCGACGGCACGAAGATCACCAAGCTCAGTCCTCTCGCGCGGCTTGAGCTTCCCGGGAAGGAGCTGGCAGGCGACCTGTTCCGCGCGTACCTGAAGCAGATTCTTATCGACGGCTTCTTCCACGCCGACCCGCACCCCGGGAACCTGTTCATCACGCGCGACCACCGCCTGGCGCTGCTGGACCTGGGCATGGTCGCCTACATCCCACCGCAGATGCAGTCGCAGCTCACCCAGCTCGTGCTCGCCATCAGCGAGGGCCGCAGCGAAGATGTCGTCGTGTACACCCTGCAGGTCTCGCAGCGCGCGCCTTCGTTCGACGAGCCCGGGTTCACCCGGGCCATCGCGGACCTCGTTGCGACGCAGCAGAACCGCACGCTCGAGCAGACCGAGGTGGGCAAGGTCGTGTTCGAGATCCTCACGTTGTCAGGCCGCTACGGCGTGATCCTGGCACCAGAGCTGGGCATGCTGGGCCGCGCGCTGCTCAACCTCGACCAGGCGGGCGCCATGCTCGACCCCCAGTTCGACCCCAACGCGGCGATCCGCGACAGCGCGGCGGAGATCGTCCGCCGCCGCATGGCGCAGAGCGTTTCGCCAGGCCGGATGCTTCAGAACCTCATTGAGGTCAAAGACTTCGCGGAGCGTATGCCCGGGCGCGTGAACAAGATCCTCGACGCGGTCGCCAACAACGACATCGAGATCAAGGTCACGGCGTTCGACGAGAACAAGCTCATGAGCGGATTCCAGAAGATCGCCAACCGCATCACGCTCGGCCTGCTCATGGCGGCACTCATCATCGGGGCCGCGATGCTCATGCAGGTCTCGACCACCTTCCGGATCTTTGGCTACCCGGGGATCGCGATCATCTTCTTTTCGCTGGCGGCGGTCGGCAGCCTGGGGCTGATGGTCCAGATCCTTCGCGACGAGGGCCACTCCTAGCTCGCGGCGAGCCGGTCTCGCAATCCCGCCTTCGCGAAGCGCCTGCTCAGGGAGTCGGCACCAGGCCGTCGATGTGCAGGATCACGAGACGGCGTGGCATGCGTTCAGATCTCCGCGAACACCGGAAAGTGGTCTGACGCCCGTACGTTCAAAGTCCAGGCGTGGTGAGGCGGGGTCGACGCGGCGTGGACGTAGATCGCGTCCAGCTTCTGCGCACTCCAGTGGGTGCGCCGAATGCCCTTGGTCAGCTCGACCAGCCCCGCCTCGTGCGCCGCGGCGCCCAGGCGCCGCCAGAGCTGCAGCCGGGGTGGCCCGAACGTGTTCAGGTCTCCCGCGACGATGGTCAGCGGGACCGCCGGTCGAGCGGCCATGTCGTCAATCACCGTGCGCAGCTGTTGGAGCTTATGGGCGAATCCGATCACGTCGAGATGCATCACGTAAACGCGCAGTGCAGCCGATTCAGCGCGGATGGCGATGCGATGCTGGGGCTGGATGGCCCGCAGGAGCGTTCGCTCCGCGCGCGTGATCCTCGCCTCGCCAGGGCTGCTCAGCGAAACGATCTCCGGTGGCGCCGGCCGGAAGAGGCCGTTCCGCCAGATCAGGGCGTTGCCTTGCTCGTGGCCGCGATAGAGCTGGGCGGTGGCCTGGAAATGCTCGTAGCCCTCGCCCATCGCCTCCGCGATGGCGGCCGCGTCCTGCCGTCCGCGGTGGACTGAGGCTTCCTGGATGCCGAACAGGTCGACGCGGCGGAAATCGCGCTGTTGCCGAACGGTGTCGAGCACGGCGTCGAGGCGGAGCCCCAGCTGGATGTTCCACGTGCATATGCGCACCTGCTCAGCATGAAGACAATGTACGAATGGCATACATGATCGACCTGAGAAGCATCCAGGCCCCGCTGAAGGAAAGGTATCGCGCCGACCCGGAGTCCGCACTCGTCGTGACCGAGGCCCACAGCGCGCCGAGCGACCTGTCCGACCCGCGCCACTGCATCGTTGCGCCTGCCGGATTTCCAGACGCGGCGATTCGGGCCGGGCTGCACCCCGCGGGGGGCGGTGCGGGCGACACTCCGTGCTCGGGGGACATCCTCGCGAGCGCGCTGGCCATCTGCGAGGAGAGCACTGTCCGTTCCGTCGCCGCCAACATGGGCGTCGAGCTCGAATCGGTCCACGTCGACGTGCGAATCCATTGGGATTTTCGCGGCACTCTCGCGGTCGACCGGGAGGTCCCCGTCGGGGCGACCGGAATCGAGATGAGAACGCAGATCAAGGTCAAGGAGGGCGTCGATCCAGAGCGCGCCAAGCGCCTGCTCGCGAGCGCCGAGCGCTACTGCTCGACCTTGCAGACGCTCCGCCACGGGGTCTCGGTGGCGACGGACTTCCAGCTCGATTAGCGCTGCGCGGACCGCGTGACCGGACTATCCTGCGCGGGGTGCCCGAGCGCTTCATTGGTTGCAAGGACTTGTGAGTGATAGAGGACTCCAGGCCCCGGTCTCCTGAGTCGATCTCGCGCTCCCATCGCTGGATCCTCGGCGCGGCCGTGCTCGGGTCGGGCATCGTCTTTCTGGATTCGACGGTGGTCAACGTCGCGCTGCCTCGCATCGGCCGCGATCTCCCGCGCGCGTTTCTCGGCGTGCTGGAGGGCCAGTCCTACGTCTACAACTCGTACCTGCTCACGCTGAGCTCCCTGCTCATCCTCGGCGGGGCGCTGACCGATTACTACGGACGCCGGCGCATGTTCCTGCTTGGACTGCTTGGGTTCGGGGTCACCTCGGTGCTGTGCGGGCTCGCCCCGACGATGGAGACGCTGGTGCTTTTCCGCATCCTGCAGGGCGCAGCGGGAGCGATGCTCGTCCCGGGCTCGATCGCGCTGATCACCGCCAACTTTTCCGGCGAGCAGAGGGGCAGGGCCTTCGGTGTATGGGCGGGAGCCTCGGGTCTCACGTCGATCCTCGGCCCCCTGGTGGGAGGCGTGCTCGTCGACACGATCTCGTGGCGGGTCGCCTTCCTGATCAACATCCCGCTCGTCGCAGTTGCGCTCTGGCTCACCTGGAGGCACGTCCCCGAGAGCCGCGACGACCAGGCCTCCTCGCATTTCGACTGGCTCGGAGCGGCCATCGTCGCCCTTGCCGTCGGGGGGCTGGCATTCGGGGCGATCTACGGCCAGCAGAGGGCCTGGCGTGATCCGACCGGCTACATCGCGCTTGGGGTCGGTGTGCTCGCCACCATCGCGCTGCCCATCCTGATGATCAGGTCACGCCACCCGCTGATCCCGGTGGGCCTGTTCCGCTCGCGCAACTTCAGCGTCACCAACGTTTCGACGCTCCTGATCTATGGATCGCTGTACGTCACCTTCTACTACCTTGCCCTGTTCCAGCAGGGGACCCTCGGCTACAGCGCGGCGGCCGCGGGCGCAGGCGCCATCCCCGGTTCGCTTTTTCTCATCCTGTTCTCGGCCCGGTTCGGCGCCCTGGCCGCGCGCCTGGGGCCGCGATGGTTCATGGCAGCGGGGCCGGTGTTGATGGCGCTCGGCGTGGCGTGGTACAGCCGTGTGCCGGCCGGAAGCGTCGCGTGGCGCCTGCGCCCTGGCGACCCGTCGAGCTACGTGCCGAGTGCTTCGTGGGCATACGACTTCCTGCCCGGCTCGATTCTTTTCGGCGCCGGCCTCTGCATCCTGGTGGCGCCGCTGACCACGGCTCTGATGACCTCGGTGCCGGTCCGCAACTCGGGCGTCGGCTCGGCCATCAACAACGCCATCTCGCGCGTCGGCCCACAGCTGGCAGGGGCTCTGATCTTCGTCTTCTTGACCGCCAACTTCTATTCATACCTGGGAGCCCGCCTCACGGGCATCGACGTTTCCTCGACGTCGTTCCGGGACCAGGTCAGCCCGCTCAACCCGCCGCTCGACCCACACCTGGTTGCGGTGGTCCGCGATGCATCGACCGGTTCGTTCCACCTTGCGATGCTCATCGGCGCCGGCCTTCTCGTCCTGGGCGCGCTGGTCAACGCGGTCGGAATACGCAATGCGCCCCCGGTCGAGGAGCAAGCGCCCGGGGCGCCGTCCGTTTCCGCATAGACTGCGGGCGATGATCTTCAAGAGCCCGCTCCCGGACGTGACCATCCCCAAGATCGCGCTGACGCCCTTCGTGCTCGAGAAGGCCGCGCGGCTGAGCGACAAGGTCGCGATCGTTGAGGCGGGAAGCGGCCGGTCGTATACGTACGGTCAGCTGGCGGCGGGCGTCAAGCGACTAGCGGCCGGCTTGAGCACGCGCGGGTTCCACAAGGGCGACGTGCTGGCGATCATGTCTCCAAATCTGCCCGAGTACCCGATCGCATTTCACGGCGTCGCGACTGCGGGCGGCATCAACACGACGCTCAACCCGACCTACACGGCGGACGAGATCGCCTTTCAGCTGAATGATTCGCGCGCTCGCTTGCTGGTCACCATCCCCCCGCTGGTGGAAAAGGCCAAGGAGGCCGCGGCCAAGTCGATGGTGGAAGAGATAATCGTCTTCGGCGAGGCCGAAGGCGCGGTTCCATTCGAGTCGCTCCTGGTCGACGGCCTGCCGCCCAATGTGGAGATCGACCCCGCCGAGGACCTGGTGGCGCTGCCCTACTCCAGCGGCACGACCGGTTTCTCCAAAGGCGTGATGCTCACGCACCGCAACCTGGTGGCGAACCTCGTGCAATCAGCGCAGTGCATCGAGGTGGCGGAAGACGAAAAGCTCATGGCGTTCTTGCCTTTCTTCCACATCTACGGCATGACCGTGATCATGAACGCCGGGCTGCGCCACGGCGCGACCCTGGTCACCATGCCGCGCTTCGAGCTGGAACCTTGCCTCAAGGCGGTGCAGGAGTACCGCGTGACGCGTTTCTTCCTCGTGCCGCCCATAGTGGTCGCGCTCGCCAAGAGCCCCGTGGTCGAGAACTACGATCTCTCGTCGATCAAGAGGGCGTTCTCGGGCGCAGCGCCACTCGACGCGGAAACTGCGTCGGCCGTGAGCCGGCGCATCGGCTGCAGGCTGTCCCAGGGCTACGGTCTCACCGAGACGAGCCCGGTGTCGCACTGCGTCCCCGACAGCTACCCGGAGGTCGTGGCGGGATCGGTCGGGCCGAGCGTCCCCAACACCGAGTGCAAGATCGTCGATCTGGCCACCGGAAAGGAGCTCGGCCGCAACCAGGACGGTGAGATCTGGATCAGGGGCCCACAGGTGATGAAGGGCTACCTCAACAACCCGGACGCGACGCGGGCGTCGATCGACGCGGACGGCTTCTTCCACTCCGGTGACATCGGCCATATCGACGACCACGATGAGTACTTCATCGTCGACCGCCTCAAAGAGCTGATCAAGTACAAGGGCTTCCAGGTGGCGCCCGCAGAGCTGGAGGCTTTGCTCCTCTCTCATCCGATGGTGGCCGACGTCGCGGTCATCGGCGTGCTGGACGAAGAGGGGGAAGAAATCCCGAAGGCCTTCGTGGTCCTCAAGCAGCCGGTCGCGCCGGAGGAGCTCATGGAGTTCGTGGCCTCGCGCGTCGCCCCCCATAAGAAGGTGAGGCGGGTCGAGATCGTCGAGCAGATCCCGAAATCGCCGACCGGCAAGATCCTGAGACGAGTGCTCCGAGACAGGGAAAAGGCCGCAGGGCGCTAGGCGAGCGTTACACCTTCGAGATGGCGGTGGTGGAGCGATATGGTCCTGGTCAGGAAGCCAGGGACTTTTCCGGCGGGGATTTCATCCTTGCGCATCGTCACAACGTCATCGCGGGCCTGATCAGCCAGGCCGAGAAGAGACGGTTCCACGGCCCCGACGCCCCGTATGCGCACTGGACCCACGCCGCGGTCGTGGTCGCCACCGACGGGTCGCTGGTCGAAGCAGAGACTGCGGGCGTGAAGCGCAGCCCGATCGCCAGGTACCGGGATGACGAATACCACCTCGTCAGGCTAGGACCGGGCTTCGACGCCGCCGCGCGTTCGCGCGCAGTGGCCTACGCCGAAGGCCAGGTCGGCCAGGCGTTTGGATTCCTCGACATGTTCGGGGCAACCCTGTACCTGCTCTTCGGGTGGCCCCTGCGCCTGATGCGGCGCAATCATCAGATCTGCTCCACGTTGGTCGTCCATGCGCTGCAGCAGGGTGGCCAGGTGGCGAACCTCGATCCGGCGTTGACCCTACCTGCCGACCTCGCGAAGCTGTACGACGCCCGGCCTTGACGTGTCTACGATGAGGGTCGGATGGCGACCCTGATCGACCGCGACCGGCTCCGCCAGATGGTGGACGCCGGCGCGCAGCTCATCGAGGTGCTGCCGCCCAAGGAGTACGCGGAAGATCACCTGCCCGGCGCGGTGAGCCATCCGCTGCGCCAGCTGGAGAAGGACTCTGGCCAGATCGACCCCAACCGCCAGATCATCGTGTACTGCTGGGACGCTGCTTGAGACATGGCACCCAGGGCCGCGGCGCGGCTCGAGGCGATGGGGTTCCGGGAGATCCACGAGTACAAGGCGGGCAAGCTCGACTGGCTTGCCGCTGGGCTGCCGACCGAGGGCGACAACTCTCAACGGCCTCGCGCCAGCACCGCGGCGCGCAAGGACGTGCCCACGTGCAGGACGGATGAGCGCCTGGGCGAGGTGCGGGCGCGATCGGGTGCGGCAGGATGGGATGCGGCGGTGGTGGTCGATGAACGCGACGTCGTGCTCGGTCTGCTGCGGGCCAAAGAGCTTGCCAGGGGCGATGACCTTCGGGTCGCCGAGGCGATGCGGCCAGGGCCGAGCACGTTCCGCCCTTACGTCCCCATCAAGGAGATGGCCGATTACATGACCGGGCACGACCTCGAGAGCGCGCCCGTGACGACCTCCGACGGCAAGCTGGTCGGCCTGCTGCTGCGGTCCGACGCGGTCGACCTCGCCGCCGGTTGCGACGACTGCGCCCGCAAAATGATCAGTTAGGCGGGAATGGCTTTCATCACCAGCTCGTGCGGCGGATCCGGAGGCCCGAAGAACTCGTCGATCCATCCCGGCCGCGCCAGGGGTGCAGCCGGCGTGACGCGAATCCGCCGCCAGCCGTTGGCCTCGAACCATTCCGGACTCTCCGGGCTGATCAGCGCCATGAGCCCTCCCGGCGTGGTGACGCGCCTCAGCTCGTCCAGCAGCTCCGGATCGGGGCCGATCGCGCCACACGCGGCGGTGAGGTCGGCGCATGCGTCCGCGAGCGGAAGCGCTTCCGCCCAGCCCGCGACGACCTGCGCGGCCGGATGCCGCGCCTTGAGCAGCGACCGCAGCCCTGCCGCGGGCTCGACGGCGACCACCTTCGCGCAGCGATCGATCAAGTGGCGGGTCAGCCGGCCGCTGCCCGCGCCCACGTCGAGCCCTACCGCCGCGCGTGCCGGCAGGCAGTCGAGCACTCCCGCGGAAACTGGTTCGACCCGGGCCAGCGCGTCCCAACGCTCGGGCTCGAGGTGATAGACCAGTGTCCAGAAGAAGGCGCGCCGCAGGCGATCGACGGCGCCCGGGTCGTGAGCATCCACCAGAGCCCGCTCGTGCGCCGGCACTCGGGCCATCTCATGCCGCCTCACCGCACGCGGCAGGCGGTCGATGTCGTCGATGGCGAAATGCCGCCAGCCTGGCGGCGCCTTCTCCGCTGCCGTCGCGTAGTCCATCTCCCCTGGCCTTCAGCCTAAGGGGGAAGAGTGAGAATTGCAGTCGTCGCGTCGCCGGTGACCCCACTTCGCCCGAACCAGGTGGGCGGCGCGCAGGCGGTTATCACTGACCTCGCAACCGGTCTCGCGGGCCGCGGCCACCACGTGAGCCTGCACTGCGCCGAAGGCTCGGAGGTGAGGGGGATCGAGCTGGTGATGGTGCCGCGCCCGAGCGACGCCGCCGCAGCGCTCGTGATGCCGGGCGGCGCGCCGCCGCCGCCCGCGCCCGGGGTGGCGGCCGCGCTGGCCCGGATGTTTCGCTCCATCCATGCCTCCGGTGCCGACGTGGTCAGCCAGCACGCGTTCGATGCGGCTGCCTTTGAGCTGTCCGGCGACCTTCCCGTCCTCCACACTCTGCACCTGCCGCCGATCGTTCCCGCAGTCACAGCAGCGGTCGGCAGAGTCGCAACTTCGAGGCTGGCAACCGTTTCACAATCATGCAGGTCTGGCTGGAAGTCCGCGGGAGTTGAGGTCGGGATGGTGTTGAGGAACGGGGTCGTGGACGTGGAGCCTGGTGATGAGCGGGTGGAGAGGGTGGGCCTGGTCGCAGGGCGCATCTCGCCCGAAAAGGGCGTGGAGCACGCAATCGCCGCGTCGCGCCTGGCCGGTTTGCGCATCAGGGTCGCAGGCGAGTCCTACGACCCGAATTACCACGTCGACCTGGCGGGAGTCGACCAGATCGGATCGGCGCCCCGCGACGACCTGAGGCGAATCATGGCGACCTCGGCCGTGACGGTTTGCGCAGTCCGTTGGGAGGAGCCGTTCGGCATGGTCGCCGCCGAAGCGCAGATGGCCGGCTGCCCGGTGGCCGCATACCGGCGTGGGGCGATGCCCGAGGTCGTCGAGGAGGGCGTGAGCGGTTTTCTCGCTGAGCCCGATGACGTCGTCGAGCTTGGACGCGCCATCGCGCGCTGCCTGTCGCTGGACCGAGCAGGGGTGCGCGCGAGCGCACGCCGCCGTCTCGCCTTCGAGCCCGTGCTGGATGGCTACGAGGCCGCGCTGCGGCAGGCCGCGCGATGAGCCGGACCGCGGTCGTGACCGGCGGATCGGGTGGCATCGGTGCGGAGATCGTCAAGGAGCTTCGCGCACGTCGCTGGGACGTGGTCTCGCTGAGCCGCCGCGAGGGCTGCGATGTCTCGAACGAATCGCAGGTGGTCGAGGCTTTCAGCCGGTTGAAGTCGCTCGACGCTCTGGTCAACTGCGCGGCGGTGTTGATCAAGAAGCCGTTGGTGCAAATGACGGCGGAAGACTGGGACCTCCAGCTGGGCGCCGGCCTGCGCGGCGCCTTTCTGTGCAGCCGCGAGGCGTTCCGCATCATGCAGGGTCGCGGTGGTTCGATCGTCATGGTCTCCAGCCTTTCGGGCGTCGCGGGCGCGGAGAAGTTCCCCGGGATGGCCGCTTACGTCGCGGCCAAGTCCGGGCTGGCCGGGCTGACCGAGGCGCTGGCGGCGGAAGGCCGCGAGCACGGCATCCGCGTCAACGCCGTGAGCCCGGGCGCGGTCGACACCCCGATGCTGCGTATCGCCGGCGTGGAGGGCCCGACCCTGAAGGCCGCCGACGTGGCCCGGGTCGCCGTCTGGCTGGCGTCGTCCGAATCGGCCCCGATCTCAGGGGCCAACTTGCGCCTGGATCCACCTGTCGCACCGAACTGACCAATGCGTTGTAGGTAGAGGAATGGCTATAGAACCCAGCATCCGCATCACCCGGCGTGCCACTTTTGCGGCGGCGCACGTGCTGTGCCGGACGGACTGGACTGAGGAGATGAACCGGGAGGTTTTCGGCGCATGCGCCGGCGAGCACGGGCACAACTACGTCGTCGAGGTCACGGTCGGCGGCTTGCTGGACGCGGACACGGGGATGGTGGTCAACCTCAAGCACGTGGACTGCGTCCTGCGGCGGGAGTTCATCGACGCCGTCGATCATCGCCACCTGAATCGCGACGTCGATTTCCTGCGCGGGCTGGTACCCACCGCGGAGAACGTGGCCCTGGCCGCATTTCGCCGTCTCGAGCACCAATTCGCGCCTGCGCGACTGGTCAAGCTCCGCCTGACGGAATCCGAGAACAACTCCGCGGAGGTGAACGCTGAATGAGCCTTGCCGAACCGCTGCGCGGTGTGGATCTGGACGATCTGCGCGAATCGACCCTGCGCATTCTTTCCGCCATCGGGGAGGACCCGGACAGGGAAGGTCTTGCCGACACGCCGCGTCGCGTTGCGGAGTCGCTGGCCTGCCTCACCGACGGGTACGGGGTCGATCCCCGCGCCGTCGTCCGCGGCGCCCTCTACGAGCACGAGGGCGAGGACCTCGTCGCGGTGCGCGCCATTCCCTTCTATAGCCTGTGCGAGCACCACTTGCTTCCATTCTTCGGGCGGTGCCACATCGGCTACGTGCCGGACGGCCGGGTCATCGGGCTCAGCAAGCTGCCGCGGTTGGTCGACGTCTACTCCCACCGCCTGCAGATCCAGGAAAGGCTGACGCGAGAGATCGCGGAGGCGGTTGACAGGATCGTGCGCGGGCGGGGGGTCGCCGTCGTCGTGGAGGCACGCCACATGTGCGTCGAGATGCGAGGAGTGGAAAAGCTCGAGAGCGAAACCGTGACCTCGTGCCTGCTCGGAGACTTCCGCGCCGATGCCCAGCTGCGAACTGAGTTCATGGCCATCGCCGCCCGGGCATAGGCCGCGTCGGTCTCGCGGCCGAGCCACCTTCATGTCGCATGCGGCTCAGGCGCGGCGCCGGACGGCCGCCGAGCCAATGCCAACTCGCTCATCGCCACCCCGCCGCGACTCGCTAAGGTGATCCGGTGGCTGAGCACGAGATCGGGATCGTCGGTTTGGCGACGATGGGCCAGAACCTGGCCCGCAACCTGGCTTCGCACGGCGTGCGCGTGGCCGTTTACAACCGGACGCGCAAGCGGACCGACGAGTTCATGGCGGCGCACGGCGCCGAAGGCGAGTTCAAGCCGGCCGGGTCCCTGGAGGAGCTGGCCGCGCTGCTGCAGCCGCCGCGAGCGATCCTCCTCATGGTCAAGGCCGGAGCGCCGGTCGACGATGCGATCGATGAGCTCGTCAAGCTGCTGACGCCCGGCGACACCATCATCGACGGCGGCAACTCGCTGTTCCACGACACTCGCCGCCGGGCCGCCGCAGTCGAAAAGCTGGGCCTCGGCTACATCGGCGCGGGCGTCTCGGGTGGGGAGGAGGGTGCGCTCCGCGGGCCGAGCATCATGCCCGGCGGCACCCTCGAGTCATATGCCCGTGTGCAGGAGATGCTGACCGCCATCTCGGCCAAGGTTGAAGGCGTGCCGTGCTGCACCTACATCGGGCCCGACGGCGCCGGACATTTTGTGAAGATGGTCCACAACGGGATCGAGTACGCGGACATCCAGCTCATCGCGGAGACCTACGACCTCCTACGGCAGTGCCTGGGGCTCCCGGCGGGCGAGCTGGCGACGATCTTCGGCGAATGGAACAGGGGACGGCTGCAGTCCTACCTGATCGAGATCACCTCCCACGTGCTGGCGAAAAAGGACGGCGCGACCCAGGACGCCTTGGTGGACGCGATCGTGGACGAGGCGGAGCAGAAGGGCACGGGCCGCTGGACCAGCGAGTCGGCGCTGGAGCTCGGCGTGCCCCTGACCGGGATCACGGAGGCGGTGTTCGCGCGGGCGCTGTCAAGCCAGAAACTGCAGCGCGTCCAGGCGTCCCGCGTCCTGGCGGGCCCCGGTCCTTCGAAAACGCCGGGCGGCCTCGTCGACGATGTCCAGGAGGCTCTCTACGCAGCCAAGATCGTCGCTTACGCTCAAGGCTTCGAGCACCTCGCCGCAGGCTCGCGAGAGTTCGGTTGGAAGCTCGACATGGGCGCCCTGGCGACGATCTGGCGGGGGGGCTGCATCATCCGCGCCCAGTTCCTCGACCGGATCAAGGACGCCTATGCGCGCACGCCCGACCTCCAGAACCTCATGCTCGACCCTTTCTTCCAGCAGGCTCTCGAGGGTGCGCAGCCCGCGTGGCGCAGGGTCGTCAAGACCGCGGTGGACCAGGGCGTCCCGATCCCTGCCTTCGCCTCGTCGCTCGCCTACTACGACGGCTACCGGCGTGAGCGGGGGCCGGCGAACCTCATCCAGGGGCTAAGGGATTACTTTGGAGCCCACACGTACCATCGCACCGACCGCGAGGGCGCCTACCACACGCGATGGGCGCAGGACGGAGCCGAGGTTCGGACGGACTAACGAGTCACCGGCTCGTGGTGAAACGTCTTCACCACGACGGCCCCCATCGCCACGCCTGAGGTACGAGCCTTGGCGTCGCCACCGAGGGGGACGAGAACAGCAGGATGTCGCTCAAGCGGCCCGGCGGAGACGATCCACGTGCCGCGCCGCTCCCCTGGATACCTCGCGGCCCGCCGCGCGCTTGAGGAGCGTCAGCGCTGCGGCTTCGTCGGAACGCAGCATTGCCGGCGTGCTAAGGGCGGAGCCGCCGAGCGCCAATTCGAGGGACCCATCCAGGTACGTCTCGATCACCGCGGGGTGGACGTAAGATCGCCGGCAGATCGCCCGAGTGTGTCCCAGCTTGCGGGCCACCTGGTCCACGGCGGCGACGACGTTTCGCCTCCCTTCCGTCTCGGACTCGAAGCCGGCGAGCTCTCGCAGCGCGCAGGTGGCCAGCACGGTGGCGGCCCAGGTCCGGAAATCCTTGGCTGTGAAGTCTTCGCCGCTCGCTTCGCGCAGATACTGGTTCACATCATCCGATGTGACGTTGCGCCGAGCGCCGGAATCGTCGACGTACTGGAATAGCTGCTGCCCGGGAAGCTCGTCGCATCGCTTCACCACGCGCGCGACGCGAGGGTTGGTGAGGCCCACCTGGACCTCGCGCCCGCTCTTACCCTTGAAGACGAACCGCACAGTCGCGCCTGTGACCGTGACGTGGCGGCTGCGAAGAGTCGTCAGGCCAAACGAGCCGTTTTGCTGCGCGTACTCCTCGTTCCCGATGCGGACGAAGGTGGTTTCCAGGACCTTGACGATGGTCGCGATCACCTTCTCTCGCGGCAGGCCCCTGCGACGCAGGTCGCGCGCGACACGCCTGCGGATGCGCGGCAGAGCTTTGGCGAAGCCGACCATCCGGCCGAACTTGTTCTCGTCGCGCATCTCGCGCCAGCGGGGGTGGTATCGGTGCTGCTTACGGCCGCGCGCGTCGCGTCCGGTCGCCTGCAGGTGGCCGCGCGGACGGATGGTGATCCAGACGTGCTCCCAGGCGGGTGGGATGGCGAGGGTTCGGATTCGCTCCAGAGTTTCGCTTTCGCGCACCAGCTTGCCGTGGGGATCGGTGTAGATGAACCCTTTGCCCTTGCGAGAGCGCGTCAGGCCAGGCTCGACATCGGAGGTGTAGGTGAGGCCTACCTCCCGGGCGGCCTCCGCGCCGTCAGCCGGTTGCGTCAGGCGGCCGCCGGCGGCGTGGGCCCGGGTCCGCCCCATGTCGAGGCGAGGTTGACCTGCAGGGTTCGCTTGCGCGCCCACAGGCGCGCGATCACGTCCTCTCGTGAGGTCGCCTCGTCGCACGGGAGGCCGAGCTGCCACAGGTTGGCCTGCACGTCGACGGGGATCGCTTCCTCGCAGCGGTGAGGCCGCGCGACCCTGGATAGGACCTGGCCGACCTGCATCAGCATCAGCTCTTGTTCGCTCATTACCACGAGAACGCGCGGGGGCGCAACGTTACCGGCGAACGGGAGCCCGGCGTTACCGGCGAACGGCGCCGAGCTCGTCGCGCGTGGCGATGAACGCCTGCACCGCCCGCTCCAGGTCGTCCGATGAATGGGCGGCCGAAACCTGGGTGCGGATGCGGGCCTTGCCCTGGGGGACGACCGGAAACGAGAAGCCGACGACGTAGACGCCTTTCTCCAGCATGATGCCGGCCATCTTCGAGGCCAGCGCGGCGTCGCCGACCATCACCGGCACGATCGGGTGCTCGCCAGGGAGGATGTCGAAGCCCGCCTCGGTCATCCGTCGGCGGAAGAACGCGGTGTTCTCTGCCAGGCGCCGCCTCAGGTCGCCGGCCGTGCGCAGGAGCTCGAGCACCGCGAGGCTCGCGGCGGCGATCGAAGGTGCCACGGAGTTCGAGAAGAGATAAGGACGCGAGCGCTGGCGCAGCATCGCGACGATCTCCCTGCGGCCTGAGACGTAGCCTCCGCTCGCCCCGCCGAGCGCCTTGCCGAGGGTCCCGGTGATGGCGTCGATGCGGCCCATGACACCATGGTGCTCGTGGGTGCCTCGCCCTTCGGCGCCCATGAAACCGACGGCATGAGAGTCGTCGACCATCACGAGGGCGTCGTGGCGCTCGGCCAGCTCGCAGATCTCGGGCAGAGGCGCGAGGTAACCGTCCATAGAGAAGACGCCGTCCGTTACGACCAGCCTAAATCTCGCGTCGGCGCTGTCCCGCAGCTGTTTCTCCAGGTCCTCCATGTCGCGGTTGGCGTACCGCAGACGCCTGGCCTTGCACAGGCGGATGCCGTCGATGATGCTGGCGTGGTTGAGCGCGTCTGAGATCACCGCGTCGCGCTCGTCGAGCAGCGCCTCGAAGATGCCGCCGTTCGCGTCGAAGCAAGAGGAGTAGAGGATGGTGTCCTCGGTGCCGAGGAACTCCGTGAGCGCGGCCTCGAGCTCCTTGTGGATCACCTGGGTGCCGCAGATGAACCGGACGGACGCCATGCCGTAGCCCCATCTGTCGAGGGCCTCCTTGGCCGCTGCGACGATCGCCGGGTGATCCGCCAACCCGAGGTAGTTGTTGGCGCAAAGGTTGAGCACATCGCGCTCCATCACCGATACGACGGCGCCCTGCGGCGAGCTGATCACGCGCTCGGGTTTCTCGAGCCCCGCCTCGCGTAACTCCGCGAGCTGCGTAGTCAGATGCAATCGCATGCGGTCGAACACGGCTACTTCTTGGCCGTCCAGTCGAGGACGACCTTGCCACACCGGCCTGAATGCGCGACCGCGAACGCCTCCTCGAACCGGTGATAGGGGAAACGGTGAGTGATGACCGGGGAGATGTCCAGGCCGCTCTGGGTGAAGACCGACATTTGGTACCAGGTCTCGAAGATCTGCCTGCCGTAGACGCCCTTGACCGTGAGCATCTTGAACACGACCTGCGTCCAGTCGATCGCGAACTCGTGGTCCGGAAGGCCCAGGATCGCGACGCGCCCGCCGTGGGCCATGGAGGCGATCATGTCCCGCAGCGCGCCCGGCTGGCCGGACATCTCGAAGCCGACGTCAAAGCCCTCCTTCATGCCGAGCTCTTCCTGCACCTCGGCAAGGCTCGTCTTGCCCACGTCGACTGCCCGCGTCACGCCGACTTTGCGAGCGAGCTCCAGTCGGTAATCGCTGACGTCGGTGATCACGACGTAACGAGCGCCGTTGTGCCGGGCGACCTGCGCGGCCATGATGCCGATGGGGCCGGCGCCGGTGATGAGCACATCCTCCGCGACCACCCGGAACTGGGTCGCGGTGTGGACCGCGTTGCCGAAGGGATCGAAGATCGACGCGACGTCGAGGTCGATCTTGCCCAGGTGCGGCCAGAGGTTGACCGCCGGCATGACGAGGAGCTCGGCGAAGGCGCCGTCGCGCTGGACGCCGATACCGACGGTGTGCGCGCACAGGGCGCGCCGTCCGGCCATGCAGTTGCGACACCGGCCGCAGACGATGTGACCCTCGGCGCCGACGATCTCGCCGGGGAAGACAGAGGCCACGCCCTCACCCAGCCGGACGACCTCGCCGACGAACTCGTGCCCGATGACGAGCGGTGGGCGGATTGTCTGCTGAGCCCACTCGTTCCAGCTCTCAATGTGGAGGTCGGTGCCGCAGATGCCGGTGCGGAGCACCCGGATCAGGACCTCGCCAGGGCCGGGCGTTGGGTCGGGAACCTCCTGAAGCCACAGTCCAGGCCCGGCTTTGCTTTTGACCAGCGCCTTCACTGCAAGGCAGGATACTGGCAGCGCCGGTGGAGGAAGGGCTACGCGCCCGGCGACCAGCAGGTTCGGAGCTCCGCCCAGCCTACCGCGGCCATGACCCGACCAGAGATTTGTGCTGGCAGGCGTGCTAAGCGCTAGGCGCTGAGGCGCACTCCGGGCAGAGCCCTCCGAAGAGGAGCTGGTGGCTCGTGACGACGAACCCGGTGCTTTCCTTGACCGCCGCTGCAGCGTTCTCGAGCACGCAGCCGGGCACCTCGACGACCCGCCCGCAAGCGTCGCAGCGCACGTGCTCGTGGTGCTCGTCGGACAGCTCGTAATGGACCTTCCCGTCGCCCAGGTCGATGCGATTGATCAGCCCATCCTTCTCCATCACCGACACCGCGCGGAAGACAGTCGAGTAGTCGGCCGCGCCCAGGGCCTCCACCACGGCGCCATGGAGCTCGTCGATCGACCAGAGGTGCTTGCGCTCGGCCGCGAAAAGGCTTTTGACCTGGTCGCTCACGGGACTGGGCCTGGCCATGCGCTTAGTGTACGCGCAAAGGCTTTGCGCAAGTAATTTGTGCAATACTATTGCGTCATGGCAGGGTGGGCCACTCTGGTGGTGCTCGTGCTGGCGGCCGGACTCGTCGCCTGTGGCGGAGTGGGCGCGGTCCCCTCCGGCGTGATCAACGTGGTCGCGGCCGAGAACTTCTGGGGCAGCATCGCGGCTCAGCTGGGGGGGACGCGCGTCAGCGTCCAGAGCTCGGTCAGCGATCCCAATGCCGATCCCCACGAATATGAGAGCAGTGCAGCCGACGCCCGCGCGTTCGCAGAGGCCGGTCTCGTGATCTTGAACGGAGCGGGCTACGACGACTGGGGCCAGAAGCTCATCGACGCCGGCCCGGCCGGCGGCCGCCTCGTTCTGAACGTGGCCGCGGCGCTGGGCAAGAAGCCCGGGGACAACCCGCACTTCTGGTACGACCCCGAATCGGTCGTCCTAACCGCGGATCGCATCACCGCCGACTACAAGTCCATTGACTCCAGGGACGCCGCTTACTTTGACCAGATGCGCTCCGGCCTCACCGCCGCGCTGCGCCCTTACCACGACGAGGTGGGGGTGATCAAGCAGAGATATTCGGGCGCCCCGATCGGCTCGACCGAAGCCGTCTTCGTGTACATGGCGGCGGCGCTGGGCTTGAGACTGACCACGCCGGCGGCGTTCATGAATGCGGTCTCGCAGGGCATCGATCCCCCGGCGTCGGCGGTGGTCGAGGTCCAGGACCAGGTGTCGAGCAACGGGATCCGGGCTCTGGTGTACAACTCCCAGACCGCGACCGCGGTGACCACGAACGTGAGGGCGCTCGCGGCGTCGCATCACATCCCGACGGTCGCGGTGACCGAGACGCTCCAGCCCCCGGACGGCAGGTTCGAGGACTGGCAGCTGGAGCAGCTCCGCAACCTGGAGGCAGCGCTGTCCGCCAGCAGCTGAACGGTCCAGCCGTTGCCGCGTTCGACCTGTCCGCGGGCTACGGTTCGCGGCGAGTCTGGTCCGGCGCGACCTTTTCCATCCCCGGCGGATCCTTCACCGCCGTCCTGGGGCCCAACGGCTCGGGCAAGTCGACGTTGATCCGCATGATCCTGGGCCGCCTGTCGCCGGCGGCTGGGCGTCTTGAGGTCTTCGGCGGCGCGCCCCTGCGCGGCAACCCGGACATCGGATATGTACCGCAACGTTCCTCGTTCGACCCCGAAGTGTCGATGCGCGGGCGTGACTTCGTCGGTCTTGGCGTCGACGGCCACCGTTGGGGCGTACGTGTCAGCGGCCGCAAAAGGGCGCGCGACGCGTCCGCTTCGTCGATCGAGGCCGTCGACGCCACCGGTTATGCGGACCGCCCGCTCGGCAGGCTGTCGGGCGGTGAGCAGCAGCGCCTGCTCCTGGCCCAGGCGCTGGTCGGCGACCCGCGATTGCTGCTGATGGACGAGCCGCTGTCCTATCTCGACGTTCGTAACCAGGGCGCCATCGTCCAGCTGATCAGCCAGATCGCGCGGCGCCGCAACCTGACGGTGGTCCTCATCGCGCATGACATCAACCCGCTTCTGGCGCACATCGACCACGTGCTCTACGTCGCCGCCGGCAAGGTCGCGATGGGCACGCCGTCGGAAATCATCACGTCCGAACGTCTGACCGAGATTTACTCGACCCCGGTGGAGGTCATCACGGACCGGCGCGGCAGGACCTTCGTGGTCGGCCTCGAAGAAGAGGCGAGTCACCCACATGCATGACGCCGTCGTCCACCTAACAGTGAGCAACACGTCGCCGCTGCCGAGCTGGAACGTGTTCGACGATCTCGCCGCGCTCTTCCACTACGACTTCATGGTCCATGCCTTCGAGGCCGGCACGATCGTCGCCATCGTCGCCGGCGTGATCGGCTATTTCGTGGTGCTGCGTGGCTCGGCCTTCGCAGCGCACGCGCTCTCGCACATCGGGTTCGCCGGGGCGACCGGTGCGGTCGTGATCGGCGTCGACCCCGTTTTCGGCCTGCTCGGTTTCACGGTCGTCGCAGGAGCGGCCATCGGCGCCCTGGGAAGCCGGCTGCGCGGCCGCGACGTGACGATCGGGATCGTTCTGGCGTGGACCCTCGGCCTGGGCGTCCTGTTCATCTCGCTGTACCGCGGGTACGCGACAGAGGCCTACGCAATCCTGTTCGGCGCCATCCTGGGCATCAGCGCGAGTGACGTGACGGTGTCCCTGGTGGCTGGCGTGATCTCTCTCGCTTGCATCGCAGCCGTCTACCGCCCCCTGCTGTTCTCGTCAGTCGATGAAGAGCTCGCGGGGGCCAGGGGCGTGCCGGTGACAGCTCTGTCGATCGCTTTCATGGTGATCCTGGCGGTCGCCGTCACTGAGGCGGTGCAGGTGGTCGGAGTGCTGCTGATCTTCTCCCTCGTCGTCACGCCCGCCGCGATCGCCGTACGTTTCACCAGCCGGCCCGGCCGCGCAATCCTGTTCGGCGTCGCGCTTGCGCTCGTGTTCACCTGGCTGGGCCTCGCGGTCGCCTTTTACTCGCCACACCCGGTGAGCTTCTTCATCACGTCGCTCGCCTTCGCGACGTACGTCACCGTGCGCCTCGCCGAGCCGGCGCGATCGTGGGCCCTGCGACGCGCAAGCGCCTGATCGCGCTGGCTTCGTTAGGGTTGGGCCAGATGCGGCTGCGGTTGGGGATCCTGCTGTTGGTGGCCGTGGTCGGACTGGCTGCCTGGAGCTATCTCCGTCCCATACCCGCCGTCGCCCCGATTCCGGCGCTGCCTGCGACTGACACAGTGCCCGGCGCCGCGCCGATTCTGCCGTGGCCGGTCCGCGGCTCGGCGGCGGTGTCGGTGTCCGGCCTGGGCTTTATCGGCACGTCCGGGAACGAGCAGCCCATCCCGGCCGAGAGCGTCACCAAGGTGATGACCGCACTCCTGGTTCTCGAGGACAGGCCGTTGAAGCAGGGCGAAAGCGGGCCCGTGATCACGCTGACGGACACCGACGTCGAGTACTACCTGAGGGACGTCGCGGCCGGGGGCTCGGTAGTGCCCGTTCGCAGCGGCGAGCAGATCTCCGAGCTCCAGGCGCTCCAGGGCCTGCTGCTCCCCTCGGCCAACAACCTCGCCGAGACGCTGGCCCGGTGGAACGCGGGTTCAGTGGGGGCCTTCGTGACGAAGATGAATGCGCGCGCCAAGGCCCTTGGGCTCGCGCACACCACATTCGCCGACACCTCCGGCGCCAACCCGCAGAGCGTGAGCACGCCCACAGATCTCATGACCCTGGGGATCGCCGCCATGAAACAGGAGGTGTTCGCGCAGGTCGTGGCGATGAGCCAGGCGCAGCTGCCGGTCGCCGGCAACGTCTACAACGTGGACGCCGTGCTCGGCCAGCAGGGGATCGTCGGGATGAAAACCGGCTCTGGGTTCAGCACGGGCGACAACTTTCTCTTCGCGGCCGTTCTGCCCGTGGACGGCCACTCGATAACGATGTTCGGCTGCGTGATGGGACAGGCCAGCCTCGCCGCTGCGTTCTCCGCGGCCAAGATGCTGCTGGCCGCGATGCAGGCGGCGCTCCACGTCCGCCGGGTGATCGCGAGGAACCAGACCGTTGCGACTTACAGCACCCCGTGGGGACCCCAGACCGACCTCATCGCGACCGTGGACGTCGACCTCGTGGAATGGCCCGCGATGGTCGTGCGGCAGCGCCTTCAGGCGGGATCGATCGTCGTCGACCGGCCGCTGCCGGCCGGCGCCAGGGAGGGGGTCGAGCACCTGGTCCTCGGGGACTATGCGCTGGATGTCCCCCTGGCCACCGCCGGCCCGCTCTACCCGCCCGGACGCTTTTGGAGGTTGACCCGATTCAGCGTATAAATGATTAGCGCCGGCCTCGATTTATAGGAGTGCGGTTATGCCCGCTGACAAAGCGAAAGGTTCAGGCACCAAGCAGTCACCCTGGCAGCTGACGACCCCGAGCGGTTCCTCCGAGTATCAGATGTATAAAGACGAGTCGCTGGATCCCCCCGCGATCGTGTGCGTCGTCGGCAAGACCGAGCTTCGCTATCACCTGAGCGCGATCGAGGACCTTCACGCAATGCTCAAGCAGCGAGGCGACTGGGTGCCACTGGGCAGCGCCGACGAGCAGAAGCCCGCCGCCGAAGGCACGGTGGAGGCATGGGCGCGGTCGTCCACCAACGCGGTCGGCGGCTGGTACGGCTTGAAGAAGGGGTTGCGCGGCCGGTTCGGCATGTACATGCCGCCTCTGCTCGAAGCCCTTGGGCTTGCCGAGGTCGAGCACAACCCGAAGAACAACAGGATGCGGGCCCTCTAAGTCGCCCTCGAAGCCGCGACTATCATCGAAAGGTGATCTCGCCGCTGCACGAAGCGCGCATCGAATACTGCGTCCCTTGAGATTACCTTGACCAGGCCGTGAGCCTGGCGAGCGAGCTTCTCGGCCGCTGGGCCCCGATCATGCGGGCGCTCGAGCTGCAGAGCGGGAGCAAGGGGCGATTCGAGGTGTGGCTCGACGGCAGCCTGGTCTTCAGCAAGGAGGCGGCGGGGCGCTTCCCGAAGCCCGGCGAGGTGGCTGCTCTCGTCGAGAAGAAGCTGGGGCCGGCGCTCGACTGGCGGCAATCCTCAACCTAGCTGAACAGACAGACCACGGCTACGAGGAGTAGCCTGCCCGCGAATAGTCGGCGACCAATCTGGCCCTTCCGGCCGTTGTCGATCTTGAGCGTTCGGATAAAACGCAGGTCGACGTGTCGGCCGGTGATTGGAGGGACTCTCAATTGTTACTAGTTCAACCGCCCGTACAGCAGATCAGGGGATGGTTCGACGCGGTGGCGGCCCTGGGCCTCAAGGTCAAGGATCGGGAATCGCGCCAACACAACGTGCGCGTCGCCCGCCTGTGCGTGCACATCGGCCGCCAGTTGTCGATGAGCGCCGCCGAGCTCAGAATCCTCGCCCGCGCCGGATTGCTGCATGACATCGGAAAGGTTGGGATTCCGGACGCGGTGCTCGGCAAGCACACGGCCCTGGACGAGTCCGAGTGGACCCTAATGCGCTGCCACCCGGAGATGGGCCTTAACCTGCTCGACCGGGCCGGGCAGTCGAGCCGCGAGGTGCTTGCCGTTCTCTATCACCACGAGCGGCTCGACGGGAGCGGCTATCCGTACGGCCTGACCTCCGATTCGATTCCGCTCGAGGCCCGCATCGTCGCGGTCGCCGACACCTACGACGCCCTCACCTCCGACCGGCCGTACCGCAAAGCGTGCAGCCAGTACCAGGCGCGGCGCGTCCTGCACGAGGAGGCCGGCTCGCGCCTTGACGCCAAAGCGGTCACGGCGCTGTGCGCCGCCCTCGACGCCAGCGCCACCGCCGTGCACCGCTCAGTGAGGAGAGCGCTGGCGTTCTAGCTCGCGACGCCGGATGGGTCACCATTAAAGGGTGAAGTTCGGCGTCGCGATCTTTCCGACCGATTACGCGATCTCAATGGCCGAGCTCGGGCCTGCGGTCGAGGAGCGGGGCTTCGAGTCTTTGTGGGTCGCCGAGCATTCTCACATCCCCGCGAGCCGGGAATCGAAGTGGCCTGGCGGTGCCGAGCTGCCCAAGCAGTACTGGCACTCGATGGACCCGTTCATCGCGCTGACCGTCGCCGCGGCCGCCACCACCAAGCTCCTGGTCGCCACCGGCATCTGCCTTGTGATCCAGCGCGACGCCATCCAGACCGCCAAGCAGGTCGCGAGCCTGGACCTCGTGTCGGGCGGACGCTTCATCTTCGGCGTCGGCGCGGGGTGGAACCGTGAGGAGATGGCCGACCACGGAACTGACTTCAGCACCCGCTGGACCCTGCTTCGCGAGAAGGTCGAGGCGATGAAAGCGATCTGGACGCAAGATGACGCCGAGTATCACGGCGCGATGGTCGATTTCGGACCGATGTGGGCGTGGCCCAGGCCTCTCCAGAAGCCTCACCCGCCGATCGTCCTGGGGGGCAGCGGCCCCAAGATCCTCGAGCGGGTCGTGCGCTACGCGGATGGCTGGATGCCGAACCGCGGCGACGTCATCGAGCGAATCCCGGAGCTGCAGGACCTCGCCAGGGCCGCCGGTCGAGCGCCGATTCCGGTCAGCTACTACCCCAAGCCCGAGGCCGCAGAGATCGAGCGCCTCGCGGGAGCCGGCGTCGAAAGGCTGATCTATTACGTGCCGCCCGACGGTCGCGACGCGGCGCTCGCCAAGCTAGACGAGCTGGCCGCGATGGTGCGCCCCTACCTCGACTGAGAGCGGCCTTCAAGGACAGTTCGTGGGATCGAGTCCCACGTACCGCCGCGGCGGCGGAAAGCGATGCCCGACAGCATCTCGAGCACCACACGGTTGGCGAGGAAGGAGGTGATCTCCGCCGAGTCGTAGGCCGGCGCGACTTCGACAACGTCCACCCCGACCACCGGCAGTTCGATGGCGATGCGCCGCACGGCATCCAGCAACTGGCGACCGGTGATGCCGCCGGGCTCCGGGGTACCTGTGCCAGGCGCCATGCCGGGATCGACGACGTCGAGGTCGACCGAGACAAAGACTCCGTCGCAATCGTCGACTGCAATGGCGAATGACTCGGTCAGGATCGCGTCGAGCCCGCGCGACACAACCTCGTGCATTTCGAAAGAACGCATTCCCTGCTCGGCCATCCACTGGAGGGTCGGCGGCTCGGGCCAGTAGCCTCGAAGGCCGACCTGGAGGAAGCGGTCTCCCCGGCATGCCCCGGACTCGATCAGGCGGCGCATCGGAAGACCGTGTCCGATCAGGCTGCCGAACTGGATGTCGCCTGTGTCGGCGTGGGCGTCGAAGTGGATGACCGACACTCGCCCCCAGCCCTTGGCCCGCGCCACACCCGTGACATCCGGCCAGGTGATGGTGTGGTCGCCCCCGAGCACCAGCGGGATCGCGCCCGCCTCTGCTGCGGCCTGGACGGCGCGCTCGAGCGCATCCAGCGCAGCGCGGCCCTCGACGCCGGCCATCTCGATGTCGCCAGCGTCCACGACCCGCATGTCCTGGAGCGGGTCGACGCGCAGCGCGAGGTGCGGTCGCGACGAGTCATGCGGCAAATAGTCAGTGGTTCTGATCAGCCTGGGTCCGAACCGTGCCCCGGCGCGGTACGAGGTGCCGGCGTCGTATGGCGCGCCGATGATGACGACATCGGCGCCTTCGTAGGTCGAGCGGTCCTCGAGGTCGCACCGGGCGACCCCCAGAAAGGTCACGTCCGGCCCGTACATGCCTCCGGCGCGCGGCATCCGTCTATCCCGCTACGCGCGCAGGTCCCTGGCCATCTCGGCGAAGTTGTCGACGTACCGCTGAACGTCGTCGATCGAGTGCTGGACCGAAAGAGTCCAGTTCTCCTCCGCGCCCGGGGCCATGATCACCCCGCGGTTGCACTGGTAGAGCCAGCTCAGGTACGCCAGGTTCTTGTCGATCTCGAGGTAGTCGCGGTAGTTGCGGACGCGCCGCGCGCGATACGTGATGCTGCCGCGCGCCGCCAGCGTGGTCACGTGGTAGGGCAGGTCGTGCTCGCCGATCACGCTGTCGAGTCCGCCCTGCAGCGTCTCCGCGAGCGCGTCGAAGTGCGCGTACGCGGACGCATCGAGGATCTCGAGCAGGGTCGCCCGTGACGCGGCCATGGTCAGCGGGTTGCCGTTGAAGGTGCCCATCTGCGCGACGCGCTTGTCCTCGATCACGCCCATGACGTCGTCGCGGCCGCCGACCGCGCCGCACGGCAGACCGCCGCCGATCGCCTTGGCCAGCGCCACCAGGTCAGGGGTCACGCCGAAACGCTCGGTGGCGCCGCCGGCCGAGATGGTGATGCCTGTCTTGACCTCGTCGAAGATGAGGAGCGCGCCGTGCTTGTGCGCGACCTCCTTGATCGCCGCGAGGTATCCCTGGTCGGGCAGGACGATGCCGACATTCATCATGGCCGGCTCGACGATGACCGCCGCCACCTCGCCCTTGTGATGCTCGAACGCCTTGTCCAGCGCCGGGACGTCGTTGAACGGCACCACCGTGGTCAGCTCTACGATCGCGGCGGGGATGCCCTCGCTCTGCGGGAACGAGGCCGGAGAGTCGGCCGGCCCCATCCTGTCGGGCGGCGGTTCGACCGAAACCATCAGGGCGTCGTGGTGGCCGTGGTAGGAAGCTTCGATCTTGATCAGGCGCTCTCGGCCGGTGAAGCCGCGAGCGATCCTAACGGCGTCGAGCGTCGACTCGGTGCCGGAGTTGGTGAAGCGCCATTTGGGCTGCTTGAAACGTCGCGAGAGCTCGCGCGCCACGATGATGCTGTTCTCGACCGGCTGGGCGAAATGCGAGCCCAAAGCGACCTGGCGGGTGACCGCGTCCACGATCTTGGGGTGGGCGTGCCCGACGATCATCACGCCGAACCCGTTGTGGAAGTCGACGTACTCGTTGCCGTCCACGTCCCAGACGCGGCTGCCATGCCCGCGCTCCATGAAAACGGGCTGGGGGGACGAGTCCTGAAACGAAGAGGGAACGCCCCGGGGCATGACCTCGCGAGCCTCGCTCCAAAGCTGTCTCGAGCGAGGTCGAGCCCGCCGGAACTTCTCCTCCTCGCCGCCGATGAGCTCGGCGACTCGTCCGGCCGGCACCTCTCGCATGGTCGCCATCTGCAATACCCTCCGTGATCAGGCCCCGCCTTGACAGGTCCGGGCCTTGGCCCTCTAATTGTCGCGATTTCAGCTGTTCGTCATGGACCATGGGAGGGTTTGGATGGGGGATACCGCAGCTGTGGCCGGGCTTGTAGCTGAGAAACGCAAGCTCAAGAAGTCGCTCTTCCGGTTCGACATGATCTTCTTCACCGTCTGCGCCATCGTCGCGATCGACACCATCGGCCAGTCATCTTCATACGGGATCCAGGCGATCTTCTGGCTCATCGTCTCGGGGCTCACGTTCCTCATCCCGTACGGCCTCCTGACGGCCGAGCTGGGCACCGCATTCCCGACCGAAGGCGCCACGTATGACTGGGTGCGCCTCGCCTATGGCCATTTCGCCGGGGCGGTGGTGAGCGTTCTCTACTGGCTCAGCAACCCCATCTGGCTTGGAGGAACCCTCACGGCGACCGCCATCGCCGCCTCTGACGCCCTCTGGGGCACCAGCTTCATCGGCAACCAGGGGGCCGAGACGGTGATCGGCTTCCTGTTCATCTGGGTCGCGGTGACCATGAACATCCTCTCCCTGCGCTACATGAAATGGGTGCCCAACCTGGGGGCCATGGTCAGGATCGGATTGCTGGGCTTCTTCGCCATCCTGGTCATCGGGTCTGGCCTCCAGCACGGCTTCCACGGCAGCACGAGCGGGTTCTTCCCGACCAACACCACCGTCTTGATCGGCGTGCTCGGCGTGATCGTTTTTCAGTGGATCGGCTTCGAGCTGCAGACCAATGCCAGCGAGGAGATGGACAACCCGCAGAAGGACGTTCCCCGCGCGGTCTATGTCTCCGGGCTCATCTCGTTTCTCGGATACGGCATCCCGATCGCCGGCGTCGTGCTCATCCTGTCGTCCGGCCAGCTGAGCAACGTCTCCGGCTTCGTCTCCGCTTATCAGGTTGCCTCGGCCAGCGTCCTGGGGGGTTCGGCGCCCTTCTTCAACCACATCGCCGCCCTGGCCGTGATCTTCGTCCTACTCTCCAGTGGCACGACCTGGTTGATGGGGTCGGACCGGCTCATGGCCATCGGCGCGCTCGCCGGCTCAGGGCCTCAGCAGCTCGGCTACTTCTCGACCCGGTTCGGGACCCCGATCGTGGTGAACGTCTTCTCCGGCATCATCGCCACCATCTTCATGTTCATCACGTTCTTCGTCACCGGCGGCGGCCTGCACGGCTACTTCGCCGCCGTGCTTGGCCTGGTCATCTCGACCACCACCTTCTCGTACATCCTGATCTTCCCCGCGCTGCTGACCCTGCGCCGCAAATACCCGAACGTCCCCAGGCCGTACATGGTCCCGGGTGGGCAGGCCGGCGCGTGGATCTGCGTGATCCTCACGATGTTCTGGGTGGTCGCGGCCACCGTCTTTGCGCTGTGGCCCGGTCTCTTCACCTCGAGCTGGAACGCCGCCTACAGCGGTGTTTCGCGGTCGACGTTCGAGACCTACACGTTCGTCACCGTGGCGTTCCTGATCGTCGTCGCAATCGTCTTCTGGGCGGTCGGGCGCGGCCACGCGATCCACACTCAACCCGGGACGACCACCGCCGGGCCGACGCCACTGCCGGCGGGAGCGCCGGGCGTCTAGAGCAAAACCATCGACGGGCCGGGATTCGACCCCCCGGCCCGTCAACTTTCGTAGACGACCTTGCCTCCGACCACGGTCGCTCTCACCCTCGCCGAGGCGACGTCGCCGGCCGGCGCCGTCGCGAGGTCTCGGTCGAGCACCGCGACGTCCGCGAGCATCCCTTCTCGCAGCTTTCCTTTGAGCGTTTCCGCGTGCTCCGCGTAGGCGCTGCCTGAGGTCCAGGCCTCGACCGCCTGGGCCAGGCCGAGCCTCTCACGATGCCGCGTGGTGGCGATCGCGATGCCGCCGAACGGATCGAGCGCCACGACCGGCCAGTCGGACCCAAAGGCCAGCCTTGCGCCCGATTCCGCCAGCGAATTCCACGGCCATCCGCGGTCCGAGCGCGGCGCGCCGAGGTTGCGGCGCCAGACCTCGGTCAGGGCCACGTCGGCATGCTGGGGCTGCATGCTCGCGACCACGCCGAGCTTCGCGAATCGAGCGACGTCCGACTGCGCGGGAGCTTCGATGTGCTCGATCCGGTGGCGGCGTCCCGCGGTGGCGCCCTCAAAGGCGTCGAGGGCCTGGCGGATCGCTGCGTCCCCGATGGCGTGGACCTGGACCTGCCAGCCCTGCGCGTCGGCCAGACGCACTGCGGCCGCGAGCTCGTCGCCGTCCCACAGCGGCACGCCGCGGTCGCGGCCGTCCGCGTACGGCTCGAGCAGTGAAGCCGTCTGCGATTCCACCACCCCGTCGCCGAAGGCTTTGAGGATGCCGGTCGAGATCCATGGATCGCGGTCGCGGCGAGCCTCGGCGTATGCGGCCAGGCGCGACCCCCAGTCGCTCATCGACAACCCGGGTTTCATGTCGAAGGCGAGGCGGACCCGAACGATCATCTCGCCGCGCTCGAGCAGCGACTCCCATAACGGCAGCTGGCGCAGGCCACCGCCCGCCTCCTGCACGGAGCCGATGCCCCTCGAGGTCGCCAAACGCATCCCGCCGCTCAGCGCCTCGAGCTCCTCGTCCCGAGAGCGCGACGGAATCCGGCGCGTCACCACCAGCATGGCGGACTCCTTGAGGACGTCGACCGTCGGAGCGCCCGCGATCCGCAGCGCCTGCGAGTTGGCCCAGCCGGTATGGGCGTCGAACGATTCGATGTAGGCCGGCCGGTCGGGTACCAGGCGGTCGAGGAGCTCTACTGTCGGCATTCCACCGGCGAATGCCGAATAGAACCATCCGCGGCCCACGACCCACGGGCCGGCGTGCCGCTGCGCGTAGTCCTCGATCCGGTGCTCGACCTCGACCTGACTTGAAGCGCCGTGCAGGTCGAGCTCGCCGAGCGAGCACGAGGCCGAGAGGAAGTGAACGTGCGCGTCGTTGAAGGCGGGCAGGATCGATCCGCCGGCGGCATCGAGGACTCGAGCCGGCGGCAGCGTCATCGCGCGGATTTCGGCGTCCGCTCCGGTGGCGGCGATCCGGTCTCCTGTCAGGGCCACCGCCGTGACGCCAGGCAAAGCTCCCCAAACTCTGCCGTTGACGATCGCGAGCGTCGCGTGCTGCACGCGCCCACCGTAACGTCCCCCGACTTGTCACGAGGTGATTCAATGTCCGACATGGCCAAGCTCGAGACCAACTCCGACGTCGCTCGGGCCTCGACGCTGCCTTCCACCGATTACCTGGACCCACTGGTGCTCGAGCGCGAGAAGG
>DATITA010000179.1:0-2120 GCA_035468355.1 Candidatus Dormiibacterota bacterium
TCCAGGTAGCGCCCGGTGCTGGTCGAGTTGAGAAACTGCGAGCCCCCGAGGGAGGTCCACGCGTCCACCATGACCACGATCGCGGGCGGGCAGTCGCCGCCTGCGAACAGCTCGTCGATGCGCTCCACGAAGCTTGGCTCAAACGCGCTCCGATTGACCCACATGTCGACCTGACCGCTGTAACCCTGCAGGACATAGACCGACGGCAGCGCACCGTCGTCGCCCGCGCTCACCCCGGGTGGGCGGTAGACGTAGAGCGGCCGCACAGCGGGGTCACCGAGCGGGTTGTCGGCCAGCAGCTCTGACTGCACCGTCAAGCGGTCCAGTGTGCCGGCCAGGCGGCGATCCCACGGCGCCCCCGGAAGTCCCCTCACCTCGGTCAGTCCCATCCACCGCACGCTACGCGAAAAGGCGCGTGGATAGCGCCACCGACGGGGACCCTGGCAAGGCTATAGTCGCCCCAGGTCCGATCCGACGGCAGCCCCGTGACTGAGCGAGCCCACACCCAGAGCACCAACGGCACCGGCGCTGACCGCGATGCCGTCGAGACCACGGAGTGGCTCGAAGCGCTCGACGCGGTCCTCTCCCACGACGGTCCGGACCGCGCCAGGGAGATCCTGACCCGCGTCATCGAGCGTGCCCAGCACGCCGGTACGGGCCCGATCGCGACACTCAACACGGAGTACATCAACACGATTCCGGCGGCACTGGAACCACCGTTTCCGGGTGATCCGGCATTGGAGCGGCGACTGCGCTCGATCGTGCGCTGGAACGCGATCGCGATGGTCGTGCGGGCCAACCGGATCTCCTCCGAGCTCGGCGGCCACATCGCCACCTACCAGTCGCTGGCCGTGCTGATGGAGGTCGGCTACAACCATTTCTGGCACGCGCCGAGCGCCGAACACGCCGGCGACCTCGTCTACTTCCAGGGTCACTCCTCGCCGGGCAACTACGCGCGGGCCTTCCTCGAGGGCCGCCTGACCGCCGCGCAGCTCGACGGCTTCCGTCAGGAGGTGTCCGCCGAGCGAGGTCTCTCGTCCTACCCGCACCCCTGGCTGATGCCCGACTTCTGGCAGTTCCCGAGCGTGTCCCTGGGGCTCGGGGCGATCAACTCGATCTATCAGGCGCGGTTCATGAAGTACCTCCAGGCCCGGGGCATGGCCGAGACCGCCGGCCGCAAGGTGTGGACCTTCCTCGGCGACGGCGAGATGGACGAACCCGAGTCGATGGGCTCGATCGGCATGGCCGGCCGCGAGCGCTTGGACAACCTGATCTGGGTGGTCAATTGCAACCTGCAGCGGCTCGACGGCCCGGTGCGCGGCAACGGCAAGATCATCCAGGAGCTCGAATCGGACTTCCGGGGGGCGGGCTGGAACGTGATCAAGGTCGTGTGGGGCAGCCGCTGGGACCCGCTCCTGGCCGCCGACACCGACGGCGCGCTCGTGAAGGTCATGGAGGACTGCGTCGACGGCGACTACCAGACGTTCAAGTCACGCGACGGCGCCTACGTCCGCGAGAAGTTCTTCGGACGCGACCCTCGCCTGCTCGAGCGCGTCGCCCACATGTCCGACGAGGAGATCTGGCTGCTGAACCGGGGCGGCCATGACCAGCAGAAGGTGTTCGCGGCCTACGACGCAGCGGTACGCCACACCGGCTCGCCGACGGTGATCCTGGCCAAGACGATCAAGGGCTACGGGATGGGCGTGTCGGGCGAGGGTCAGATGATCACCCACCAGGCCAAGAAGATGACCGAGGCCGCGCTGACGGCGTTCCGGGACCGTTTCGAGCTGCCGTTGACCGACGCCCAGGTCCGCGACGCCGAGTACTACCGGCCGCCGGATGACGCGCCGGAGATGGCCTACCTCCGCGAGCGCCGCGCTGCGCTAGGTGGTGTCATGCCGGTTCGCCGCCAGCGCTCGGAGTCGATCCAGGCGCCGCCGCGGTCACTGTTCTCAGGCCAGCTGGCGGGCACCGGCGAGCGCGAGATCTCGACCACGATGGCTTTCGTGCGCGTGCTCGCCGCCCTGCTGCGCGATAAGTCGCTCGGCAAGCGGATCGTGCCGATCGTGCCCGACGAGTCGCGGACCTTCGGCATGGAGGGCCTGTTTCGCCAGTTCGGG
>DATITA010000180.1:0-7390 GCA_035468355.1 Candidatus Dormiibacterota bacterium
CGCCATCAGCGCCATCTGCGCGTACAGGCGGTTGCCGGCCTGCTGGAACACGACCGATCGGGGGCCGTCGATGACCTCGTCGGTGACCTCTTCGCCGCGATGCGCGGGGAGGCAGTGCATGAACACCGCGCGCGGGGCGCGGGTCATGACGGCCTGGTCGACCTGGTAGCGGCCGAACGCTGCGCGGCGGGTTTCCTTCTCGGCCTCCTGGCCCATCGACGCCCACACGTCCGTGTAGACGGCCGTGGCGTCGTCGATGCCGGAGATCTGGTCTGTGAGGGTGACCCGAAGGGGCGCCGAGGCGATCCTGGCCGCCGGCTCCATCACCGACGTCCGAGGTTGATGCAAGCGGGGGCCCACCACCGTCAGCCGCAGCCCGGTCAGGGCCGCCGCCTCGATGAGCGAGGTGGCGATGTTGTTGCCGTCGCCGATGTAGACCAGGTGCTGGGCGGCCAGGTCGCCTCCGAGCTCTTCCAGCGTCATGAGGTCGGCCAGGACCTGGCACGGGTGCGAGCGGTCGGTGAGGCCGTTGATGACCGGCTTGGTGGCGGAGCGGGCGAGCTCGACCAGGTCGTCATGCGAGCGCAAACGGGCGATGATGCCGTCGACGTAGCGGTCGAGGACCCGGGCGGCATCGGAGATCGACTCCCTGACCCCCAGCTGGACGTCTTGCTCGCTGAGCGTCGTAGTCGATCCGCCCAGGCGGGCGATGCCGACCTCGAACGAGACCCGCGTGCGATGCGACGGCTTCTGGAAGAGCATCGCGATGTGGGCGCCCTCCAGCGGCCTCTCCCGCCACCGCCCGGCCTTGATCTCGTGGGCCAGGTCGAGGAGGTGACGCAGCTCTTGGGGGCTCAGATCTGCCACGTCGAGAAAGTCGCGCCCGCGGAGCTTCTGCACAGCAGCGATCATGATCGCTGAGCTTAGAGACGGGGTTCGATAAGTTCACCGGCTACGACCGGCGAGATCGCCAGGTCACGCGCTGAATCGAACTCGGGGAGCCTGGCGCGCAGCTTGGCGTCGTCGCGCAGCTTGAGGATGAGGTCGCGGCAGGCGGTGGGCTCGAGCCCGAACCCGGCCGGCCGAAACCTGAGCGGCGCCTCGTTGCGGGAGTGGATGGTGAGCCGGTCGGTGAGGCGGAGGTCGGGCCATGCATCGGTCTCGGCCAGGGTGACTGTCTCCATGAGCGACCAGACGGCCCGCATCTCGTGCCTGCCCTGGATCACGACCAGGCGGTCGCGGAACAGCGCGAGCTTGCGCACCGGCCATCTCTTGAGCTGAACCCCGGCCCAGGCGGCCGTGGCCAGGCCGGCGGCGACGCCTGCGGCCAGGGGGATCGCGGCCAGCGCTCCGGAGGGGATCGAGAAGGCGAGCGCGCCCAGGGCGCCGAAGGCCGCCGCGCACGCCAGCCCGGCCGCCCCGAGCGTCAAGATCGACCGGCGTGATCGCACATAGATCAAGCGCGCCCCACCACCGAGTAGTGTATTCCGGGACATGGATGTAGCTGCAGAGCGCGCTTCGATCGACAAGGCGGTTTCTGGACAGACGGTTTGCACCCTATTCGCAGACGCCGTATCAAAGTGGGGCGACCGCCCGGCGCTCCACTGGAAGAAGAACGGGGACTCGAGCAGCCTGACGTGGCGCGGCTACCGCGATGAGGTTGCGGCGCTCACCCTGGCGCTGCGCTCCCTGGGTTTTGGGGCCGGGCAGTTCGGGTTGATCCTGGCTCGCAACGCGCCCGAGCACGTGATCGCCGACCTGGGCATCGTGCACGCGGGAGGCGCCGCGATCAGCGTGTACAACACGCTGGCGCCTGAGCAGATCCAGTACATCGCGAATCACTCCGAGGCCTCGGTGGCTTTCGTCGAGGACGAAGGCTTCCTGGAGAAGTTCCTCGCCATCCGCCCGTCCACCCCACACCTGCGCCACATCGTGCTGGTGCACGGGACGCCGCCTGAGGGCGTTCTGTCGTGGGATTCGCTGCTCCAGAAAGGACGCGCGATGTATGCCAGCGACCCTGGTTCGTTCGAGAGCTCCTGGCGCGCGGTCGGGCCGGAGGACACCATTTCGCTGATCTACACATCTGGAACCACCGGGCCGCCGAAAGGCGTCACGTACTCGCACAACAACGTCACCTGGACGCTGGAATCGATGCGGCGAGTCTGGGAGCGACAGCGCGACCGTCTCGTGAGCTACCTGCCGCTCGCCCACATCGCCGAGCGGATGACATCACAGTGGCGCGGCATCTACCACGGCCACGAAGTGTGGTTTTGCCCCGACCCGAACCTGCTCCTCCCCTACCTCCTGGAAGCGAGGCCAACCAGTTTTGTCGGCGTGCCTCGGGTCTGGGAAAAGCTGATGGCAGGCCTGCAGGCCGGCATCGCCGCGGAGCCTGACGAGGGCAAGCGCAAGATGGCCCAAGGGGCGCTGTCCGCCGCGATATCCGCCTACCGGCTGCGACGCGACGGCAATCCGGTTCCGGCCGAGCTGGCCGCCGGCGTCGAGCAGGCTCAGCCCTTCTTCATGCTGCTGCGCTCCAAGATCGGCCTGGACCAGTGCACGCTTGCCGTGACGACGACCGCCCCAAGCCGCCCGGAGGTCCACGAGTTCTGGGCCGCCCTGGGCCTTCCTCTGTATGAGGTCTGGGGCATGAGCGAGCTGACGGGCCCGGGCACCGTGGTGCCGGAGCACGAGTTCAAGACCCCGTCGATCGGAAAGCCCATTCCAGGCACCGAGGCCCGCTTGGGCGAGGACGGCGAGCTGCTCACGCGCGGCGGCAACGTGATGGTCGGCTATTACCGCGAACCCGAGAAGACCGCAGAAACGATCGACTCCGAGGGCTGGGTGCACACCGGCGACATCGCGCAGCTCGACCCGGACGGCCAGTTCCGGATCGTCGACCGCAAGAAGGAGCTGATCATCACCTCGGCGGGCAAGAACATCTCACCGTCCAACCTCGAGGCGCTGGCCAAGTCGAGCCCGATCATCGGGCAGGCGGTCGCCGTGGGCGACGGGAGAAAGTTCATCTCCGTGCTCGTCGTGCTCGACCCGCAGGTCGCCCCGGTCTGGGCCAAAGCGCGCGCGATCGAGGCCGCCTCGATGGCCGAGCTCGCCGACCACCCGGCCGTGGTCGACGAGGTGCGGCGCGCGCTGTCCGTCGCGAACTCCCACCTCTCGCGGGTCGAGCAGTTCAAGCGCTTCACCATCCTGCCCACCGAGTGGTCGCCGGAATCGGAAGAGCTCACGCCCACCCTGAAGCTCAAGCGCCGAGTGATCTACGGCAAATATCAGCCTCAGATCGACGCCATGTACGCCGAACCGGCGGGCGGCCACGCGGTGGACGGGGCGCTGGAGAAGGCCGAAGCCTAGGTCTTCGGCGCCGCCGGCTTCGACCTCGCCGCCGGTTTGAAGCCCATCACCGCCTCGGTGAATAGGCGGGTCGCGAGCCGGCTTTTAGGCTCGCCCGCGCGCACGGCGAGCTTGGCCAACTGATCGACGACGCGCGGCTCGACGTTGAGCCGGTACAGCTGCTTGACGACCGGTGGTTTCTGTGTCATCGCTAGACCTCCTGGATTCCTAGACCCAGGATGGTGCGGGTAAGGCGGGGTGGTTTCCTACCCCGCCTGTTAAGAACGTTCTGGGCCGCGCCTCAGCGACAATGCCGCCGTGGAGGCGGATCCTCGCTGGCGCCATCACCAGACCCTGGCGGCCGGGCAGGTGGCCGAGTTCAAGGTGTGGGCGGAGCTGGTGCGCCAGTCGCTGGGCGGGCTGCACGTGTTCCTCCCGGTGCGCGACCTGGGCATCGACGGCGTGATGCACCGCCTCGCCGACGGGGCATACATCGCCGTCCAGGTCAAATGCCGGTCCGAGCTCACCGCGGCGGGTCAAGTGCACATCACGGTGACGGCGAGCAGCCTGGTCGATGACGAGGCTTTGATCGTGGCCACGCTGTCGGCGGGGCCTGAGCTGGGAGAGCTCGTGCTGGTCGTGGATGAGAAGACCTTTCGCGCGCTCGCGGCGCACGACACGGTGGACGGCCGGGAGTACCTGACGGCGGCCTTCGAGATGCACGCCGAAGGGTCGTCGCGCTGGGCGCCCTACCTGGTGCCGCGCGAGAGACTGGTGGAGAGGTTCGGGGTTGCGGGGCTCGCGGCGGTGAGCGACGCCCTTTTGCCGCCGCTGTCTGGAGCGGACCGCGGTCGCGAAGGTCTGCTCGGCGAGACCGAGGTGATCCGCCGCCTGGCCGAAGCCGATTCGCTGGCGCTGTTCCGCCCGTTCCCAGACCTGGAGACCGTGGAGGTGCTCTGCAGGCACATGACGAGTCGCCGCTACCTCGGGCTCCAGGTCAAGACGGCAGGCTGGGATGCGGCCCACCCGGAGAACCGCGTGCATTTCCGGCGCTCCAGCTTTCGCCCGGCGGCGAGCACTTTCGTGTGCGTTCTCAGCTGGGATCGGGCGGGGCGGCGATTCGGCGACGGCTGCCTGCTGATTCCCAGCGCAAAGGTAGAGGAGGTCGCGGCCGTCGAGGGCGAGTGGTTGGTGCTGGAGCTGCAGCCGGGGAGCGAGCGGCACCGGCGGCTGGATGAGTACCGGACTCCTTTGGTGTCGCTCGGCGCGACCGTTCAGGGTCTGATCGAGTAGAGCAGCGGTTGATCTTGGGTCGGGCCGGGAAAGTGGATCTCCCCATCCCCGGCCTGCGGCCGGTACTTCCCCACAAGTGGGGAAGTGGGGAAGCACGTCAGGTCAGCTTCGAGCTCAGGCGGTTGAGGTCGCGGGTGGAGACCCCGGCTGCTTCGAGGTAGCCGCCGACCCCTCCCCACCCCGACCGCAGGTGGTCGAGAGCTGCCACGATCCTCGCCGGCGGGCAACGAAGGTCGGCCCGCATTGCCGCGCGCCGTTCGAGGGGCGCTGCTGAGATCCACTCCTCGAACCTGCCGGCCAGCATGGCCTCGCTCTCAGCGAAGTCCTCGCCGATCGATTCGTCGGGCACACCGGCCAGGTCCAGCATCATCGCGGCCACCAGCGCCGTCCGGTCCTTGCCCGCAGCGCAGTGGACGACCACCGGGCCCTCCGTCTTCGCGAGCAGCTCGAAGACAGCCTGGAAGGAGCGCGAACGCTCGTCGAGGATCATCAGGTATCGCTGAAGCCCGTCGGCCGCAGCGTCGAGCCTGTGCATCAGCGGGTCGTCGATCAGCGGCACATTGACGTACGAGGGTGACCCGGCCGTGGCAACAGGATTCGGGGTCCGCACTAGCTCTGCGGCGGTCCGCAGGTCGACCACCAGCCTCACGCCGTATGTGCGCATGGCCTCCAGGCCGATGGGCGTGAGGTTGGTCGTGGAGTCGGATCGCACGAGGACGCCACTTCGCGTCGCGCCGCCCTGGCGGGGCAAACCCCCGAGGTCGCGCGTGTTGCAACAGTCAGGCCAATCCAGGCGCCGAGACTTCCCTCCACCCATGGGTCGGGGGGTCGAGGTTACCGCTTGGTGTACTGCGGTGCCTTGCGGGCGCGCTTGAGCCCGTACTTCTTGCGCTCTTTCATGCGGGCGTCGCGTGTGAGCAGGCCGGCCTTCTTCAACACCGCGCGGAGCGAGGGGTCGAAGGTGATCAGGGCCCTGGCGATCCCGTGCGAGATCGCGCCCGCCTGGCCGCTCGTGCCGCCGCCGACCACCTTGACGCTGATGTCGAACTTGCGCTGGGTGCTGGTCACCCTGAGCGGCGCCAGCGCGGCCATCTCGAGCACGCGCCTCCCCAGGTACGCCAGGGGGTCCTTCTCGTTGACTGTGACGCGACCTTCACCCGGCTGGATCCGCACGCGAGCGATCGCGTTCTTGCGCCGGCCGGTGCCTCGAATGAACGTCTCAGCCAACCTTCATCTCTCCCTTGGCGTCGAAGGTGATCACCTTCGGCTTCTGTGCCTGGTGCCCATGCTCGGCCCCGGCGTAAACGCGAAGCCGGGTGAGCATGTCCGCCCCAAGCGTGTTTCTCTGCAGCATGCCGCGAACCGCGGTCATGATCGGGAACGCCGGGTCCAGCTCCTGCGCCTTCCGCAGCGTTCGTTTGTGCAGGCCGCCGGGGTAGCCGCTGTACCGGGTGTAGACCTTGGTCTCCATCTTGGTGCCCGTCACCTTGATCTTGGACGCGTTGATGACGACCACGTGATCGCCGGTATTCAGATGTGGCGTGAACGTCGGCTTGTGCTTGCCACGCAGGATCTTCGCCACGCACGAGGCAAGGCGACCGAGCACCTGGTCAGTGGCATCGACCACGTACCAATCGCTCTGCAGATCTGCAGCTTTCGCCGTCCACGTCTTTTGTTTGCTCATATAGGGTTTCCTAGTAAATCACTTCCACCAATGTCAGGCCCCCGGCGGGGGCCGTCCGTGCCGCCTCGCGGCGGTCTCGCGCTCGAAGGACCTTGCCCACCCACTCGGGCGGCCGCCGGCCGCGACCGACCTCGGCCAGAGCCCCGGCGATGCTCCTCGCCAGGCCTCGCAGGAAGCCTTCCGCGACCAGCTCGAGCTCCACGAACTCCCCGTGACGCACGACCCGCGCGGAGCGCATTTCGCGCACCCGAGCGTCCGGCGGCTCAGAAGCCGAGCAGAAGCTGGTCCAGTCGTGCCTTCCGATCAGCGCCCGGGCCGCCACGGACATCGCCTCGACGTCCAGCGGACCGCGTACCTGCCAGCAGCGACCCCGCTCCAGGGCCGTCCGCGACGGGCGGTCCAGGTAGCGATAGCGGTAGCGCCGCCAGCGAGCGGAGTAGCGAGCGTGAAAGTCATCCGGCACGGCTTCAGCCGAGACCACCGCAACGTCATCCGGCAGGCGGGCGTTGAGCGCCCCGACCAGCCGCTGCGGCGAGATTCGCGTCTCGGTGTGAAAGCTCACCACCTGACCCTCGGCGTGGGCGCCTGCGTCGGTGCGCCCTGCGGCGTACACCTTGTGCTCCGCGCCCGTCACCTCGAGCAGGGCCCGCTTCAGCTCGGCCTCCACGGTGCGACCGTGGGACTGCTGCTGCCAGCCGGCAAAACCCGCCCCGTCGTACTCCAGCACGACTTTTATATTCAATTTTTAACTTCTACGCTGCTGCCGGCCGTACTTCCCCATCCCCCGGCTTCGCCGGGTACTTCCCCGCGAGCGGGGAAGCGGAAGCCATCTAATCGACCAGTTCGATGATCACCATCGGTGCGGCGTCGCCCAGGCGCGGGCCCTTGTGGATGATCCGCGTGTACCCGCCCGGCCTCTCGGCGAGGCGGGGCATGAGGCTCGAGAAGAGCCTCTCCACCACCTCCGGCTTGGAGATTTCCTGGCTGACGCGCCGGCGCGCGTTGAGGTCCTCTCCCTTGGCCGTCGTGATGATTCGCTCGACCCAGCGCCGGAGCTCCTTCGCC
>DATITA010000181.1:0-12930 GCA_035468355.1 Candidatus Dormiibacterota bacterium
GCTCGACGCTGCTTTCGGCCGCGCGCTGCAGCATGCCGGAAAGGGTAGTGTCTGCCGGAAACACGCTCATGCCGAGGCCCGCGACCACGCCGCGCCCGTCGGTCAGGGGCCTTGCGTCCATGTCGTGCTGGACGCTGCCCGAGGCCACGATCAGTTGGCCCCGCCCGGTCTCGCTGCCGGTGGCGCCCGCCAGCCCGATCGACACCAGGGCGCGAGGACGGTAGGCGTCACAAGCGAACTGCGCGGCCATCGCCGCGGCGACCTTGCCGACGCCGCAAAGGATGAGCACAACTGGCTTGCCGGCGAGCTCGCCCTCCCAGGTCGGCAGGCGCGGCACGTCGACCCTGGCACGGACCAGGTGACGGGCCAGCTCCTGGGCCTCCTCGCGGAGGGCCGCGAGCACCACCAGCGGACGCTGGGTCTGCTGCATGACGACGCCTTAAGCTTGACCGTCATCGACGCACACTGGATGGCGGTCGCTCGTGGCGATGAGCCGGCCGACCTGGTGCTGGCCGGCGGACGAGTGCTCTCGGTCTTCACCAAGGAATGGCTCGAAGCCGACGTGGCCGTGAAGGACGGTCACGTGGTGGGCCTGGGCCGCTACGAGGGCCGCGAACGGATGGATGTGTCAGGCGCCTACCTCGTCCCCGGCTTCATCGACGCGCACGTGCACATCGAGTCCTCGAAGTTGACGGTGGACGAGTTCGCTCGCGCGGTCCTCGTGCACGGGACGACCGCAGTCGTGGCCGACCCGCACGAGATCGCCAACGTACTCGGCACCGACGGCATCCACTGGCTGCTCGATTCGTGCTCGGACCTTCCCCTCGACGTCTACGTGATGGCGCCGTCATCCGTCCCGGCATCCCGTTTCGAATCGCCGCGCAGGCCGTTCACGCCCGGCGACATCGAGAGCCTTTTGCGGCGCCATCGCACCATCGGGGTGGCCGAGATGATGAACTTCCCGGGCGTCGTGGCGGGTAGCGAGTCGGAGCTGGCCAAGCTCGAGACAGGACTCACCGACCACGTCGACGGCCACGCCCCGGGCGTCCGCGGTCCGGCGCTCAACGCTTACGTCGCCGCCGGAATACGCTCCGACCACGAGTCAACCACGTTCGAGGAGGCGCTCGAGAAGCGACGGCTGGGGATGTGGGTGATGCTTCGCGAGGCCTCCATCGCGCGCAACCTTCACGACCTGCTGCCCCTGGTCAAGCAGTACGGCCCGGAGCGCTGCATGTTTTGCACCGACGACCGCGAGCCCGACATGATCGTCGAGGAGGGCCACATCAACCAGATGGTGAGGGTGGCCGTCGAGGAGGGGATCAGCCCCGAGGACGCGGTGATCATGGCGACGATCAACCCGGCGACGTATCACCGGCTCTGGCACCTCGGCGCCATCGCGCCCGGCTACCAGGCCGACATCCTGGTGCTCGAGGACCTGCAGTCCTTTCACCCCCAACGCGTCCTCAAGCGAGGGGCGCCCCCTCGCTACGTCAAGCTCGACGCGCCCGAGTGGGTGCGGCAGAGCGTGAACCCGGCGCCGGTCGACGCGAGCTCCTTTCGGATCCCGGCGGGCCCGACAAGGGTCCGCGTCATTCGCGTGATACCGGCGCAGCTGCTCACCGGCGTCGACTCTGTCGAGCCGTGCGTTCGCGACGGCAGCCTCGTCGCCGACCCGGCCCGCGACCTGGTCAAGATCGCCGTCGTCGAGAGGCACCACGCGACGGGTCGCATCGGTCTCGGCTTTGCGACCAACGTGGGACTCCAGAGGGGCGCTTACGCCTCCACTGTCGCGCACGACGCCCACAACATCGTGCTGCTGGGCGTCGACGATGAGGACATGGCGGCCTGCACCACGCGCCTGGCGGAGATCGGCGGCGGCATCGTGATCGCCGAGGGCGGGCGTGTCGTCGAGGAGCTACCGCTGCCGGTGGCCGGGCTGATGAGCGACCGGCCGGTCGGCGAGGTGCACGAGCGTTTGCGGTCGATGGAGCGCCGGCTCGCCACGATGGGCGTGTCGATGGCCGCACCGTTCATGACGCTGAGTTTCCTCGCCCTCTCGGTCATCCCCGAGCTCAAGATCACCGACCGCGGCCTGGTCGATGTCGGGCGTTTCGAGCTGGTGCCCCTGGGGATAGAGTGAGCAAATGGACGGTTGCTGAGCGAATGAGCATCTCCACCCACGTCCTGGACACGATGCGCGGCACGCCGGCCGCGGGGCTCGAGGTGACGTTGAGCCGGCGCGAGCCGGACGGCGACTGGAAACCCGTCGGGGAAGCCGTGACCGACGCTGACGGCCAGGCACGCGAGCTCACGGAGGATGATCTCGAGGCGGGGGAGTACCGGCTCGAGTTCGCCACCCGCCCGTACTTCGAGCGCTCTGGACTGAGCGCCTTCTACCCGCAGGTGTGGGTCGTGTTCAGCCTGGAGGACGCGACCGGTCACGTCCACATACCTTTGTTGCTGAGCCCATTCGGATACACGACATACAAAGGAACCTGAGCCGGAGGTGAGCATCGGGCGCCGCGAGACGGTCGCGGCGCCCGAACCCAAACGAGCTACGCTCGGGAGCCCAGCGAAGCCCTGGTCTCGGCCGTCTGCTTGCGCAGGCCGAGGTTGAACACGTAATAGAGCACAGCCGAGATCACGAATCCGACGATGAACGTGATGTCCCCGACGTCCGGGTTGGAGTTGACGATCACGCCCGTGTACAGGCCGCCGACGTTGGCGAAAAGCCAGACCGAGATCACCAGGCCGGCCGCCATGGCGACCAAACCTTTCCAGCGGAAGACTTTCGTGTTGTAGAAGATCGACTCGTCGCCGTAATCGCCCTGGCGCAGCCAGTAGTCGACGAAGACGACCGCGAGCCACGGGGCGATCCAGTAGCTGATCAGGAGAAGGAAGCTCTCGTACTTGCTGCCTGGGGCGACATTCGCCTGGTAGATGATGCCAAGCAGGAATCCGATCACGCCGACGATGATCGCCAGGGCAGCGCGGCGCTGCTTCAGGCTCATCCCCATCTCTTTGATTCCCAAAGACACCAGCGACATGGTGCCGCTGTAAATGTTGATCGCGTTGGCCGCCACCGCGCCCACCGCGATGCAGACCAGCGTCAGGTAGTAGACGGGGTCTGGCATGGCACGCTGCAGCTGCGCGGTCGGGATGTCCGTGGCGCCCCACTTGGTGCCCGTGACGGTGACCAGCACCGCTCCCGCGAGCTCCAGGACGATGCAGGAAAGAAAGACGCCGAAACCGGCCCAGAACCCGACCATCATGCGGTTGGTGGTCGGAGGCATGTAGCGCGTGTAGTCGGCGGCGAAGGGGTTCCAGCCGACCGCGTATCCGAAAGCGGCCGTGAAGGCCAGAAGCCAGCCTCCGGGAATCGACGGCTGGCTGAATCCGTAGTTGCCGTGGACGAAGATCGAGACGCAGGCGACGGCGAAGACAATCCCTAGCAGCGGGAGAGCCCAGCGCTCGAAGAGGTGGATCAGGTTGTAACCGAGCGTGGCGATCGTGACCTGCGCGACCACGATGACGAGGAAGGCGAGCCAGAACGGGAAGTTGAAGCTCGTGAAGAGCGCCTGGATGGCAAATGCCCCGCTGACGCTGTTTACGATGAACCAGCCGAACGAGGCGGTGACGCCGTTGAGCGCGGCAGGGAGGATGTTGCCGAGGAAGCCGAACGCGCCGCGACTCTCGACCATCATCGGGACACCGAACTTGGGGCCCCATGAGGACAGGACGGCATGAGTGATGGAACCGAGCGCGGTCCCGATGATGATGGCGGTCGCCGCCTGCCACAGGTTGAGGCCGAGGTAGGCCACGGCGATGACGCCGATGAATACTGTGGCGAACTCGAGGTTGGGGGAGAGCCAGGTCCAGAACAGCTGGATCGGCTGGCCGTGCCTTTCCTTCAGGGCGATGTACTCGACACCTCCTGGTTCGACGGTGGCGACTCGCTCCCCGTAATCCCCTTCACGAACAGGTACGTGCTTTTCGACTTCCTGCACGGACTGCATAGGCGGTACCCCTTGATTCACAGCACAGCCGGCGACGCTCGAAGTTTAAGGAGTGCTAGCCTCCCCGTCGATGTTGGATTTGCTGCTGCGCGGCGCTCGCCTCCCCGGAGAGACGGAAATGCGCGAGATCGGCGTCCTTGACGGGCTGATCAGCGAGCCCGAGCCCGAGGCGCGCCAGGTCATCGACCTCGGCGGGTCGCTGGTGACCCCCGCCCTGGTCGAGCCTCACATCCACCTGGACGCCGTGCTCACGGTCGGCGAGCCGCGCCACAACCAGAGCGGATCGCTTTTTGAAGGCATCGCGATCTGGGCCGACCGGGTCAAGCAGCTGAGTGTCGACGACGTCAAGAGGCGAGTCAGGACCGTGCTTCGCTGGCAGCTGGCGAACGGGGTCCAGTTCGTGCGCAGCCACGTCGACGTTTGCGACCCCGAGCTGCGCGCCGTGCGCGCCCTGGTCGAGCTGCGCAAGGAGATCGGCGACCAGATGACTCTCCAGCTGGTCGCTTTTCCTCAGCAGGGAATCATGTCGTTTGACGGGGGCGAAGAGCTAATGAAGCGTGCTGTCGAAATGGGGGTCGACGTGGTCGGCGCCATCCCGCACTTCGAGCTCACGCGCGAATACGGCGAACGTTCGGTCAAGTTCGCCATGGCCCTGGCGGCGGAGAAGGGGCTTCGCGTCGACATCCACTGCGATGAGACGGACGACGACCACTCGCGTTTCGTCGAGGTGATGGCGGCGGAGACGATCCGCCTGGGCATGGGCGGTCGGGTCACCGCCAGCCACACCACCGCGATGCACTCTTACAACAACGCCTACGCGTACCGCCTCATCAACAACTTGAAGCGCGCCCAGATGCACATGGTGACGAACCCGCTCGACAACTCCACGCTCCAGGGCAGGTTCGACAGCTACCCGATCCGCCGGGGGCACACGCGCGTGAAAGAGCTGCTCACCGCCGGCGTCAACGTGTGCATAGGTCACGACTCGGTGATGGACCCGTGGTACCCCCTCGGTTACGGCGACCCGCTGCAGGCCGCGTTCGTGCTCGCCCACTACGGGCAGATGTCCGGCCATGGCGAGCTCCGCACCCTCATGGACATGATCACGTGGAACCCGGCCAGCGCCCTCGGCCTGGAGGGCTACGGGCTTCTGCCAGGCTGCCGTGCCGACCTCTGCGCGTTCGCGGCGCCCACCGAGATGGACGCGATCCGCCTGGTGGCCAGGCGCAAGCTCGTGTTGCGGGGCGGGAAGGTGGTGGCGCGCACGGAGCCGGCGCACACGACGGTGGTGTGGGACGGTCGGGAAGAGCTGGTCGACTTCCTCAAACCGGCGCCGCCACCGATGGTTTAGCCTGCATCCGCCGGCCGGGGGGAGCAGATTCGCGCCGTCCCAGTAGCGAAGATGCCCGCAGGGATCGCTGGATTCAGGCTTGGCCCGGCCTAGCCCAGCGAGTAAATACCCGGCAGCTCGCGGTACAGGCCGGCGTAATCCAGGCCGTAGCCGATCACGAAGCGATCGGGGATGACGAACCCGCAGAAATCGATCGTGACGGGGATCTCGCGCCTGGCGGGCCGGTCCAGGAGCGCGGCCAGGCGGATCGACGCCGGCTTGAGCTTGCGAAAGCGTTTCAGGATCGTGTCCACCGTGCGGCCGGAGTCGACGATGTCCTCGACCAGCAGCACGTGCCTGTCGATGAGCGGGCCCTCGACCATGTGAGCGATCTGCACCCGGCCGCTGGCCGACGTGCCCGATCCGTAGCTGGCGGCGCGGACGAACTCGAGCTCGGCGGGGATGTTGAGGCTGCGCAGTAGGTCGGCGGCGAACACCGTCGCCCCTTTGAGGATGACGACCAGGACGAGCGGAGTGTCGATGTCGGCGTAGACCTCGGAGACCTGGCGGCCGAGCTGGTGGACCCGGCGGGATATGCGGGCCGACGAGATCATCGGCTTGTTCGGTCTGCCCATGCGGCCCTGCGCTGAGGGAATCGCGACCTCAGACATTCACGCCCAGTCTAGTTCCGAGCGGCGTGGAGGTGTGCCGTGGCGGGCGCACGTCAGGGAAGCCACATTGCATGCGAACGTCAGAGCATCCTCCAGGTCGGCCGGGCCCAACGAGAGATCTCTGACCAGCAGCCTGCGGTCGTGCAGCCAGGCCAAAAGGGCCGCGCCGAATGCGTCGCCGGCCCCGATGGTGTCGACCACCGACACCTGCGGCGCGACGACACGGGCTCGCACCCGGGCCGTGGCGCCGTAGGCACCGGCTGCGCCCAACGTGACGACGACCAAGCGCGCCCCAGTCGCGCTCAGGACCGAATCCGCGAAATCCTCCGGGGTTGCCGCCGGCGCAAGCCACGCGACGTCCGAGTCGGCGGCTTTGACGATGGTGCTCAGCCCCATCACCGAGTCGAGGCGCGAGCGATACCCTCGCGGGTCGTCGATCGTCGATGGGCGGATGTTGGGGTCGACCACGATTACCCTGCCAGCGCTTTCTCGCTGGACGAGGTCGGAGATCGTGGTGGCCATCGGCTCCAGCAAAAGGCCGAGCGAGCCCACGTGCATCGCCCGCACCTCGCTGGGGAGGTGAGCGGGCAGCATGTCCGCAGTCAGGTTCGGAGCCGCCGTGCCGGCGAAATCGAAGCGATAGGAGGCGAGCCCGGACTGATCGACCTCGGCCAGAGCGACCGTCGTGGGCTCGGGCCCGAGCACGGACATCGAAAGGTCGACGCCCTCAGAAACGAGGCAGCGTCGCAGTTCCACTCCAAACTTATCGCCGGACAGCCGGCCGATGAAAGCCGTTGGCACGCCAAGTCGGGCCAGCGCTCGCGCCGTGTTGAATGGGCCCCCACCCGGGCGTGGCTTCTGGTTGCCGTCGCGGACCACGTCCATGAGGGCTTCGCCGGCGACAGCGATCACTGCGCAATCTCATCACAGCGCGACGCGCGGAAGACCTGAAATGAGGGGCGTCGAGCCTAGACTTGCGCGCCCAGCTCCCTGGCGACCCTCGCGATCACCTGGTCAAGCACGGCGGCGACGCGGTCGATCTCACGCTCGCTGATGACGAACGGCGGGGACAGGGCGATGACGTCGCCGGGGAGGGGGCGCACGATCACCCCCATCTCGAGGGCGGCGGTCCACACGCGCCGGGCCACGCCGAGCGACACGTCGAACGGTTCCTTCGTCTTGCGGTCGCGCACGAACTCTAACCCGGCCACCAGTCCGAGACCGCGCACGTCGCCGACGATGTCGTGCGCGCGCAGTTGCTGGAGCCGTTGCTGGAGATACGGACCGATCTCCGCCACGCGCTCGACGAGTCGCTCGTCCTCGATGATCTGCAAGTTGCGAAGCGCGACCGCGCATGCGGTCGGGTGGCCGCTGTACGTGAAGCCATGCTGGAGCGGGCCCCTCAGCGTCTTGAGGGTGTCGTGGACATGGCGCGTGAGCATGACACCGGAGAGGGGCAGGTAACCGCTCGTGATCCCCTTGGCGAAGATCATCAAATCGGCCTGCACGTTCCAATGCTCCAGGGCAAACCATCGGCCCGTGCGACCGAAGCCGGTGATCACCTCGTCGGCGATGAGGAGCACGCCATGCCTGTCGCAGACTTCCCTCACGGCCGGGAAATAGTCGGCGGGAGGAACGATGACGCCCCCTACACCCTGCACCGGCTCGGCCACCACTGCTGCCACGGTGTCCGGACCGGCATCCAGGATTACCTTCTCGAGCGCCTGGGCGTACGCCGCCCCAGCGGCGCCATGGCCGGAATACCGGTACACGCCGGGCGCCGGGGCGTGCAGGAAACCTGGCGCCAGCGGCTCGAATCCCTTCCAGAAGTTGGCCAGGCCGGTCGCGCTCGTGGCGCCGTACGTGAGGCCGTGGTAATCGCGCAACCTCGAGACGATGTTGACCTTGTCGGGTTGCCCGCGCAGCTTCCAGTAAAGGCGGGCGACCTTATATGCCGTGTCGTTGGCCTCGGCGCCGCCGGAGGCAAAGTAGGTCACCTCGAGGTCGCCGGGCGCGAGCTCGGCCAGCTTGGCCGCGAGGCGAATGGCGGGAGCGTTGCCGAAGCCGCCGTACGCCGAGCTGAACGCCAGCGACCTCATCTGGTCTGCGGCGGCCTCGGCCAGCTCGTGCCGGCCGTAGCCGACGTTGACGTTCCACAGGGATGCCATCGCGTCGATGTACTCGCGGCCTTCGACGTCGGTGAGCGTCACCCCTTGACCGGCCGTGAAGATCAGCTGAGGAATGGTGCCTGCCGGCGCGTCCAGGTCGCCCTGCGGGTGAAGCCAGTGGGTTCGATCCAGCTCGTACAGCCGGCTCGCCTCGTCCACCGAGAAAGTCTGGTCGCTCATGTCTCTATTGTGCCCGTCGGAATCGGATTAGGCAGCTTTGCCGACGGAGGCAGCGGCGCCCTGCCTGGGCGGAGTGCGCGGCGCCGGGATGGCGAACGCGAACTCCGATCCGCCGCCCTCCGCGTTGCCCGCGGCCCAGATCCGGCCGCCATGCATCTCCACGATCTGGCGCGAGATAACGAGGCCGAGCCCGGTCCCCGAGATCTTTTTGCCGCTGCTGCCGTCGATGCGCTCATATCTCTGAAAGAGGCGCAGGAGGTCTTGAGGTGCGATACCAACACCGTGGTCCTTCACCGAGACCCGGACCTCGCCATCCACCTGCGAGGTCGTCACGAGGACCTCGCCGCCGTCGGGTGAGTACTTGAGCGCATTGCCCAGCAGATTGGAGATGACCTGGAACAGGCGGTCGGTGTCGGCGTGGACCACTGGCAGCGGGTCTTGCAACCTGCAGACGACCTCGCACTTGGCGCCCGACACTCTCGCCCGATCGACCGCCTGCTCGACCAGCACGTTCAGGTCGAGAGGTTTGAGATCGAGAGTCACACGGCCCGACTCCATGCGGTCCAGGTCGAGCATCTCGGTGATCATCCGAGTCAGCCGGTTGGAGTCGTCGAATATGTCGGCGGCGAACTCCTTGACCTGTTCCGGTGGTAGGTCCTCGCTGCGCATGATCTCGCTGAAGCCCTGGATTCCGACCAGCGCGTTGCGGAACTCGTGGCTGAGGTTCGACATCACCTCGCTCTTCGTCTTGCTGAGCCGCGCGATCTTGGCCTCGTTCTCCCGGCTCGACCTGAGCAATTCCGCCGTCTCGGCCACGAGGCGGCGGTTGACCTGCACCTGCAGCATCTGCCTGGCGGCGACCAGCGCGCTCACCACGACCAGGGTGATCGCCAGCGATTTCGCGATGTCGGTCCCAGGCTCGGCCAGAGTCGCGTAAAGGCTCGCGCCCATCAGGGGGACGAACGCGAAATAGGGCAGCAGGACGCGAGCCGATCCCCATATGCCCGGTCCCGGATTAGAAACGCCGGCGCCTTTGACGCTCACGTCGAAACGCGGTGCCTGGAGCCCGACCAGGACTCCTGCTCCGAATATGGCATCCACCCACCATGGCGGGAGCCCATCGCCCCTCGCGACCGCGATCGCGCCCGCAAACCCGGCGAAGGTGAGGATGGCGAGCATTCCGCTCATCACCAAAAGCCCTCCGGGTGACCGGTTGGCCGGGACCCTGTAAGCCAGCAGCAGGTAGCCTGCCAGCCCGAACAGCAGCGCGAGCCACGCGGCGGCCAGCATGATCTGACGAAGGTCGCCCGAGTGGATCGCCGGGCCGATCAGGGCGGGGCCGAGGAGGCCGGCGACGGACAGCACGATGATCCCGACGTCGAGCACGGTGGTGGCGCCGGCTCTCGGGCCCTCCTGGCGGTTGGATCGAGAGGCCATTCCGGCCAGCAGGAGCGGGAAGCTCGCCAGGACGAACACGGCGGCCGTCACGTCCAGCCACCGCGTCCCGGTCAGGTCAGCGAGACCGCCGGCCACGCCGTACCCCGCCACGCCGGCGGCGGCCCAGCCCGTCAGCTGCCAGAAGCGCCTGGTCTCCGCGTCGCCGGACCGGCTCCAGTGGCGGAAGGCTGCCAGCCAGAGGACCGCCGTTCCGAGCTCGACCAGCCCGCCGGTGGTCGCATCCGGCCACCTGAGCCACGCGCCGATCGCGACCGAGGCGATGAAGACCGCATACCCGGCGCCCAGCACGGCGTGCGGCGACGGAGCAGCGCGGAGCGGGGAGCTGGAGACCGGGCCTATGGCCATTCGGGCTCAGCCACCATCCGCGGAACCGGGCAGCCCGCGCGATCGGTGGCCCACAACTCCAAGTTACGTCTGCGTTTGAGATCCAGTACGTCCGCTCGACTCGAGTTCAACGTGCTTGACGGTACGCGTGATCTCGGCGGATAGGTCGTTTTGGGCCATCAGCCCCCCTTCTGAAGGGGCCTCAGCCTCTGCCGCGCCTGCTCGATCGGGCCAAGACTGGGGTCATGGACGAACAGGACAAGCCGATCTCGCTGGTTCTCTTCTCAGGCACCGACGACAAGCTCAACGCGGCCGCGGTTCTCACGGTGGGGGCTGCTGCCATGGGCAGGCCGGTCAACGTCTTCCTCCAGTACTACGCGCTGGACGCCTTTCGATCCGGCAGCGTCACCGCCGACCACGCCCTGTCTTCAGAAGCGACCGCCGCTCAGGCGCCAGTGATCCGGGCCCACCCGGGCCAGCACTGGAGCGAGCTTTTCAAGCAGGCGAAGGACGTCGGCGAGGTGAACATCCAGGCCTGCGCACTTTCCATGGACATGTTCCACCTCAAGCAAACAGACCTAGACCCGATGGTCGACGGCATCGAGGGGGTGGCCGCGTTCATGGCCTCCGCGTCCGACGGCCAGGTCGTATTCATCTGAGTTCGTGGAGGTAGCGATGGGCACAGTACAGGTTGAAAAGACGATCGACGCCAGGGGCATGGCCTGCCCCGGGCCGCTGATGAACCTCATCGGCGCGATCCGGCAGGGCCAGGTCGGGCAGGCCTTCGACGTGCTCTCGAGCGACGCAGGCTCCAAGACCGACATCCCGGCCTGGGTGGCCAAGGCCAAGCAAGAGCTGGTCGAGGTCCGCGAGGACGAGGGCTTCACTCACTTCGTCGTGCGGAAGGCGAGGTGAGATCGTGCTGAACGACGTCCTCATCCTGGGTGGCGGCGTGGGCGGGACCGTGGTCGCCAACCTCGTGGCCAAGGAGCTCGGGGACCAGGGGACGGTCACCCTGGTCGACACCACCGGCATCCATGTCTACCAGCCGGGCTTCCTGTACGTGGCGATCGGCCAGGAGCACCCGGAGGCGCTCCAGCGCCCGGAGACCTCGCTCCTCCGCCACGACATCACGCTCGTGGTCGACCGCGCGACGCACGTTGACACGGAAGCGCGGAGGGTCATGCTCGCTTCGGGGCGCACTTTGCGCTACGACGAGCTGCTCCTGGCAACCGGCAGCCGAACCGTGATGGAGGAGGTGCCGGGAGGCGCGGGAGCCCACGACTTCTACACCATGGACGGCGCGACCCGGCTCTTCAAGGCTCTCCAGGAGTTCGACGGCGGGAAGATCGTCATCGGTGTCGCGGGCATCCCGTACAAGTGCCCGCCCGCCCCCGTCGAGTTCGCCTTCCTGCTGGACGACTACCTCCGATCTCGGCACATTCGGGACCGCTCGGAGATCAAGCTGCTCTCACCGCTGAACCGCGCCTTCACCATCGAGGCGACCTCGAAGCTGGTCCAACCCATCCTGGCCGAGCGCGGGATCGAGCTCACCGGTTTCTTCAACGTCGAGACGGTCGACCCGATCGCCAAGACGGTCACTTCGCTGGAAGGCGAGACGATGGCTTACGACCTCCTGGTGCTCGTGCCGCCGCACCGGGGCCAGAAGGTCATCGAGGACTCAGGGCTCGGCGACGAGCGCGGTTGGGTGCCCGTCGACAAGAACACCCTGAAGCACGCGCGGCTGGAGCACATCTGGGCCGTGGGGGACACGACCAACATCCCCATCTCCAAGAGCGGTTCGGTGGCCCACTACGAGGCGTCCGTCGCAGCGGCGGGCATCGTGGCCGCCGCCAGGGGCGAGGCGCCGCCGACCCACGTGTACGACGGTAAGGTCATGTGCTTCCTGGAGACCGGCCAGGGGCAGGCCACCACAATTCGCTTCGACTACGACCACCCACCCGTTTCGCCCACGCCCGCCCGTCGCTGGCATTGGGCCAAGACTTTGTTCAACAAGACCTACTGGCACACCGTCCCGCAGGGACGCCTGCCGTAGATCCAGGAGTAGACATGGGCGTCACCATCGCCAAATCCCTCGACCTCAAAGGGCTCTCCTGCCCGATGCCGATCATCAAGACGGCCAAGGCCATGAAAGAGCTGGCCCCGGGCCAGCTGCTCGAGGTCTTCGCCACCGACCCAGGTTCAGTCCCCGACTTCAACGCTTGGGCGCAGACCACCGGAAACCCGCTGGTCGAGTCCAGCGAGACGGGTGGGGTCTTTCACTTCACCCTCAAGAAAAAGGAGCTATGACATGAGCGTCGACATGATCGAGAAGCCGCCGCTGGCGCAGTTCGCCGAGACGCTCGCCGAGAGGACGAAGGAGCAGCCGGAGAAACTGGTGATCTTCGCCTGGAGCGGCGAGCTCGACAAGCTCTGGCCGACTTTGATCCTCGCCACCACCGGGGCGGCGATGGGCAAGGAAACCACCGTCTTCTTCACGTTCTGGGGCCTTTTCCCGCTGGTTAAGAACCAGATCCGCATCACCGGGGAGAACTGGATGCAGAAGATGCTTTCGACCATGAACCGAGGCGGGGACCAGCACCTGAAGCTGTCCAAGATGAATTTCGCGGGCGCGGGCCCAGCGATGATGAATCACCTCGCGCACGAGCACCATGTCGCCAGCCCCCACGAGCTGATGGAAGCCGCCCAGGAACTTGGCGTTCACCTGATCCCGTGCCAGATGACGATGGACCTGCTGGGCCTCAAGCGCGAGGACCTCATCG
>DATITA010000182.1:0-95089 GCA_035468355.1 Candidatus Dormiibacterota bacterium
GGCGTCGTGCATCGCCTGCTGGCCGCGCAGGCCGACATGGCGGTCCCATCCCTGCGCCACGCGCTCGACGCCGGCTGGCGAGAGCACCCGCACGTCCTCCATCAGGCGGCCCAGCGTGCGCTGGTGTTCCGGGAACCCATAGCCCTCGGCATCTACCGACACAGCTGAATTCCCCGCCGTGTTCGTCTGCTCATCCTTCTAGCCTATCTGGATCCAGTCGACGGGATGGATCGCGCGTCATCCGTGGTCGGTGTCGAGCACCCATGGTCCGTCCACCGAGATGTGCTCGCCGATCACAAGGACGGTCAGGCTGGACGCAAGAGGGCGACTGTTTGGCGGACTCGTTCCGAGGCCGCCGTGCTGGAGGCGGCCGAGTACCGCAGGACCATCTCACGGGTTACGGTCCCGGGTTACGTCGCTCTCCCGGATGCGCCATCATCCATTGAGGCGCCGGACGCAACCGATGGGAGGAGCCCAGATGACCGCCGACGGACATTTCGAAGTTCCCAGGCCGACCAACGAGCCGGTGCGGGCCTATGCCCCCGGCGACGTTCATCGGATCAGCCTGAAGACGCGCCTCGCCGAGCTCACCGACGCGAGGACCGAGGTGCCCATGCAGATCGCAGGCGAGAAGCGCTGGGGCGGTTCACGCGGCGACCTGCGGTCGCCTCACCGTCACGACCTCACCATCGCCGAGTACGCGGTTGGCGCGGCCAAGGACGTGGACGACGCGATCGAAGCCGCGCTGGCTGCGCGCAGGATGTGGGCCGCCACCTCATACGCCGAGCGGGCCGCTGTCATGCTCCGGGCGGCGTCGCTGCTGGCGGGGCCATGGCGCGACACCATCAACGCCGCGACCATGCTCGGCCAGTCGAAGACCGTGCACCAGGCAGAGATCGATGCGGCTTGCGAAACCGTGGACTTCTGGAGGTACAACGCGTACTTCGGGGACCAGCTGCTGCGCCAGCAGCCGTACAACGACGCGAGCGCGTGGAACCGCCTCGAGTACAGACCGCTCGAGGGATTCGTCTTCGCAGTCAGCCCGTTCAACTTCACGTCCATCGCGGGGAACCTTCCGACCGCGCCGATGCTCATGGGCAACACGGTGGTGTTCAAGCCCGCGACGCAGACCCTCCTGGTCTGCCACTTCCTCATGGAGCTCCTGCTCGAGGCGGGCATGCCTCCGGGCGTGATCAACCTGGTCAGCGGCAGCGCCTCCCAGATCTCCGAGCGTGTGCTCAACCATCGCGACCTGGCGGGCATCCACTTCACAGGCTCAACCGAGGTCTTTCAGGGCATGTGGCGCGAGGTCGGCCAGAACGTCGACCGCTACCGCACTTATCCGCGACTCGTGGGCGAGACCGGCGGCAAGGATTTCGTGGTGGCGCACAAGTCGGCTGACCCGGAGGCCCTGCGCACAGCGCTGGTGCGCGGCGCATTCGAGTACCAGGGCCAGAAATGCTCCGCCGCATCGCGCGCATACATCCCCCAGTCGCTCTGGAAGGCGATGAAGGCCGACCTCGTCGAGCAGGTCGACGCGATCCCTCAAGGCGACGTATCCGACTTCCGCAACTTCATGGGCGCTGTGATCGACGGCAAGGCGTACGCGAACCACATGAAGGCGATCGCCTATGCGAAGAAGTCCGAAAGCGCGAAGGTCATCGCCGGAGGGAAGGGAGACGACCGGATCGGCTGGTTCATCCGGCCGACGGTCATCGAAACCACCGACCCGGATTTCAAGCTGATGCGCGAAGAGCTCTTCGGTCCGATCCTCACCGTCTACCCGTACGCCGACTCCAAGTTCGAGGAGACCCTTGAGCTCTGCGACCGAACGAGCCCATACGCGCTGACCGGCGGGATTTTCGCGCGTGACCGCCAGGCGATCCGCCAGGCATCCGAGAAGCTGGTCAACGCGGCCGGCAACTTCTACATCAACGACAAGCCGACCGGCGCGGTGGTGGGCCTGCAGCCCTTTGGGGGCGCGCGCGCGTCAGGGACCAACGACAAAGCCGGGTCCATCCTCAACCTGATCCGATGGGTCAGCCCTCGCGTGATCAAAGAGACGTACGCGCCTGCGACAGACCACCGCTACCCGTTCATGGACGCGGAATAACAAGGCCAGCAGACGTGAGTGTCAGGTACGAGGTCGATGGGTCGGTGGTCACCGTCACCATCGACCGCCCGAACGCCCGCAATGCGGTGGACGTGGAAACGGCCGTGGCGCTCGCCGGGGCGTTCTACCGATTCGACTCGGACGACAAGCTCTCCGTGGCCGTCCTGACCGGTGCAGGCGGAAACTTCTGCGCGGGCTTCGACCTGAAAGCGCTGGCCAAGGGAACGGGCAACGCGATCGACCCCGCGGGCGACGGCCCGATGGGACCGACGCGCATGGACCTGGACAAGCCTGTCATCGCCGCGATCGAGGGCTACGCGGTGGCGGGAGGCCTCGAGCTGGCGTTGTGGTGCGACCTCCGCGTCGCCGCCCGCGACGCGACGCTTGGCGTGTTCAACCGTCGCTTCGGCGTTCCGCTGGCGGACCTCGGCACCGTTCGACTGCCCCGCTTGATCGGGCAGGGGCGGGCGCTCGACCTCATCCTGACCGGGCGACCGGTCGGCGCCGAGGAGGCTTTCCGCATCGGCCTGGTGGAACGGCTCGTGGATGCGGGTTCGGCGCTCGCCGCCGCGGTGAACCTGGCCCACGACATCGCGACCTTCCCACAAGGCGCGCTTCGGGGAGACCGGCGCAGCGTGCTCAACCAGTGGGGCCTCAACCTGCACGAGGCCACGAGGGAGGAGTACGGCGGCGCGGCCATCGTGCTGTCGTCGGGCGAGTCGCAGGCGGGAGCCAGGCGTTTCGTCGAGGGCGCGGGGCGCCACGGGGACGGCAGCGTCACTGAAGAGAAACCCGGCCCGTCCAAAGGCGGGTAAGGTCGGTTACGCCGGGGCGCCCTCGGCGGCCATCTCGGCCTGCCCCGCCGGTCTCAAGGCAAGCACCGAGATCAGCGCCAGGGCTGCGAGCTCGGCCGCGATGACGGGGAGAGGTCCCCAGAAAGGCTCGCCTTCGACGGCGATCACGGCGCCCAGCGCGTAAGCCCAGATCCACGATGGGCGCGGCGTGCGCAGGTAGAGCCAGCCGGCGAGGCCGAGCATCGCGAAGTCGTCGAGGTGCAGGTACGGGCTGGCCAGCAATCCGCCGACCAGCACCGGCACGAACGTCCACTCAGGCCCTCGGCGGCGCATCAGGTAGACGAGCACGAGCGCCCAGACCGCCACGGCCGCCTGCACGAGGCGCGTCACCGTAAGATCGCCCAACCACGGTGCGAGCGTGAGAGCGCGGTTGACCGGGACTCCCGCGGCAAATGCGAGCCTTGACTGGTACGTGGCGATCCCACCTGGCCCGAGCGCGGCCGTCGAAACGGCTGCGAGCAGCCCGATTGCCAGCATGCTCGCCCAAAAGGCCCTGTCCCTGCGCGCCGCCAGCAGGGCCAGGGGAACCAGGAACGCGAGCTGGGGCTTCAGCACCAGCGGGGCCAGCGCGATGCCGGCCCATCCGGGGTGGCCGGCGCGCAGCAGCGCGTAGCAGGCGGCGACGGCCAGTGCGACGAACACCCCGGGCTGTCCCAGCTGGAGGCCGTAGATCACAGGGAGCCACCCCACCGCAGCGGCCAGGTGGACCAGGCGCATGCGCCCGGAGCCCGGCGCGGCCAGGCGCCAGGTGAGCACGAGCGCGGCGAGCAGCAGCGCGCTCCAGGTCCAGTAGGCCATTGGGAATGGCAGCGCGGTGAACGGGGCGGCGAGCCACGCTACGGGAGGCGGGCTGATGAAGCGAGCCAGCTGGGCGATCGTGATGCCCGATCCCATCGCATCCAGCTCCGCCTGCTGCAGGTGAAGGTCGTAAATCGACGACCAGCCGTGGGCCAACCCGATCCGCGCCCCCGCGTAATAGAAGGTGAGGTCGTTGTGGAAATGGTCGGATGCGTAGGCGGCCACCCACTGGTACAGGTCGAAAAGCGCAAACAACGACGCCGCGGCGGCGCCTGCGGCGGCGGCGAGGTTGCGCCGGCGCCTCGAAGCACTCATCAATGGCGGAGGTTACCTTGTACGCGTGCCATCGCCCAACTTCGAGCCCCGCGTCATGGAGCTGCGAGACGGCACCAAGGTCCAGGTCCGCCCGATCGCCTCGGAGGACGAGCCGCTGCTTCACGAGGCCGTCTCGGCAATGTCGGAGCGAAGCGTGTATTTCAGGTTCTTCTCGCCCATCAAGCGCCTGTCCGACGCGATGGCGCACCGCCTCGCGGTCGTCGATTACAACGACCGCTTTGCCCTGGTCGCCACGACGCACCGGCCCAGCGCGAAGGAGCGGATCGTGGGCGTCGCCCGCTACGACCGCGCGGCGGGCACAGACATAGCCGAGGTCGCGCTGGCGGTGATCGACGAGTTCCAAAGGCGTGGATTGGGCGGCGCGCTGCTCGGTATCCTCGCTCACGTCGCGCGCGAGCACGGCATCAAGAGCTTCTCGCTGATCGTGCTTCCAGAGAATCAGCAGATGCTTGGGCTCTTGCGCAAGATGGGCTGGATCCATCAGGCCCGCATTTCGGGTGGTGTTTACGAAATATCGTTCGACATCCCCGCGGGACAGAAGACCTGATGGGTTCGGAGATGACCGGCGAACCGCTCGGCGACATCGGAACCGACGAGTTTCGCGCCGCCGCTCACCGGGCGGTCGAATGGATCGGCGACTACCTCGACACGATTGGTGAGCGGCCGGTGGTACCGCCCGTGGCGCCCGGAGACATCCGACGCTCGCTGCCGTCGGTGCCACCCGAGCAGGGCGAGAGGCTCGAGGCGATCTTCGAAGACTTCGAGCGCTTGATCCTGCCCGGCATCACGCACTGGAACCATCCGCGCTTCTTCGGCTACTTCGGGATCACCGGGTCGGCCCCTGGCATCCTCGCCGAGCTGCTCATTGCCGCGCTCAACGTCAACGCGATGCTCTGGCGGACGTCGCCCGCAGCCACCGAGCTGGAGGAGGTCGCGTGCGATTGGCTCCGCCAGGCGATCGGGCTTTCCAGCAGTTTCTCGGGCGTGATCAACGACACCGCGTCCTCGAGCACCCTTTACGCGCTGGCCGCCGCGCGCGAGGCGGTACCGCACCTGGAGATCCGCAAGCACGGAATGTCGCGCCAGCAGCTGCGCATGTATGTCTCGGAAGAGGCGCATTCGTCGGTCGAGAAGGCGGGCATCGTGCTCGGTGTGGGCCAGGACAACGTCATCAAGATCCCCACGGACAGCATCTTCCGTATGGATGTCGATGCTCTACAGAAGGCCATCCGGCGTGACCGCAAAGCGGGTCACCATCCGTTCGCTGTGGTGGCGACGGTCGGCACCACCTCGGTGACGGCGGTCGACCCCGTGCCCGCGATCGCCGGAGTGTGCGCTGAGGAGAAGCTCTGGCTCCACGTCGACGCTGCATACGGGGGCGCGGCGGCGGTGCTGGAGAGTCATCGCTGGGTGCTTTCCGGTTGCGACTCGGCCGACTCGCTGGTCGTGAATCCGCACAAATGGCTGTTCACTCCGATCGACTGCAGCGTCCTTTACTGCAGGCACGAGCACATGCTCAAGCGGGCGTTCAGCCTGACCCCTGCGTACCTCAAGACCGACGAGGCGAGCAGCGTCCGCAACCTCATGGACTACGGCTCGTCGCTCGGCCGGCGCTTCCGGGGACTGAAGCTCTGGTTCGTGCTGCGCGCCTTCGGCATTGACGGAGCCCGGCGCCGCATCGCCGCGCACATCGACATGGCTCAGCAGCTGCGCGGGTGGATCGAAGCGGACCCCGACTTCGAGGTGCTGGCCCCGACCACGTTCTCGACGGTGGTATTTCGGCGCCTCTCCAGCGATCAGGACAACGAGCGCATCCACGACGAGGTCAATCGCTCGGGCAGGGCGCTTATCTCACACACCGAGGTTCGCGGCGTTCACGCCCTTCGCATGGCGATCGGCAACCTGCGCACCACCATCGAGGACGTGCGCGAAACCTGGGAGCTCATCAGGTCGAAGGCAGCGGAGCCTCAGGACCAGGCGAACTCCGTGCACAGGTAGTCGAACTCCGCGCCCTCGGCCATGCCGTTGGGCGAGCTCTTGGCGTCCGCAGGATTGACGGCGAACACGACCACCGTCACCCCGTTGTTGGTGGCGGCGATCACCGCGAACCTGACATTGACCGCGGCCGAGCTCGCGCCGATGAAGTTCGCCGAGTAGACCGCTCCCAGCCCGTCCTGGTCGCCGACGTGGGCGCCTTTGAGGTTGGCCACGAGCGTCACGTCCTGCCAGGCCCCGGTGGGCAGCGCCGCTACCGTCGACTGCAGGGCCTGGGCGGCCGTGCCGCCCCTGGTCCCAACGACCTCGATCGACCCGATCTTGGTGCCGAGGGTGAGCCCGTCGGCGTCCTGGGCCCGCACCGTCCAATGCGAGTTGTAGTTGACCTGGAATTGGAACGCCGAGCTTCGGTAAGCGGCCGCCTCCGGGAAAGGGGTGGCGAACTTCGGCGCGCAGTTGGCGGTGCAGGCGGAGCGCGACCCGCCCACGAACCGTGAGACGGCGAAAGCGCTCACGACGACGGTAACGATCGCGAGAAGCACCAGGAGGCCGCCGGCGATCGTCGCCTGGGAAAGCTTGAACTGGCGCGCCGTCGGATAGGCCGTCGGTCCAGCCGCCGGGTACCCGTAGACCGGACGCGGCGCCACCTGCGCCGCCACCGGGGCGCCGCACCGACCGCAGAACGGCGCCCCGGGCGCGACCTGCGCTCCGCAAAGGCCGCAGAAGCGCATCGCTATCGCCATCAGGGCTTCGGCCCCGCCGCCAGGCGCCCCTGCTTCGAGGCCGCCGCGCGCGCGGCGCCGCATGCAGGGCAGAACGCCATAGACGGCACGACACGATGGCACTCCGGGCACGGCCGGTCGGGCCCGATCTCATGCTCGGCGCCTTCGACCAGGAGGGCCTGGTGGATGACCAGCCGCACATACAGCAATAGCGCGAGAGTGGCGAGGCCGAGAATTGCAAAGTCGGCGACCAGGTCCTGCACCGCGAAATCGATCATCCCCAGCGCGATCTGGAGCCCGAAGGCCACGAGCAGCGCCGCCAGGATGCTCGACTGCCATGCGCGGTTGGAGCGGCGGCGGTCGTAACGGTGCAGCCAGACGGCGGCGGCGACTAGTGCCGTCGTGCTCGCGTTGACGAGTGAGACGAGGAGTCCCGCTCGGGTCAGGCGCACGGCCCAGTCCAGCGGCGCGCCGCTGCTCACCAGCGGAACGTCGATCAGCGGCCAGAAGGCCGTCAGCGAGCTGGCCAGAGTGAAGCCGAGCGCCGAGGCGGCGCCGAAAGTCAGGCCGTCGAGCGGTTCGCGGAACCGGGCTCGGAACAGATAGAGGAACAGAGGGCCGGCCAGCATGAGGGCCTGCGCGACCACGGGAATCGTCAATCCCGACATCACGAATGCGGTGTCACGGTCCGCGGTGAGGTTGGAGCGGACCAGCGCCTGACCGGCGAGCGCCGTGAACGCATAGCCGAGGATCGCGCCGGCGACCATGGTCGCCCCGATCACGAGCCATGGCTCACTTTCGTAGATCTCGACCTCGTAGAGATATATGAGGTACAGCAGGGGAATCACGAACACGGCCGCGACTGTCGCCGGGGCGAAGAGGTGCAGCATGGCCAGCACGACCACGGCCGCTCCGCCAGCGACCAGCGCCACGCGAAACGGCCGGCCACGCCGGTGAGGCAGGTGGGGGAACAGGGTCGTCACGATCGAGATATGCGCGACGGGTTGAGAGGGGACGGCCGCGAAGGCGTGCGTCCGGCTCCTGCTTCCGGAGGTGAGGTGGGCGCCGCAATGCCCGCAGAAATCTCCCGACGGCACGGTCGACCCGCAGTGGGGACAGGTCCCTAGCGGCGGGCCTTCGAGCGGACGCGCCCCGCTCTCACCTGCCCGGCGGCCTGAGGCCTGGCGGAGGTCTCCTCCTGTCTCGGTCATGAGCCACCGCTCTTGACGTAGAGAGCCCACGCGGCGTCGAGGGCGGCGCCGTCCATGCTGCCCCATCCAGTCGCGAAATCCCACCCGGGCCCGGCGTCGTAGCCAAGGTTGTTGCCTGCCGTGACGTCGTGAAACGGCCTGGCGGAGAACTTCGATTGGTTCTCGCCCATCCAGTAGATCCCCGGGTTGGCAAAGCCGACCTCGCGCAGCCCTTTCTTCTTGAGGTCCTGGTCGATCAGCGCGACGGTGGCAGCCCACAGCGGCGTGGCCGCGGAGGTTCCGCCCGCCTGGCCCTCGCGACCGCCGAAGATGATGTGGAAGCCGGTCGCCGGATCGGCGTCGGCGGCGACGTCGGGGACCTGCCTCAGGCCGTTGCCGGCGGCCTGCACCTGGCTCTTCTGATAGTCGGGCGCGGGGTAGAAGTGGCTCGCTCCGCCGCCGGTGCCGCTCTCGTCGAGCGGGCTGCCCCAGGCCACCTCTTTGAAATAGGCGCCCTGGCTTGACTCGAAGATGCTGGTCCCGCCCACGGCGGTCACCGTCGGCAGGGTCGAGGGGAAGCTGCCGGCCGGGTCCTGGTCCTGGCCGCAGGTGTACGCGCCGTTGTCGCCGGCGGCCACGAAGTGGGACATGCCGAGCGCGACCGCCCGGTCCTGGATGGTGGCGTACGTGTTGCGATGGCCGCTGGGGGTGTCGGGCTCGCAGGCGCCGAGGCTTTCGGAGATGATCGAGCCCAGGTGCTCCGTGACCATCTGGTCGAACGCGCGGTCGCCGTGCACGAAGTCGGGTGCGGACAGGTAGATCACAAGCTTGGCCGCCGGCGCGATCTCATGGAGGATCTCGAGGTCGAGGACGGTTTCGCCCTGCGATTTCTCAGGGCTGCCCCAGCTCGGGTCGCGCCGCACCGTCAGCACGGGATCAAACGGGGGGAGCCCGTACTTGGTGGCGAACCTGTCCAGGTCGCGGAGGTCGGGGAGGTCGTCGATTTCCGGGAGCAGGATGGTCTGGCCCGAGCCGTCCAGGCCGGCGTCGCGCAGCGGCTTGAGGTTGTAGAAGGCGATGACGTCCGAGGGCGTCAGTCCGCCCGGCCGGACCGCGAAGCTGCGGGTGCGCCGGTAATCGTCTAGGCCGCTGACGCTGCCGGCGACGGCAGACAGCGATGGTGGCAGCTTGGGCTGGTCGACCGCAGCGTAGAACGTCCTCCCGTCGCCCAGGCGGTAGCTCTCGATGCTCACGTGGAGCAGCGATGCGGCCGCCGGCGCGGGACCGTCAGCCTCGATCAGTCCCGACCCCGGCTGCGAGCCCGCGCGAAAGCCCGCGCTCTCGAGCGTCGACACCGCGGCCGCGACGGCGCCAGGGTCGGGGCCGAACTCGGCGATGTAGGCAGCCGGCGACACCGTGCCTCCGGTGGCGATCAGCGCGGCCAGCTTGGCCGGCTGCCGGGTCCGAAGGCCGAAGGTGAGGTAGACGGTGGTGTCGGATCGCGCGGGCCCGAGGTCGGCCGAACGCTGGATGGCCTGTGCCAGGGTCGGGGGCGGCGGCTCCGGGGGGGCCTGAGCCAAAGCGGGCGGTGGGCTCGAGCGGGTCGTGCCGCAAGCGGCCATCGCCACTCCCAGCAGCACGGCTGCGGCGATCGCGGCGCGCGGCCGGGGGCTCACGGGAAGGTAGCTTCCCAGACCTCCGCCTCAAAAGCCAACTCGAAGCCGAGCTTGTAGTACCCGTCGTAGGCCCTGGTCTCATTCCAGCCATCCACGTACAGGGACGCATGTCGAGCGCCGGCGTCACGGAGGCGGCGGAGGACTTCGGCGGTCAGCCAGCGCGCCAACCCCCGCCTTCGGTGCTCGGGCACCGTCCCCACCGAGCTGACCAGCCCGACCGGCTGAGGGCGCGGATCGTGCGGGTACGCCTCGACGTGGCCCATCGCGACCGCGGCCGGACGGCCGCCCTCCTGGGTCACCGCCATCAGGCAAAGCGCCGGGGCCTTGCCGGCGATCAGCTCGGCTTCGGCGCGGGGAGCGTAATGCCAATGGTCGGCGAACGACCGGTCGTGCATCTCCGCCCACCGGCCTGGCATGACGGTAAAGCCATCGATCAGCTCGTAGCCGGGCACCCGTTGGGCCTCCGGGATCGTCCCGGCCAGGGTGCGGTCCATTCGCCACCAGGGCCGCACCATGTCCATGCCCAGGTCTCCAAGCGCGTGCCCGTGCCCACGCGCGGACATCACCTCGGCGGCTGCCGCGCCCGAGGCGCGCGACAGCGCAAGCGCCCAGCCGGCGAGAGCGAGGGAGATCTCGGGCGGCCCGGCCGAATCGAGGTACGCGACCACTCCACGCGGGGTCGAGCGGCTGGTGACCGTCACGGCGGCGGCGAGGCCGTCACTCCCGTCGACAACACGCGCGCGCGCCTCCCAGTCCATGTCCGCGAGCAGGTGGCGAAGGTGCGACTCTCGGGGCACGCTGTCGCGCCGACCGGCCCGGACGTCCGCCGCCCACAGCTCCATGAGCGGTTGCAGGTCGGCTCGCCGGCCTGGCCTCATGCCGTAGCGCGCGCCACGACCTCGTGCACCTCGGGAAGGGCTCGGCGGATCTGCTCTTCGAGCTCGGTTTCGATGCGGTGAGCTTGTTCGAGACTGATGTCGCCTTCGACCTCGGCGACGACGTGCGCGTGGATCCTCTGTCGGCGGTCGCTGAGCTCGACGTCGACGCACCGGCGCACCTCGGGGTGCGCGGCCACGACCTCGCGCATGCGAGCCGCGAGCTGTGCACGACGCGCGGTCACGTCCTCGCCGCGCACCACCGTCGGTTCCATCGGCTCGAGGTGGATGTCGACCCTGGTCGCATCGGGCAGCTCAGTTCGCAGCGCCCGTTCCAGAGCGCTGCTGGCCCGCGACGCCCTGGCCAGGCTCATGTCGCCGGGCATCTTTGCGTGCATGGTCAGATGAAGTGAGCCGTCCGCCTCGCGCTCCACGGTCACGTTGTGCAGGTCGCGGACGCCGCCATTGCGCGCGGCCGCCGCGTGGATGCGTTCGACCAGGTCGGTCTGCTGCTCCTGCCCTTCGACGAGCACGGCCAAATCAAGGGTCGGCAGGATCGATCGGGCGCGTGCCTTGACATCCTCGACCAGCGCCCCGGCGGCTTCCAGCGACAGCATTCGACCGGTGGCGACGCTCGCGTCGCCGATGAGGTTGGGTCCCGATCGGCGAACGCGCACGGAACGGACCTCGCGCACACCGCTCACGTCGCGGATCGCCTCGCGGAGCTCCTCCTCGGCGCCGGCCGGTGCGCGGTCGATGAGAATGTCGCCCGAATGCCACACCAGCATCGCCGCGGCGCGCGCGACGATCGCTGCCACAAAGAGGGCTGCCAGGGAGTCGGCCCACGCGAATCCCATCCGCACTCCGACCAGGCCGGCGAGCACCCCGACGGTCGCCAGGACGTCGGAGAGGCGGTTGGTGGCGTCCGCCAGGAGCGCCTCGCTGTTGGCGAGCCGGCCCACGCGTCGCAGGATCCCGGCGCGGCCGGCTTCGATCATCAGGGTTGCGATGAGCAGCGCGAACGCATAGCCGGCCGGGTTGATCTCCGCCCCTCCGGTAAGCAGGCGCCGCATGGCTTCGTAGGCGATCCCCACCGCGGTGACGATCAGCAGGACGCCCTCGGCGAACGCGGCCAGGTTCTCCGTGCGGCCGTGGCCGTACGGGTGCTCCGAATCGGCCGGCTTGCGCGAGGTGCGGACGGCGACCAGGGTGAACACGCTCGCGGCCAGGTCGAGGAACGAGTGCGCAGCCTCGCTCAAAATCCCGAGGCTGCCCGTGAGCAGCCCGACCACCAGCTTGCCCAGGACGAGGGCCACGCCGATCGCCACCGAGCCCAGCGCGACGAGCTCCGGCCGGCGCTCCAACCGATTCATTTTTGAAACTCTAAGGGGCATGTTTGGACAGCGCCGCAAGCGGTGGTCGAGGGGGACGATCTCCCTGGGCCCGTGCCTCTCTCTACTTCAGCAGGCCGGCAGACGCGAAGAGCTGCTCCTCCGTGCCAAGCGCGATCAACAGGTCCCCTTCGTCCAGGCGCAGGCTGCCGCTGGGGCTGACGTGGAGGGTGCCGTCCACCTTGCGGAGCGCGAGCACCTTGGCCGCCGAGGGGCCGAGCAAGCCTGACTCCTCGATCGTCTTGCCGGTTGCCGCCATCCCCGCGGTGATCAACACCTCCTCGACCCCGATCACGGCCTCGCCGTGGTGCAAGGAGTCCAGCACGTCTACGAGCGCAGGCCTGATCGCGAGCTCCGCCATGCGGTGCCCGGCCATCTGGTAGGGCGAGATCGTACGTGTCGCGCCGGCCAGCTCCAGGCGCCTGATCGATTCCGGCCGGCCGGCCCTTGCGACGATGTACAGGTTGGGGTTGAGCGCACGGGCCGCGAGCACGATGTAGACCGCGCGCTCGTCTGAGTCGACCGCCGAGACCAGGCCCTTGGCGCGCTCAATGCCCGCTTGCTTCAGGACCTCCTCGCTGGAAGCGTCGCCTTCGATGTGGAGCCTCGCTTCCGCCCGAAGGCGGGCGACTGCCTCTTCGGTCTGGTCGATGACGGCATAGGGAACGTGGCGCGCTTCGAACTCCGCGACTATCTGCGTGCCGATGCGGCCGTAGCCGCAGATGATGAAGTGGTCGCGCAGCTGGCTCAGGTTTCGCAGCAACTGGCGCTCTCTCCTGTATGTGCCGAAAGCGTTGTCGGCGAGGGTCTCGGCGAAAACACCGAAGCCATACAGCATGGTAGCCACGCCGACCACGATCAGCGCCGACGTGAAGATGCGGCCGGCCGCGCCCTGCGGGTGGACCTCTGTGTAGCCGACAGTGCTGATGGTGATGATCACCATGTAAAAGGAGTCGAGGAGGCTCCAATGGTTGATGAGGGCGTAACCCGCCACGCCGCACGCAATCACCGCCCCGAGCAGGACGACAGCCAGCCGGAACCGGTAGAGGGGATGTTGCGCGCGGGCCCTGATCATGACGCCCGGCGCCTGGTTTCGACCCCGACTGCCTCGCCCTCGAGAACGAGGTGCGTCAGCCGCCTCCGCCGGGGCCTTCGAGCCCGGGCTTGGTCATCTTGCCGAGGTCGAGGACCTTGTTGAGCGCAGCCTCGCCGACTCCATGAGCTCGGGCCAGCTGCCGGATCGACTTGCCCGTTCGCATCGACTCCTTGGCCAGCTTGGCCGACTCGTCATATCCGATCAAAGGGTTCAGCGCCGTGGCGAGCATCGGGCTGCGCTCGACCAGCTCCTGGCCGCGGTCGGTGGCCTGGAGACCTTCGACGCACCGCTCCGAGAAGTTGCGCACGGACGCCGCGAGCAGGGTGATCGACTCGAGCATGGCCGCCGCGGCGACCGGCATCATCACGTTCAGCTCGAAGAGGCTTCCGGACTGGCCGCTCACGACCAGGGTCGCGTCGTTGCCGTACACCCTGGCGATCACCATGAGCAGCGACTCGATGATCACCGGGTTCACCTTGCCGGGCATGATGCTCGAGCCGGGCTGGGTCTCGGGCAGCTTGAGCTCTCCTAGTCCGGCGATCGGCCCAGTCCCCATCAGCCGGATGTCCGAGCCGATCTTCCACAGGCTCGTGGCGATGGTGCGCAGGCCGCCGTGCGCCGCCACGAGCGCGTCGAGAGTCGCCTGGGCGTGAAAGTGATTCGCCGTCTCGCGCACGGGGAGCCTGGTCGCTTTCGCCAGTCGCGCGCAAGCCATGCGCGCGTACTGCGGGTGGGAGTTGAGGCCTGTCCCGACTGCGGTACCTCCGAGTGGAACCCTTGACAGCTCGTCGACCGCGAGCCTCGCGCGGCGCACCGATTCCTCCATCTGTCCGGCGTAACCCCTGAACTCCTGCCCGAGCCGGATCGGCGTCGCGTCCTGCAGGTGGGTGCGGCCGGTCTTGACCAGCGGCCAGAACTCCTTGCTCTTCACCTCCAGCGCGCGTTGGAGCCGCTCGAGAGCAGGGATGAGCTCGTCCTGTATCGCCATGCCCGCAGCCAGCTGGATCGCGGTCGGGATGACGTCGTTGGACGACTGGCACAGGTTGACGTGGTCGTTGGGGTGCACCATCTTCGAGCCGCGCTCTCCGCCTAGGATCTCGGTGGCGCGGTTGGCGATCACTTCGTTGGCGTTGGTGTTGGTCGAGGTCCCCGAGCCGGTCTGGTAGATGTCGATCGGGAACTGGTCGTCGAGCTTTCCGTCGATCACCTCCTGCGCTGCGGCGGTGATCGCTCGCGAACGCCGGCGAGCCAGGAGCCCCAGCTCGTGGTTGGTCTCGGCGGCGGCTTTCTTGACGATGCCGAGCGCGCGGATGAACCGGCGCGGGAACGGCTGGCCGGAGATCGGGAAGTTCAACACAGCGCGCTGGGTGGAGGCGCCGAAGTAAGCGTCGGCCGGGACCTCCACCTCGCCCATGGAGTCGCGCTCGATCCGCGTCTTCTTAGTCAAAGCTGGGTTCTTTGGTCACAGCTGGATTCTAAAGTGGTCGTCGGATGAGATTGGCCGCCGTCGACATCGGGAGCAACACCGTCCATGCCCTGGTGGCCGACGTGGTCCGCGGCCGCCTGCAGGAGGTCGCGCATTTCGTCGAGATGCCGGAGCTCGGCCCGCAGGTCGCTCGCACCGGGGCGATCGGCCCTCGCGCCAAAGCAGGCCTCAGGGCCCTTCGTAAGGTGGTCCGGGAGGCCCAGGCCCTCGGCTGCGACGGCATGGTCGCCACCGCCACCGAGGCGGTTCGCGAGGCCTCGGACGGTAAACCGTTCGTCAAGGAGGCCTCGGCGGCGATCGGGGTCGCCGTCCACGTCATCTCGGCTCGCAGGGAGGCGCAGCTGAGCTTCCTCGGAGTCTCCAGCCGGCACGCCATCCGGCGCGAGTGGGCGATGGTCGACCTCGGCGGCGCTTCCACCGAGGTGGTGGTCGCCCGCGGGAGCGAGATGCTGCGATCGACGAGCCTCCCCATCGGCTCGGGCGTTCTCGCGAGCACGTACCTTTCCGATCCGCCCAGGCCGGAGGAGCGCGCCCGGATGCGCAGGGCCGCCCTGCGCGAGCTCACCCAGGCGCCGGACGGCGAGGTGGAGAGGCTCGTCGCCACGGGAGGGACGGCCTCGAACCTGCCGCTGGTCCTCACACGCCGCAATCCGCCGCTGGTGATGACGACCGCCGACCTGCTCGCCTGCGAGGCGAGGCTGGACCGCGGCAGGGCCTCCAGCGTGGCGGCGAACCTCGGCCTGGAGGCCAACCGGGTGAGGGCCATGAGAGCCGGGCTAGAGGCCCTGCTCCTGTTCCTGGACTGGTACGGCCTCTCCGTGCTCCACATCAGCCACGAGGGCCTGCGCCACGGGATGCTCCTCGCCTACCTGGCGCACAGCGAGGGTTGGTGGCGGTAGCGCTGGGTAAAGTAGCCTCGTGGAGCATGTGAACCAGCGCGGAGCCACCCTCCGGACGGCTCTCGGGCTGACCGTGGTGATCCTGCTCATCGAACTAGTCGGCGGGCTCCTCTCACACTCGCTCGCACTCCTTTCCGACGCCGGCCACGTGCTGACCGACGTGTTCGCCCTCGGCCTCGCCTGGTTTGCCGTGGAGCAGTCGAAGCGACCCGCGGACCAGCGCCGGACATTCGGCTACCAGAGGGTCAGCATCCTCGCAGCGCTGCTCAACTCGGTGACGTTGATCTTGATCGTGATCGCCATCGCCTACGAGGCGGTGCGCCGGCTGATGGCGCCTCAACCGGTCCATGGCCAGATCGTCATCGTGACGGCGCTGGCGGGCATCGCCATCAACGTGTTCGTGATCCTGGCCCTGCGAGGCGACCGCCACAGCCTGAACCTGCGCGCGGCCCTTCTGCACGTGACCGGGGACGTGGCCGCCTCGGTGGGAGTCGTGATCGCCGGCCTGGTCATCCTCTTCACCGGCTGGCTATACATCGACCCGCTGCTGTCCCTCGCCATCGCGGGCCTGATCGCTTTCGGCGCGGTGGGGATTGTGCGCGAGACGGTGAACCTTCTGCTCGAGGGCACTCCGAGGGAGATCGACCTCGCCGCGGTCAGGGCGGAGATCGAAAGCAGCCACCTGGTCACGGGCGTTCACGACCTGCACGTGTGGGCCCTGTCCTCAGACGAGATGGCGCTCAGCTGTCACGTGGTCATCGGCGAATGCCCGCTGGGCGACGCCGAGCACGTCGTGCGCGGACTCGAAGCGCGCCTGTGCGATCGCTTTGCGATCGGGCACACGACCATCCAGGTCGAGAGCTGCCACCCCTGCGGCGAGATCCACCACGGCGCGGGCAGCCACAACCACCCGCACGAAGACGGCGTCCTCAGCTCACGGGCTGGAGCTGGAGAGCCCCCTCGCGCTGCAGGATCCTCCGCGCGACCGCGATAGCCGACGCGTAGGTCGAGTCCATCCCCCTGTAGCTGAGCCCTCGCGCCCCGAGCGTGCGGGCCTGCGTGTACGGGGTGTCCGAAGCGTAGTGGACGATTCCCAGGTCGAAGTGGATCTGCGCCATGTTGACGCTCTCGTTGAGCGGGAAACGGTCCGGATGAACGATCTCGTAGCAGGCGTCCAGGTAAGGACCGGCCTCCATCTCCACGACGGTGTACCGGCCCTGGTAGTAGAAGTCGAGGTAGTCGCGGTTCTGCAGGAACGTCCCGCGCACCGCGACAGCGCGTTGGTTGTCGAGAGCCGATCCATAAACGAGGTTCGGCTGGACGTCGGCCGCCGTGAAGCAGTTGTCGAGCCAGTACGTGTTGCCCGAGTGCTCGTTGTGGACGACGTTCGGGATCATCACGTCGCCGACGTCCGCGTTGAGGGTGGCCGCCTTGCCGAGGATGTACACGCCCGCCACCCACGACGCCTGCTCGGCGACCTGGCGAAGGATGTGGTACGCCGCCTCGCCGAGGGGATAGTCGACGTTGACGATGCACGCGCCGGAGGCTCGTAGCCTGCGCTCGTCCACGACGCCGACGCGCGGGTCGATGGCGCTTGCGTCGAGCTTCGAAAGCATGAAGACTTGAGCGGCGGAGTCGACGCCTGTGCCTTTGGCGGCGACGTGGCGCACACCGTTGGCTGCCTCGATCTCGGCCCGGGTGGCGCGCAGGCGTTCCCGGTCCGGGTGCGCGTCAAACACCTGGCGGGCGCCGTAGTAAAGCCAGTTGTGGCGCGAGGCGCGGCTGCGGCCGGCCTCCAGCTTGCGCCTCTCCGAATCCAGGTCGGCGTCGTTGCTTCCGATCCAGTCGACGATCTCGTCCTCGAATCGGCGCGCCACGCCGGTCAGGACGTTGACGAGGCTGTGCGAGTTCGAGGACACGAAGTAGACGGGCGCATCTCGCGCGCCCATGTCGGCCATCGCCGCCGAGATGGGCTGCCACCAGCGACTGGCGTTCCGGTCGTACCCCAGGTGACTTCCGCCGATCAGCCGCAGAACCATGCGACATTCGTCACGCTTGATGGCCGCGAGGTTGGCGTCGAACGCCTCGCCCCAGGCCTCGCGCAGCCGCCGCCAGTCGTCCTCGGAGGCGCCCGCGGCATGACGAGCCGATTGGTCGAACAGATCCACGTCCTGCAGGGCTCGGTGCAACTTGTTCCATTCGATCTGGTAGGCGACTACTGTCGGCACCAGGTCGTCGATGTCGGACACTGACGCGATCAGCACGGCCAGCATGTCCTTGCCGTCGTGGTACCAGCGGCGGCGGCGGGCGGGAGCTTTGACCGCCTGCCAGTCGAGGATCTCAGCGCGCAACACGGACCGAAATCCTTGGGGGCTCTGGCCCATCACGATGTGGCGGCACCTGTTGATCGCCTCCGGCAGCCGCCGTGCCGCGTACAGGAGCGCCCCCATGTCGATCTCTGGCATGGCGGCCAGCGGATGGAGGACCGAGCCCATCCCGATGTGCGCGTGGACGAGTGATTCGACCTTGATGTCGCCTGAGCTCTGAAGCATCGTGGTGTACGTTCGGACGTAGAGCTCGACCGCGTGCTTCCCAGACCAACCCGAGGCCGGGGGCGATTCCATCTGGCGAATATAGAACACCCTTTCACGGGGGCCTTACAGAACGTTGACGTTCCTCGAAGGAACCCGGCTGCCGCGCCGTTGTGTAATAGAGCGCGATGACACAACTTTCCAGGTTCCGCCACCTCAGAATCGCCGGCTTCGCGCTGGGTGCGGCCGCCGTGGCCGGCGCCGCCGTGCTCGTCACGGCCTCGGCCGCCGGTTTCACCATCGGCTTCCGCCCGGCTTCTGCCAACCAGGCCCAGGCGGCCGGCACGGCAGTCGACCTCAGCCAGGCCGCGACCCCATCGACGGTCTGCACCGATTTCATCTCCCACCTCTCGAGCGACCTGGGCAAGAGCCAGAGCCAGGTCAACGCGGCGGTCCAGAAGGCGATCGGTGAGACGCTCGCCGACGAAGTCAAGAACAAGCAGCTGACCCAGGCCCAGGCGGACGCCCTCAAGAAGAAGCTCGCCTCGCAGCCGCCCTGCAACCTGGCGGCCGGCCTGGGCAAGAAGCCGGGTCTGGGCGAGGGACCGGGCCCCGGCGCCGCCCCGCAGGCCGGCGCCTACAGGCAGCAGCTGCTGACGGCGGCCGCATCCGCGCTTGGCATGACGGCCGCGCAGCTGAGTACCGACCTCGCAAGCGGAATGAGCTTGTCGCAGATCGCGGCGGCCCAGAAGCCGCCCGTGACCGAAGCGCAGTTCCGCGCCAAGCTCATCGCGCAGCTCACCCCGCTGCTGGACGTGGCGGTCAAAAACCAGAAGCTGACGCCGACCCAGGAGCAGGCGATCCTGAAGCAGCTGCAAACGGGACCGATCCCGTTCTGGAGCTCTCCGCCGCGCAAGCCTAAAGCGGCCGTGCCGGCCTCGCCTCCCACCACGACGACCTAGCCGCCCCCGGCTTCACGGGGCGTGGGGCGACCTAGGCCGGCGGTCGTCTCTCCTGGGCGGCGGCGATTCGCTCCATGGCCCGGGCGATGCGGACGAGCGACAGCACCGCCACGACAACCGCGACGATCGCTCCTACGATGACCACCAGGTAAAGCAGCCCGGCGACGAGGAACTGGCCTCCGTCGACCACGTTCACGCGGCCAGCCTAACAGCCTATAGCGAGTTTGGCGGGTCGGAGGGACCGCCCAGGCGGCGCATCAACTCATCGAGCAGCTGGCGCGTCTCGGGGTCGGCCATCAGCCTCTCCTGCATCTGCTCTGCAGAGCGCCGGATGTCTGGGTCTGACATGAGGCGCTCGGACATCGCCTCGAAGCGGCTGGCCATGTCCTTCATCGAGCTCTCCTGCGCCACCTGGAGCAGGATGGGCTGGCTCGCGGCCGCCACCACCGCCTCGGCCTGGGCGCGGATCATCTCGATCCCTTTGCAGCCGAGACACTCGCCCTTGAGGCCGCAATGGCAGAGCTGCGGGCGCAGCCGGTCGAGCGCCGCGTGAAGGTCAGACATGTCGATTGGCCCGGCCACGACCTGGAAATCTACGCGGGTCTGGATTTGCCTGTGTACATGGCCTCGATTCGGTCGCGGTAGCGCTCGGCGATGACCTTGCGCTTGATGTCGAGCTTGAGGGAAAGCTCGCCAGACTCCTCGGTGAAGTCGCGCGACAGAAGGGCGAAATACTTGATGGTCTCCCAGCTTCCCAGCCCTGCGTTCAGGTGGTCCACAGTCTGCTGGATCGATGCCGTCAATCCCGCCTCGTCGAGGCCCTGCCTATCGGTCGCCTCGCGGTCGGGGACGACGAGGGCGGTCACGTACGGCCGGCCTTCGCCGACGACCACCGCCCGCGTCACCAACGGGTTGCTCAAGAGGGCGTGCTCGAGCGGCAGGGGCGCGATGTACTTGCCGCCTGCCGTCTTGAACAGCGATTTCTTGCGGTCGGTGATCTTCAGGAACCCGTCGGCGTCCAACTCTCCGACGTCCCCGGTGTGGATCCAACCATCCCGGACCATCTCGGCGGTGGCTTCCGGCTTGTTGTGGTAGCCGATCATGTTGCCCGCGCCCTTGACGAGGATCTCTCCATCGGCGGCGATCTTGATCTCGACGCCGGGAAAGGGTCTTCCCACCGTCAGGAACCGGTGCTCGAAAAGGGTGTTCGAGCAGACGCCGGAAGAAGTCTCGGTCATGCCCCAACCGTTCAGGATCGGGACGCCAATGGCCCAGAAAAACTCCTCGACCTCCCGCGACAGAGCGGCGCCGCCGCTGACGAAAAAGCGCAGCCGGCCGCCTGTCAGGCGCTTGCGAAGCGGGGCTAGCACGAGACGGTCCGCCAGCCGGTGCTGAGCCGCCAGCAGAGGCCCTGGCTTGCTCGCGTGGAAGTGGCGGGTTCCGATCCTGATCGCCCACGAGAACAGAGCGCGCTGCGTCGCGCTCGCCTCGCGCACGTGCGACATGACGACCGCATACATCTTTTCGTACATGCGCGGCACGCTGCACATCACTGTGGGCTGCACCTCGCCGAGCTCCTGTCCGAGGTGGTCAGCCCCGCGTGAGATCCACACCTCGCCGCCGTACACGACGGCCAGGAAGATGTCGTTGATCCGCTCGAAGACGTGCGCGTACGGAAGAAAGGACAGAGTCGAGTCAGCGTCTGTGATCGGGTGCACTTTCAGGGTTGCCCGGCCCATGTCCACCAGGTTGCGATGGGCGAGCTCCACGCCCTTGGGGTCGCCGGTCGTGCCCGACGTGTAGACGATCGTGCACAGGTCGTCCGGCTTGATCTGCCTCAGCCTCGCATCTACATCCGCGCTTCGGACCGGGCCGCGACTCACCCAGCCGAACACCTCATTGTCAATCAGCGCGATCGCCCTCAGTGCGCCACCGGCCTCGAGCTTGGCCGCCATCGCCGCGTCTGAAGCGATTGCGAACCGCGCCCGGGAGTCCTCCACGATCTTCTGCGCGATTTCAGGCGTTGAGTTGGGATAGATCGGGACGGTGATGGCCCCGATCGTCTGGATGGCGAAATCGCAGTAGATCCATTCGAGCCTGTTCTCTGACAAAAGGACGACCCGGTCGCCGGCCCCGATGCCCTGGTCCAGCAGGGCCGAGGCGACCGACAGGACGTCGTGCTTCATGCCAGCCCAGGTTTTCACGCTCCACGCATCGCCCACCAGGTGATGCACCATGGCGCGGTCGCCGTACTTCGCCACCTGCCGGAAGAGCACGCCGACCGTGGTGCGGTCGTCGATGGCCTCCGGGTCAAGGTCGTTGGTCGAGGCGGGCGAGGTCCTCAGGGACGTGGCGCTATTTGACCGCCTTGATCGTGAGCGTCAACGTGCCGGACGGCACGCTGACTGTGACCTTGTCGCCCTTCTTGCGGCCGACGAGCGCTCGTCCGACGGGCGAGTCGACCGAGATTCGGCCCGCCGACGGGTCGCTTTCGACGGCGCCGACCAGATGATAGGTCTCGGCCGCGCCGTCCACGTCGACCACCTCGATGGTGGAGCCAGGGGCGGCCACACTCGAATGGGTGTCCCGGATGATCTCGGCGCGTCCGATCATCTCCTGCAGCTCGTAGATGCGGCTGTCGAGGAGCCCGACCTCCTCTTTGGCCTGTTCGTACTCGGGGTTGTCCTCGATGTCGCCCGGCTGGAAAGCCTCCTTAAGGCGCTCGCCGGCTTCGACGCGGCGCTTCAACGCGACCTCCAGGTCGCGCTTGAGCTTCTCCAGCCCCTCCGGGGTCAGCAAGACAGGTTCGGTTAGATCCATCTCCCAGCCTTTTGAAATGATACCTGCGCATGGACCCGACCGACCTGAGGGCCGAGCTGGCCGAGCGGCTGGCCGGCGAGGAGCCGATTGACGCCCAGACCTTTAACGCCGCCTGCTTCGTGCTGTCCAGGGCGATCGAGTCGCTGGAGCTGAGCGTCGAGGAGGCGGCGCCGCTCGTCAAACGGCTGCTCCGGGTGGCGGGTCGGGTCGTGATAGACACCGGGCTGCCGGGGTCGTCCGCCGAGACCTGGCCCAACACCGAGGAGATGGCTCTCTTGTGGATCGACGAGGCTCTGCGCGCCCTTGGCTACGAAGCGACGCCCGCCGGGACAGGTGGCCGTCCGGAGCTGCAGCGGTCGTGATCAGGGTCAGGGCGCCTGGCGATCAGCTGCTGAGCAGGTGCGCCGGGTTTCCCTTGAGGCCGACGGCGAACGTCACCGTGTCGGTCGCAGTCACGTTCGTCGAGATCTGGTACCGAAGCGACCACCACCAGTTGTTCGGGTTCAGCCCTGGGTTGTAGCCCACAGGCACGGGAACCTCGAACCTGATCCAGTGACCGTTGAAGTTGGTCGAGCCTCCAGTCGTCGCTCGGACCGTTGCGGTGTTGGGGGCGCCGGTCTGGGCTAGGCAGGGGGTCGGCGGGTTGGACAGCCCGCCGGTGCCTGTGCAGGCGACGCTCGGCCCGACATTGGTCCTGGTGACCCCCAGGTCCCACACGTTGATCGGGTTGGCGGAGACCACGATGGCTCCCGTGTTGTCGAGCACGTACAGGTCGACGTTGCCGCCACCGGAGATGTCGCCCGGGTCGAAGACGTCGAGCGTGATGGTCTGGCCCGCGTAGTCAGGTGGAACCTTGAAGATCGGGACGTCGAAGTGGCCGCCGGCCGGGATGGCGATCGGGGTGTAGACGGCCATGTCATCCCAGGCCCCGATGCTGCAGCCGGTGCAGGTGTTCGTGCCGCCCGCCAGGCCCGCCGCGTCGACCACGCGCACCGCGTATGCCTTGTGTGCCTGACCGCCGGAGCTGGCGCCGTTGGTGGGGGGGTTGCTGCCGTCGAAGCCCAGAGTGTCAACACGAAGGCGATAGGTGCCTGCAGGAAGCGGTCCGGGAGCGGGAGTGACGAGCCGCTGGAAGGTACCGCCATCGCCCGCGCCGGCGTAGTTGGTGATGTCCACCCATGAGTGGAAGGTCTGCATGTTGACGGGGTCCCCGAAGGCGTCCCAAGTCTGGTGGATGTAGCTCCCGACGCTGTTGATCGGGTTGTAGTTCTTGGACGGCTGGCACGCACCCACGCAGTTGGCGGGCGTCAGGTAGTACCCGGTGGCGTCGATCGGGTAAACCTTGACCTGGCTCACGATGCTGTCGCTTGCCCGGATGAACGGCGTCGGCACCGACTCGACCGTGTACTCCATCGTCGAATAGAGGGCCCTCTGCGGGCCACCGTACGAGCTCAGGTCCTGGCTGTCCTCTTCGTGCAGGTAGTAGCTCGTGCCCGAGCTGCATTGATTGAGCACGTGAGTCACCGGTGATATGTGGTTGTCGCAGTTGTCCATGAAAGCCGGACCGGCGCCTGCCCATGAGGATTCCGATCCAGGCAAGGCACCGCCATTGCCCGGGCAGTACGGGGTGTTGGAGGTCCCGTAGTTCCCCGTGTTCGTGCAGTCCATGGGGGCGAAGATCGCGTTGTAGACCTGGATGTAGCCGCCGTTCGGGAGGTTGACCAGGTAGTTGTACCCACCACGGTCGGGCAGGGTAGCGCCGACGGGGTCGCTACCCTGGGTCCGGCTGATGGCGTGAACGTCGCCGCTGCCGGCGGGGTCGGGCGTGAATGCATCACCCTGCGAGCGCGGGGTCGAGTAGCCCTCGGTGCGCATGAAGTAGTAGTTGTTTCCACCTGAACCCAGGGTCGAGGTGATGGATCCGACCTGGGTGCCGGGCTGGCCAAGAGACAGAGGTGGCAGGTACGTGGCGATCGCCGTCCGCGAGACCCTGAAGGTGTTGATCCCGAACAGGCCCATAAAGAACGTGCGCACGTTGCGGGTCACGGTCACCGAGAGCTTGTTGTCGTATCCCGCGACCGCGGCTGCGGTGACGGTCACGGAGTTGGCGACGTCAGCGATGTCAAAACCGTTCCGCCGCGCCTCAGCGACCGCACGGTCGGTGGCGTCGTTGCCGCTCGCGGCCGGGATTGCCTGCGCAGAGGTCAGCTGTCCCGGCATGAAGATGACCCCGGACAGCGCCGCCGCGCCCGCCGCGCGCTCGGCCTGGTTGTTGTAGTAGTAACCGAGGCCGCCGTCGACCGCAAGGCCTATGCCGCCGATCAGCATGACGATCATGAGCGCGACCAGCACGATTGCCTGACCGGCCTGGGTCTTCGGGTGCAGGAACTGCTTCTTGGACATCAGACCAGCACCGGCGATGCCTTGAAGACGGCGTGCTCGTTCAGGTTGATCGTGAACGACTGGAAACCCGTGGGTGGAACGTACGACCAATCCAGCCGGACGCCGATCGAGGTCTCGCTGGGCGGCGTCTGGTTCCGGTTGGTGAGAAAAAAGGTCTGGTGGAGCTTCATGCCGGCCGCGTTGTACTGGTTGTAGAGATCCGTCGCGGAGTTGAAGTCGCCGTTCGGGTTGGTGGGCGAGTAGATGGTGATGGTGGCCAGGGTCGAGTAGTTCATCGCGGTCGCGACCGCGAGGACATTGCGCACGACGTCCTGGTCGACCTGGTCCGTGGTGAGGTTCGGGTTGGTCAGCTGGCCTCCGATCTCGGCGGCCAGTCGGGCGCCCTGCCGGCAGGCGCTGCCCGCGATCACCTTGTCCGAGATCATGACGGCTGTGTTGAACGTGCCCAGGAGCAGGAAGATCAACACGGGCGTCGCGATTGCGAGCTCCACGATCGACTGCCCCAGCTGATGGTGCCGCCTTTGCGTGCCCATCAATATGTCTGTGGTTCGAGACGTATCTCGAATGTTTGGGTCAGGCTGAGCGACGAAGGCGCGAGGAAGATCCCGGACTTCCAGTTGTACGTGTAGTTCACGGTGACTCCAAGGAAGTCGCTCTGCCCATTGGTCACGTTGCGTGTGGCAGGCTGCCAGTTGACCGAGCCGATCGGGGTGCCATCCAGCTTGTAGCGGTTGTAGTGAAGAGCGTCCACCGTGAGTGTTCCGTTGACCTGCTCGATCAAGCGGTAGATGTCGATCTCCGTGACGCGTGCCAAAGTCGTCGTCCCGATGGCCGTCCTGGCGAGGACCGCCACCGAGGCGGTGTCGGCGTTGGCAGCGTTCCCCGATTCGGACTCCTGCCTCGCGACCTCGCCCGCCCCGAAGCGCGCGGAGCCGACCACGAAGAGAAGAAGACCGCTTTCGAAGATGCCCAGCAGCAGGAAGAAGAGGATCGGGGCCACGATCGCGAACTCGGTCATCGCCTGGCCGCGAGACTTTTCGGCCGACATGGCCGAAGTGGCCGCAGGCATGAGGGGGCGCTGGTGGCACCGTATGTGGCCGAGCGCGGCCCGCCCTTTAGGACTCATGATATGCGTAACGCGAGATGTGTCCGCAAATTGCGCCAAATTTGGTTTGTGCCCACATCATAGGCAAGGCGCAGAGTCCCTGATCCAGATAACCCATACACCGCGTCTAACGCACAGCAACTCCGATCGGGTCATCCGACTCAGCGGGTTGGTGTCGAGCGATCCAAAAGTGGTGCGATGAGCCGTCGGGTCAGCAACAACCGCAGCTCGCGCCGGTGGCAGGACGTTCGCGCCCGGGCCATCGACGCAACCTTCGACGCCGACCGGCGCCGGGTGGGCGAGCGCGTGGCGGTCGTCTTCCGATGGCTCTTCCTCATCGTCCTCGCGGTGCTCAACAACGTGAACCCGCACACCAGCGGGGAGGCCAAGGTCACGGTCGACGTGGTGCTCGTCGGCTGGGCGGCGATGAACGTCGCCGTGAACGTCCTGTTGGCGCGCGGCTACAGCCCGGGCAAGCAGTTCAGCCTCTCCACGATGGTGCTCGACATCATCTTCTCGGCAGGCCTCGTGTACCTTTCGGACGGGTTCAGCAGCCCGTTCTTCCTGGCGCTGTTCCTGGCGGTGATCACCAACGCGGTGAGATTCGGCGCGACGGCCAGCTTCCTCTCCGCGCTGGTCATCTCGATGATCTACCTCTTCATCGGCGGCAGCTTCACGCCGGCCAACTTCTACGTCGACCCCAACGCCACCATCGGCAAGGTGTTCCTTTTCCTGGTGGTCGCCCTCACCACGGGCTACATGACGCGGGAGCTCGAACGGGAGCGACGCTCCGCCGTGGAGCATGCGGCCCAGGCCGACTCGCTGCGCGAGCTCAGCAGAAACCTGGTCACGGAGACCGACATCAAGGACGTCTTCGACGTCCTCATCGGCCACGCGGTGCAGATGACCATCGCAGAGAGAGGGCGCGTGATCCTATCGTCGCAAGAAGGCTTCACGGTGGTCGCGGGCACCAACCGTGACGGGACGGCACACGTGGCGCCCGAAGGCGAGGTGATCGACGAGCATGCCCTGTCGCAGGCCGCCGGCACCGGTGAGGCCGTGTTCGCCGCCGACCATCGAACCCTTTCGGTCCCGATCGCCTCGGCGGATGGCGTCACAGTGCTCGTCTGCCTCACCACGGCAACCACGTTCACCAACCAGGACCTGTTCGCCGTCGACGCGCTGTCCGGGAGCTCCGCGGTGCCAATCGCGAACGCGCTGCGCTTCCAGCGCAGCCGTCAGGAGGCGTCGACCGACGGCCTTACCGGGCTCAGCAACGCCCGCGAGTTCCGCCGTCGCCTCGAGCTGTCCTTCGGCCGGCCCGACCGTAGCGAGACCCCGCTGGCGTTGCTTCTCATCGACTTCGACCACTTCCAGTCGGTCAATGACCAGCTCGGCCACCAGCACGGCGATCTAGTCCTGCAGCTCGGGGCGCGCATCGTCCGCGCCGCCGCGCGCGCGCAGGACATGGTCGCCCGATACGGCGGCGACGAGATCGCGGTCATGGTCGCCGACACCAACGGAGCCGGGGCGCAGCGGCTCGCATACCGCATCGTTGACGCAGTCCATGCCGCGGCGGTGCCCACCGTCCCGGGCGAGCACCTGACGTTCAGCATCGGAGTCGCTTCGTATCCGGAAGACGCTTTGACTGCGATCGAGCTCGTCGCGGCCGCCGACCAGGCGCTTTACCTGGCCAAGCGAGAGGGGAAGGACCGTGCGTGCACGTTCCCGCAGCTCGTCACCGAGCTCGAGCTGGCCGACAGCAACCTGGCCTCGATGCTGGCCGAGGCAGGCCCCCAGGTGATGGTCGCGGTCGCTCACGCGGTCGATCACCGCAACCCTGTGGCTCAAGGCCACTCAAGCCGAATGGCGACGATCGCCGAAGCGATCGGACGGCGTCTGGGAATGTCTCCAGATGGCCTGGAAAACCTTCGAGCGTCATCGTTCCTCCACGACGTCGGGCACATGGGGCTGAAGGTCGGAAGCGAGGATTTCGAGGCGCCGGGGCATGCCGAGCAGGGCGCGGTGATCGTGGGCGGAGCGCACTTCGCACCTGGTATCGCCGAGGCTGTCCGGCACCATCATGCTCGCTGGGACGGCACCGGCAACTCGGAATGGTTGGCTGGCGAAACGATCCCCGGGATGGCCCGGGTGCTCGCGGTGGCCGAGCGCTTCGAAGCCCTGACTGCAGGGCGCGGCTGCCCGCGTGTAGCCCCTAAGGCGGCGGCCGAGTCGCTCGCTGCCGGCGCCGGCACTGAGTTCGACCCGGCGGTGGTAGACGCCCTAAGCAGAGCCATTCGAGATGGGAGCTTCGAGCTGAACCTGCCCGATCTTGCCTTGCCCGCGGCCGTGTTCACGCCCGCGCGCACGCTCGAGCCTGCCGTCCCGTAGCTTCACCTTTCGGCGCAGCCGCGACAGGCGGTGCTCGAGCTCACCCGCCGCCTCCGGGATGCGGCTCTGCGCAGCCTCCACCACCTCCAGGGCCTGTCGAGGGTCGCGCCGGCGCCACTCCAGCAGCCGCGCGCGGGCGAGCGCCACGCGAAGATCTTCTGCCGTGCGCTCTTCCAGCCACGCCAGTAGGGTGTCCGCGGAAGCGATCGCACCCCGACGGACCAACCGGCGCGAGATAAGCAGGCCGGCGGTCGCCGCCGCCTCCCCGCCGGCAAAGGAAGTCGCGTTGCGGAGCGCCCGCCAGCCATCGGCCCGCGCTCCGCGCTTGAAGCGGTGCCGGCCGAGGGCGAGCCAGTCCGCGGCGTCCATCCCGGTCTCGCCTCCCTGCAGACGCAGCAGAAGGCGCGAGTGAAGGTGGACGAGGCTGATCACGTCGAGCCGGTTGTGCTCGAGCGAAGCCTCGAGAAGGTCGCGCGCCCCGTGCCGCAGATAATCGAAGTAGGTTTCGGGCACGAGCGCGCTTGGCAGTGGATCGTCACGTTCGTATCCGAGGACTCGCTCTTCGACCTGGCGCAGCGTGCAGCTTTCGAGGCGGTGCCGGTACAGCGCTCGGACGAGCGTGAGCAGGTCGACGTGCGCTGCGTGCGTGAACTCGCCGGGCATGCGGGCCATCACCCATCGCGTGCGCAGGACGGGGAGGTCGAACGAGCCGCCGTTGAAGGTCGCGATCGCCGCGGCCTCGCCCATCTCATCGCGGAGTGCGTGAAGAAAAGCAGGCTCCATGCCCGGTTGCGGAAGGAATAGCTGCGCGACGCGCAAACCGCAATCGATCGGCCGAGCGACGGCGGCCGCGAAGACGTAAGTGCCCGCGCCGCCGGTGAGCCCCGTCGTCTCGGTGTCGACGTAAGCCACGTTGCCAGGGTCCGGGTCGAGCGCGGGCAGCGGGATGACCTCCTGCCGTATGACCGCCGTGCCGTACCGCGTCATCACCTCGTCGAAGCCACGCGGCAGCTCGACCGGCGGCTGCGGTCGCGGCCGGGGCGGTGCGCCTAGACGGCCAAGGCGGTCGCGGAGTTGGGAGACCGGCGCCGGGCCTCCAGCAATTTGAGGCACGCTTCTTTCGCTCCTTCAACGAGATGCAGTGGTCCGACGCAGGATGGACAGCCGGCGGAGCATGGACAGTCGCGCACCAGGGCCGCGGCGTCGTCGAGGAGCTCGTCGTGCAGCTCGTACAGCCGTGAGGAGAAACCGACGCCGCCGGGGTAGATCTCGTAGACGGTGACCGTGGGCAGCAGCGTGGTCACGGAGCGGACCTCGGCGACCGAACCGAGGTCGCGGGGGTCGCACATCAGGCGCAGGCTGGCGACATGCCTCAGCGCATGCGCGATGCCCTGCAGCCCCGCTTCGAGTCCCGGGGTCCCCGCGAAATCGCCAGATTTCGTGGGGTGGTCGAGGGTTTCCCGGCCCAAAGAGACCCACAGGTCCTGATCCACCGTGACCCAGTAGCCGGTGGTGTGAAGGGTCTGCTCCGGAAGGTGGATCGGGCCTGCGCCGATGTTCTCGTGGGTATGGAAGCGGATCTTTTTGAACATGCTTGCGAGGCTCGTGATCTTCACCTCACCGTGACTGCGCGTCAGCCTCGTTTCGTCCGGCCCCGCGAACGTCTCGAGCACCTGGACCGAGACCGACGCGAGCGCGTCGGTGTAGTAGTCGACGGCGACCGGCCGGACGTACGCCTTCTTTTCGTCCCAGTCGAGGCGGTCCACGTGGTACTGCGCGCCCTCATGCAGATACACGGCCTCTTCGTGCAGCAGCACGGGAGCGGTGAACTGGTCCATCTCGCCGATCACCTGGGGCCGCGGATGGGACGTGTCGATGATCACCACGTTGTCAGCGAGGATCCGGCGCAGGTGCACCTCTTCGGCGGGGAATGCCTGCCGGCTCCAGAACCAGCGGCCGGCGGACCGCGTTGCGGACCCGTCCTCTTCGAAGAGCTGAAGCAGCTCGCGCACGTCGGCGTGGCCGAGCCGCTCCTGGTCTTCGAAAGGAAGCTCGAACAGCCCGGCCTGCAGGTGCCCCGCGAGCAGGAGCAGGTTGTCAGGGTCGATCAGGCCCTCCTCGGGATCGGTGCCCAGGAAATACTCGGGGTGGCGGACGATGAACTGGTCTAGCGGTGAGCTCGAGGCGACGAACACGCCCACCGACCCCGAGCGCCGCCCGGCGCGTCCGAGCTGCTGCCACGTCGATGCGATCGTGCCCGGGTAGCCGACCAGCACTGCGCACTGCAGGCTGCCGATGTCGATGCCAAGCTCCAGCGCGTTGGTGCTGACGACGCCGGTGATGTCGCCGGCGCGCAGTCCGGCCTCGATCTCCCGACGATGCAGCGGCAGGTACCCCGCGCGGTAGCCACGCACCCGCTGGTGCGCGTCCAGGCGCGGCGCAAGGTCCTGCCTCAGATAGCTGAGCATCACCTCGACCTGGAGGCGGCTGCGGCAGAAGACGATGGTCTGTAGACCGGTCTTGATCCACGGGTGGGCGATACGGCGCGCCTCGAGCATCGAGCTGCGGCGCACCCCCATCTCGCGGTTCACCAGCGGAGGGTTGTAGAAGATGAGCCGGCGCTCGCCCCGCGGGGCGCCGTTACGCTCGACGAGCTCGATGTTGTCCTCCTCGAGCAGGCGCTTGGCCAGCTCGAGAGGATTGCCGATCGTGGCCGACGCGCAGATGAAGGTCGGATTCGAGCCGTAGAAGGCGCATATCCGCTTCAGCCTTCGGATCACGTTCGCAACCTGGCTGCCGAACAGGCCGCGATACGTGTGCAGCTCGTCGATGACGACGAACTCGAGGCTCGAGAAAAGGCGCCGCCAGCGCGTGTGGTGGGGCAGCAAGCCGGTGTGGAGCATGTCGGGGTTGGTCATCACGATGTGGCCACCCTCACGGATCGCGGTGCGCCGTCCTGGTGGCGTGTCGCCGTCGTAGGTGTCGACCCGCACCTCGATCGGAAGGCCGTGCTTCAGGGCGCTGAGCTCGGCCAGCTGGTCCTGCGCCAGGGCCTTGGTGGGATATAGGTACAGCGCCCGCTTCTCAGGATTCTCGAGCAGCCGCTGAAGAACAGGCAGGTTGTAGCACAGGGTCTTCCCGCTCGCGGTCGGCGTAACCACCACGAGGTGCCGGCCGTTGCGGACGGCGTCATAGGCTTCGGCCTGATGCGAGTACAGGCGCTGGACGCCACGCCGGCCGAGGGCGGCGACCAGGTCGGCCTGCAGGCCGGCGGGGAGCGGAGCAAATGTCGCGGCGGCCTCTGGAATCACGTGGTCGAGCGTTACCTCACCTGGAAAGTCGGCCGGATCGAAGTGCGGGATGCTGGCCATGACGACTGGGGGAGGGTATACGAACATTAGTTCGGCGTCAAGCGTGAGCGAAGCGGAGGTCGAGACTTACGAGCCCGGCTCGGAGGCTGATTTCGATCGCCTCTACCGCAACACGTACAGGCGGATACTCGGCACGCTGATCACACTTCTGGGCGATCGGGCCGCGGCGGAGGACTGCGCTCAGGACACGTTCGAGCGCGCCTACAAGGGCTGGGGCTCGTGGCGCCCGGACGCACCGGTCGAGGCCTGGCTTCATCGGATCGCCATCAATGTCGCCGTGTCGGACCGCCGGCGCGAGCGGCTGCGCGGGGCCGGCGAGGTGCTCAAGAGGCTCGGGCAGCCGGCGTCACCTCCCGACCCCGCCACGTTCGCTGAAAGCTCGGAGGTGGTCAACGCCATTCGAAAGCTGCCCACCAAGCAGGCCGCGGCTCTGGTCCTGCGCCACTATCACGGCTACAGCAACCGCGAGATTGCCTCAGCGCTGGGGGTGCCCGAACAGACGGTCGCCTCCCGCCTGGGCGCCGCGCGCCGGCAGTTGCAGGTCTCCCTCGCCGAGCTCAGGAAAACCAAGAATGGTTAGTTCGAGCCAGCCCTGCGTTTGTTCTTCCCGTAAATGAGCGACTTTGAGCGGGAGCTGGAAAACGAGCTGCATCGGATTCTGGATCCGATGACTGCGGTGCCCATCCCGCGTCGGAGAGTCCCGGAATCTGGAGGAGCAATGAAGAAGCTACTGGGTGGGGCTGGGGCCGCGATCGGCCTCAAGGTGCTGTCCGGTTTCGCGGTCGCCGCAGCGGCGGCCACGATCGCGGTGGCGGCTACGGAGGTGGCCACGACCGGCACCCTCAACCCCTTGAACTGGGGTCAGCAGGTGACCCAGCAGGTGAACGCCTGCAAGGTGAGCGCCGAGCGGCTGGGCGTGCATGGCATCGGCCAGTGCGTGGCCTCGTTCGCAAGGACTCATGGCAAGGCGGTCAGCGCCTCGCACAAGCCAACGAACGCAGGCGAGAACGGCGACGGCAAGGACAAGGGCGACGGCAAGGACAAGGGCCACGCCAAGGACAAGACCACTGTTCACGGCAACTCGGGCCACGGCAACGGCAGCGGCGCGGGCAACTCCGGCGGCACTCCGCCGAAGCACACGACCGAGCCACCTGCGGGGCAGGTGTCGTAACGATGACCTGGCTCGTTAGATAGAACCCCTTCCTCTCGTGGGGCCGGGCCAGCGTTTGGCTCGGTCCCTTTCTTTTGCCCGCCGAGTTTCTAGTTTCGGCGGGGCTATCCCAGCGCCGGCTATCGAGATGAGCGGCCGTCGACCTTCCAGGATTGGCCAGTCGCGGTGTCGGTCACAGCGACTCCGATGGCAGCCAGCTCCTCGCGCAGGCGGTCTGAGGTCGCAAAGTCCTTGGCGGCGCGCGCGCTCTCACGCCGGGACAGCAGCTCGGCAGCGCCCTCCGGGAGGTCCGCCTCCGGGCTCGACCGGCCGAGGTCCAGTCCGAGCACCTGGTCCCAGGACAGCAGCAGCCTGGCCTTGACGGCGGGTGCGGCGTCCGACCGGGTCAGCTCGGCGACGAGCGCCATCGATGCCGGAAGGTCGAGGTCGTCGGCCAGCGCGGCCTTGAACCTTTGGTCCCACGAAGCATCCCCTTCTCCGGCACCGCCCAAGCGTGACCAATCGGCCACGCGCTCTCGCAACTGCCGGAGCGCGCGGTCGGCGCCGGCAAGGCCCTCGGTGCTGAAGTTGAGCTTGGTGCGGTACTTCGCCTGCAGGGCGAGATAGCGAAACGCGAGCGGGTCGAAACCCTGCTCCTCGAGCTCGGTGACTCGAAAGAAGTTGCCGGCGGACTTCGCCATCCTCGCGCCGGCGAGCATCAGCAGGCCGCCGTGCATCCACAGGCTCACCACGCGGTGGCCGGTCACGCCCTCGGACTGCGCGATCTCGGCCTCGTGGTGCGGGAACACGTTGTCTGCGCCCCCGGTGTGGATGTCGAATCGCTCGCCGAGCAGCGTCATCGACATGGCCGAGCATTCGATGTGCCAGCCGGGAAATCCGGGTCCCCACGGGCTGGGCCAGACCTGGAGCCGGTGCTCCCCCGCCCCCTTCCACAGCGTGAAATCGCCAGGATGCCGCTTCCGCGGATCGACCTCGCCGCGCGAGCCTGCCAGCAGCTTGTCGGTCGAGTTGCCGGACAGCTTCCCATACTCGGAGAAGCTGGCGATGTCGAAGTAGACAGTCCCCTCGACCTCGTACGCATGGCCCTTCTCGATGAGCTTTTCGATCAGCTCGACCATCTGCGGGATGTATTCGCTCGCATGCGGGTACGCCGCTGCGCGGCGGATGTTGAGCTTGGCGGCGTCGGCCATGAACGCCGACGTGTAGTAAGCGGCGATCTCCTCGGGAGATTTCTTCTCCAGCCGAGCCGATACGAGCATCTTGTCTTCGCCGCGGTCGAACGTGTCGTCGACGAGGTGGCCGACGTCCGTGATGTTCATCACCTGCTCGGTCCGGTAGCCGAGGTACTCGAGGCTGCGGCACAGCAGGTCGGGGAGCATGAAGGTGCGCAGGTTCCCGACGTGCACGTAGCGGTACACGGTGGGACCGCACGAATAGATGCGCACGGCGCCCGCACGCAGGGGCTTCAGCTCGTCCTTGCGGCGGGTGAAGGTGTTGTAGAGGCTGATCTCCGGCAAGTCCATATGCTCTCAACTAATGAAAGCACTGCGGTTGGACGGCGTCTCGGCGACCGCCGCGGACATCTCGGGCCGCGTGCTCGTGCACGACCTCGGCCCGGACCTGCGCAAGGGGACCATCCTGGGCGAGCAGCACCTGGAGCGTGTGCGGCAGAGCGGCGAGGTCCACCTGGTGGTGCTGGAGCCGGGCGACCTCCACGAGGACGAGGCCGCCCGCCGGCTGGCCGCCGCACTCTCCTCCCCCGGTCTCGAGGCCACGCCTCCGGTCCAGAGCCAGTCGCGGCTCGTAGCTACCCACCGAGGCCTGGTGCGTGTGCACGCGACCGCGGTTGATGCGGTCAATGCGCTCGGCTACGTCTCGGTCTTCACCCTCATGGACGGGCAGGCCGTCGCCCAAGGCGAGGAGGTCGCCGGCTGCAAGGTGACACCGGTCGCCGTCCCCGGACACCTCGTGGAGGAGGTGGAGCGGCTCTGCCGGGAGAAGGGCCCGGTCGTCGAGCTGCTCGGGTTCCGACCACTCAAGACCTTCGTCGTCGCGACCGAACGCCTCAAGCCGAAAGCTCGAGAGCTGTTCCGCTCCGCGGTGACGGCGAAGCTGGGCTGGTACGGCGCCGAGCTGGTCGGCGTGCGCGAGCTGCCGCGGACCGCCAAGGACGTGGCGGCCGCGTACGAGGAAGCCAGGCGCCTGGGGGCGCAACTGGTGCTGTTCGCGGGCGCGTCCGCGATCGATCCCCTCGACCCCGCCTACGCAGAGCTCGCCAATGCGGGCGGCGAGCTCCTGCAGCTGGGCGCGCCCATGCACCCGGGAAGCATGCTGTGGCTCGGACGTCTCGATCGCACGGTGGTGGTCGGGGTGGCCTCGTGCGCGGGTTTCGGCCGCAACAGCTCGCTCGACCTTCTACTTCCGTTCGTCTTCGCCTACGGCCGCGCTGACGCCAACGATCTCCTGCGACTGGGCCACGGCGGGCTCATCGAATCGGCCGCCGGCCGGCGCTTCCCGCCCTATTCGTGAAAGCGCGGGTGAGGACAGATGTCGCGCGCAAGCGCGTTAAGGATGGGCCTCACTGATTGCTCCCCCGCGGAGCCCCCTCCTCTCCTGTGCCACGCTAGGAGGGGCTTTGAAGGTGGACGCGGGCTCGCGGCCGGGCTGAACCCGGCCTGGAGGCCACTCTCTCTTATTCGTAGGTGATGACCGGCATGCTCAGCTCCGGCCAACCGGAGGCGGCCAACGCCGCGAGGCAGCCGTCGACGGCTGCCACCAGGGGCGCCAATCGGACGCCCATGTGCGCCGGAAGATAAGGACGCAGGTAGTCCGACCCACCGCGCCACTTGTTCACCGCCCCACGGCGGTTCCTGCGGCCGTAATGGAGGCAGCCGGCGGCCACCTGGATCAGGCCCTTGTAGAAGCCACTGTCCGGCCCTCGGCGGTCCGGCGTCCATGCGCGCTCCCAGACCTCGTGCGCATCCCAGTAGCTTCCCGCGTTAAAAAGCTCGATCCCCTCCGCCAGGAGCGGCTTCATGGTGATAATCGCCACGTGAGCGAGCCCCAGTCCGAGTACTCGCGCGTCAACCTCTCGAGCGATCCCATCTATGGATACCTTCGCATCACGAAAGGGGGCGCGCGCGGGGTGGCCGGTCGCGCGTCGGAGCAAGACCTGGTCGACCACGCGTGGCTGCAGCGGCTGCGCCGCATCCACCAGCTGCAGAGCGCATGGTGGGTGTTCGCCACCGCGGAGCACTCCCGCTTCCAGCACGCCCTCGGGGCGATGCACCTGGCCGGGGAGTGGGCGCGACATCTGCATCCGACGCTCGCCGCCGCCTGCCACGGGACGCCCTCGCCGCAGCTCGTGGAGGAGACGATGCGTATGGCGGGCCTGCTGCACGACGTCGGGCATGGCCCGTTCGGCCATTTCTTCGACGAGAACTACCTGGACACCTGGGGCATAGACCACGAGGTCGTCGGCCGTGCGCTCATCACCGGCCCGCTCGGCGAGCTGATCGCGGGCCTCGGCGCGTCGCCGGTGGCGGACTTCGAACCTGGCGAGCGGATCGACCCACGGTGGGTCGCCTACTTGATCTCGTCGGCCGACATGGCGGCCTTCACGCCCCCCGCGTGGGTCGCGGCGCTACAGCCGGCCATGGTCGGCGCGTACTCGGCCGACAACATGGATTACGTCCCGCGGGATTCCTACATATGCGGGGTGTCGACAGGGCCGGTCGACGTCCAGCGCATCGTCCACTACTCGTTCATCTCAGAACGCGGCCTCACCCTCCACTCGCATGCCGCGGAAGCGCTCTACATGTTCCTCAACGCCCGCCTGTACCTCTACCACCAGGTGTATTTCCACCGCACCGTGAGGCGGATCGACCTCCAGCTGCGCGAGGTTTTCCGCCCTACGCTGGACCGCCTCATCGGCGGCAACCCGCTTCAGAACCTCGATCGGTTCGCGGCTGTGACCGAGTGGTCGATGCTGTCCGACGTCGACCGGTGGGCCCGCGGCGATGGCGATGCCGAGCAGCGGGAGCTGGGGGCCGCGTGGGCGGCGGTCGTGGCGCGCAAGCTGAAATGGAAGCTGATCTACCAGGGCCACTCGGACGCGCGCGACATCCCGAGCGGCGCCCTAAGCGTCTCAAGGGACCAGTTCGCGGCCGAGCTGCGTGAGCATCTCCCGGCGAAAGTTCGCGACATGGTGTTCGAGGTCGACGTCGCCGCGCAGGAATCGCGCGCCTTCAACCCGATGAACGAGACCGCCGACATCCTTTTCTACGAACCCCTGGAGGACCGCTACCAGCAGAGTCGGGTGCTAGACCTGTTCAAGCGGCTTCCGGTGCGCATGGCCTTGTTCCGCATCTTCGCCCACGACGAGACCCATCGCGACGCGCTGATCAAGGCTGCCAACAAAGTGCTCGGCTTGAGCGGCTAGTAGTCGTCGCCTCCGCCGAAGTCGTCACCACCCCCGAAATCATCCCCGCCCCCGCCGAAGTCATCCCCGCCGCCCCCGAAATCGTCTCCGCCCCCGAAGTCTTCACCGCCGCCGAAACCGTCGTCGCCCCCGCCCGCGTCATCGGAGCGCACCGTGGCGAAGGTCGAGACGAGGCGCTGAAGCCCCTTCTTGCCGCAGTGCGGGCAGGCCGGGTCGGCCGACGAGTAGCTGCCGAGCAGCGCCGACGAGCGCTTGCCGCAGTCGTCGCAGCGGTACTCGTAGATAGGCACGCATAGGATTATCCGGATGATCGAGATCCAGCGCATTCGCGCCGCTGCCGATCGGGCGCGCTCGCACGTGCTGAGGACGCCCCTGGTCCCGGTGGAGGGGGCATTGCTCAAGCTCGAATGCCTGCAGCCGACGGGCAGCTTCAAGGTGCGCGGGTTCTTCGCCGCCGCCCTTCTGCTTCCGCATGAGCGCCTGCGTCAGGGCCTGATCACGGTGAGCGCCGGCAACGCGGCACAGGCCTGCGCCTACGTGGCACGCGAGCTCGGCGTCCCCTGTCGAGTCGTGATGTATGACACCGCTCCGCCGCCGAAGGTCGAGGGGGTCAAGCGGTGGGGCGGAGTTCCGATCCCGATGCCGCGCGACGAAATGCTGCGCTGGATGGCCGATGAGCGCTGGCACGGCGAGCCGGAGTCTTTCATCCACCCTTTCGCCGACCCGGAGGTGATGGCCGGGCATGGGGGCCTTGGGCTCGAGCTGCTGGAGGACGTCCCCGATCTTGCCCGGGTCCTGGTCCCCGTGGGGGGTGGCGGGCTGGTCGGCGGCGTGGCGTCCGCGATCAAAGCGCTGCGGCCGGAGGTCGAGGTCATCGGAGTCCAGTCCGACGGCTATCCCTTGTGGACCCGCAGCCTCGAGGCGGGAGGCCTTGTTGCGATCAAGCCCGAGACGATCGCGGACGGCACGACCGCCCCGTTCGATACGCGGATGTTCGAGCTCTTGAAACAGTGCGTCGACCGATGGCTTACGGTTCCCGAGCCGCGCCTGAGGGCGGCTGTGCCGCAGATCGCATCAACGGCCAAGGTGGTCGCCGAAGGGGCGGGAGCGCTCGCCTACGCCGCGCTCGAGCAGCTGGAGCCCGGACCGCGGACCGTGGCCGTGGTCAGCGGAGGCAACATCGACCCGAAGCTGCTGGCGGCTCTGCTCAGCTGAGGGCCGGCGTCACCCGCGTCATTCCCCACGGCCCTTTACGAACGAGCGCGACCAGCATCCACACGAACAGCGCGGCGCTGGGGATGGCGGTTGCCACCCCGAGCCAGTAGGTCCACGCCGGCATGGTGAACCCCGAGGCGGACGAGAGGGCCGAGCCGCCCGCGGCGCTGATCAGGTCGACGGGCAGGGAGATTGCGCTGAGACCGAGGAAGACGAGAAGCACGTAGTAGAGCCAGGTCCACCGGTTGAGCGCCCCGATGACCACCACGAGGCAGATGACGGCGCCGAAGATCGCCGCCACCCAGGTCATCCCGCCGACCATAGAGGTCATGGCCTCGGCGAGGCCAGGCGGAGGAGGGCTGACAGTCGGATTCAGCTGCTGCTGGCGCTGGATGCTCTGGTTGATCGCCTGGTTCATCGCCTGCGTCATCGGGCCGGCCATCCAGAAGGGGATCGAGAGCGCATATAGCGCCGACAGTCCGTACCACACGGCCACCGTGAGCTGAAGCGGTCTCGTCCACGAGCTCGGCTGTCGGGTCGTCGTGTGCGGCTGCTGGTAGGTCATGGCGGAGGGCGCCTGTCCTGTGGGAACCCAGGCGTCGCCGTTCCAGCGGAACCGGCCATCGAGCGACAGCGTGCTGAGCCACTGCTGGCCGTCCCAGTAGTACATGTCGTCCGGCGAGATCTTCATGCTCATGCCGAAAGAACCTCCTCGCAGACCTTCAGCGCCGACTGTACGTCCTCCGCATCGATTCCGTAGTGCGTGACGAACCGCATGCGCCTCGGCCCGCTCCAGTCCGCGAGCAGGCCGCGCTTCGCGCACTCCTCGGTGAACGCTGGCGCGCCGACATGCTCGAGGTCGAAATAGACGAGGTTGGTCTGGACGCGCGACAGGTCGCAGGTCACGCCGGGCAGCTCGGCCAGCGCTTCAGCCAGCGTCCGCGCGTTGGCGTGGTCCTCGGCCAGTCGGTCGACCATGGATTCGAGGGCGACGAGGCCGGCCGCTGCGAGCACCCCCGTCTGACGCATGCCGCCACCCAGGCGCTTGCGCCAGCGACGCCCCTCGTGGACTGCCTCACGCGGCCCGCAGAAGAGGCTGCCGGCCGGGCAGGCCAGCCCCTTGGAAAGGCAGAACGTGACGGTGTCCGCGCACGAGGCGATTTCCTTCACGTCGACTCCCGAAGCCACGGCGGCATTGAAGATCCGCGCCCCGTCGAGGTGCACCCGCAGGCCGTGGGTGCGCGCTGCCTCGGCCGCCGCGCGCAAGTCGGCGAGCGGCCAGACCACGCCACCGTGACGGTTGTGCGTGTCCTCGAATGTGACCGCCGCGCTGATCGGCTGGTGCGGGTCGTCGCGGGGCCTGATCGCGTCCGTCACCTGCTGCGCCGTCATGACCCCGGCGGCCGTTTCCAACGGCCGGATCTGCACCCCCGCCACCGCGGCTGCGCCGGCCGTCTCGTAATAAAAGACGTGCGAGTCGGCGTCGGCGATGAGCTCCTCGCCCCTCTGCGCGTTAACGGCGACGCCGATCAGGTTGCCCATCGTGCCGCTGGGCACGAACACCGCCGCGGCCTTGCCCAGCCGATTCGCGGCCAGCTCTTCCAGGCGGTTGACCGTCGGGTCATCCCCGAACACGTCGTCGCCCAGCGGGGCGGTGGCCATCGCGTGGCGCATCTCGGGCGTGGGCATGGTTACGGTGTCCGAGCGCAGGTCGATTCGCAGCACGCGATTAATCTAACCCGGCCGTGAAAGCCACCACGATCCTTGCCCGCGGGGTGATCCGCACCCTGGGGCGCGCCGGGCTCAAACCCCACACGCACCTGGCGGTGGCTTGCGGGCGTGTCATGGCGTGCGGCGGCGCGGAGCTGATGGGCCTGCGGGGACCGCGGACACGGGTCGTCGACCTCGGCGGCGCGGCCGTCCTGCCCGGCTTCAACGACGCCCACGCGCATGTCGTCTATTACGGGTTGACCCGGTTTGCGGCCGACCTGGGCGGCTCGGCCGGGATCGACGACATCCTCGAGCGCCTAAAACAGCACGCCCGCGGGCTCAAGCCGGGCGAGTGGCAGCAAGGCATGGGCTACCGGACCGACGAGCTCACCGAGCGGCGCCAGCCGCATCGAAGCGAGCTGGACCGCGCCACCGGAGACCGGCCGTGCTTCATCGACGAGCGTGGCGGCCATGCTCGCGTGGCGAACTCGGCGGCCCTCGCGGCCGCGAGCATCACCAACGAGACCCGCAACCCGCCCGGCGGCCGCATCGGACGCGACCTCGACGGAAGGCCCAACGGGCTCCTGCTGGAGACCGCGATGCGACTGGTGGCCGACGTGCAGCCGCCCGCGAGCCGCCGGCGCCGCGTGGAAGGCGTGTTGAAGGCTCAGGAGCTGCTGGTGTCGCGCGGCATCACCTCGGTCGGCGCCGCGGTCAACCGCGGGTTCGCCGACGACCTGCGCGCGTATGAGCAGCTCTGTGACGACGGCCGGCTGAAGATGCGAGTCAACGAATTCCTTTCCTGGGAGCTCCTGGACGCCGCGTCGGGTCTTGGCATGCGAGCCGGTTTCGGCGGGGCGATGCTCAGAGCGGGCCCGGTCAAGGTGTTCATCGACGGCGGGGCTGAGCGCGCCGCAACCCGCTCGGGCGGTGGCGTATGGCGGACGACTCGGGAGGAGCTGAAAGAGCTTGTCGCGAGAGCCGGGCTGGCGGGATTGCAGGTCGCCGCGCACGCCATCGGCGACGCGGCGGTCGAGGCCATGTGCGACGCGGTCGAATCGGCTGGGACCCCGCACCTGAGGCACCGCGTCGAGCACTGCACGATCTGCCCACCCGACCTGAGGGCGCGCGTCGGCAGGCTGGGCATGGTGGCGGTCATGCAGCCGTCGGCCGCTCGTTTCAGCCGCGTGGCGTCATCGCTCTTCTTTCCGGTCCGCGACCGGGGAGACCTCGCCGCCCACGGCCCGCTCCTCAAGGCCGGCGTGCCGCTCGCCTTCAGCTCCGACCTGCCGGTCTCGCCCGATCCCAACCCCTGGCCGGGCATTCGGGTCGCGGTCGACGATCAGGTCAATGGCATAAGCCTGCTCGCTGCGCTTCGCGCGTACACGGCTGGCGGCGCCTACGCTAGCTTCGAGGAAAAAGAGAAGGGGACGCTGGAGCCGGGCATGCTCGCCGATCTCCAGGTTTACGGCGACGACCCGCTTGCCGGCGGTGAAATCGCGTGGGAAAAGCTCCGCCCAAGAGCAGTGCTCCTGGGCGGAGTTCGAGTCTTCGGAAAGCTGTAGCGCCCTAGGAGCCGGATCCCTCCGTCTCGACGGAGATGGGCAGCGGACCGGGTTCGGGGGCCGTCGGGACCGGCCTGACCTCGTGAGTCGAGGCGGCGGCTCGGCGCCGAGCGGGCGAGCGTCTGGTGGCCGTCTTGCGCGGCGCGCTTACCGTGGCGGTTGAGCTCGGAGCGGCGGCGGTTCCGGCCGAACGGGTCGAGGTCGTTCTCGCCGGGGCGCGCCGCGTGGGCGCCTTGCGGGTGACCGCCTTGCGCGTGGCAGTCGCCTTGCGGGTGGCCGCCGTACGCGTGGCAGTCGCCTTGCGGGTGGCCGTGGCCTTGCGGGTGGCGGCTTTGCGCGTGGCCGTCTTGCGCGTGGCCGTCGCCTTTCGTCGCGCAGTGCCGGCCGCCTTCTTGGCGCCGGTGGCGGCCCGCCTGGTCTTCCTCGTCGCTCGCCCGGTGGTCGTGGCGCCGCGCGTCGACGCGTTACGCGCCAGCTGCTGCACCTGCTTGCTGAGGGCGTCGAGGCGCTTCAATGCCGTGTCGACGTCCGCCTGCCTGGCGGCCTGCTTCGCCTGCACCCGCACCTGCTTGATCGCCGCATGGATGGTCTTCTCGCCTTCCTTGATCCGCCGCTCCAGCTGCCTTCGAAGGTCGCCCGGCACCCGGCTCTCGGCCTCGTGCAGCGCCTTGCGGCCCGCGCTCACCGCGCGACCCACGAGTCCAGAACGTTTCGATGTCCGCTTTCTCGCCGCCATGATCCACCTCCGTGAAAGCGGTAAGCAAACGGCCTACCGCGCTGTCGAAGAACAGGTTGATGGGGCCCCTAACGCACCGCATTAGAATTGGCCCGCTTGTGACTGGCCCTGACCGACACCTTATCAAGAAGTACGCAAACCGCAAGCTCTACGACACGCGCACGAGCAGGTACATCACCCTCGACGGAATCGCCGGATTGGTGCGCGAGGGCCACGAGATCAAGGTGGTTGACCGGGACAGCGGTCATGACCTGACGCAGTTGACCCTGTCGCAGATCGTCTTGACCGAGGAGAAGCGAGGCCCGTCGAGGATCGTCGATGCCGGCGGCGAGGCGCTGCACGACCGCGGGCAGGCGCTTCTCGACTACGTGCGAAAGACCCTGAGCGTGCCGGTCGACCTTCGCAACCAGGTCGAGAAGCGGCGCGAAAACCTCGAGGGCCGCGCTGACGAGGCCATCGAAACCGCGCTGCGAAGGCTCCGCATCCCGACCCACCGCGACATCGAGCGGATCAACCAGCGCCTCGACCGCATGCAAGAGCAGCTCAAGAAGCTGGGAGCCGCCCGCTCCGCGGCGCCCTCGCCGTCAGGTTCCGCCCCGGTCTCTACGACGCGATCGCGTAGACGAACGGCCTCGCGTTGACGACCGAGCGGATGACGACCTCGGGATCGGCTCGATAGGTCGCCTGCCGCACGCGCCTGTCGGCGCGAAGCTGCTGCGTCATCAGGTCGCCGACATCCACCAGCCGGGTCGGATCGCCGATCACCGAAATGGTCCACGGCGGCGCGACCACCACGCCGTCGACCTCCACGCCACCTGCAGCCTGCTCGACAGGCACCCCGACCACGATCCTGTGGCCGTTGACGTCGATCGCTTCGGCGCCGCCGGCGGCGAGGTTGTTGAGCGCATCCTGCAGGTCGAGCGCCTGCAGGCCATTGGCGTCGACCACGATCACGATCCCGGGCCCTTGGACCGGGACGAGGCCTTCGAGGGCGCGGAGGCGGTCGGTCTCGTCGGTGAGCACCTGGTCGGCGGCCCCGCTGGTTCCGGACTGCAGCGTCGCCTTGCGCCCGGTGAGGTCGGTGGTTTCGGCGCTCAGCGAGTCGTTGGCCCGGTGAAGGTCGTCGATCAGGAAGGCGAGGGATGTGGGGTCCACGCCCACGAGCGTCCGCTCCACCTCGGCCTGGCTGCGAATCTGGATCGTTGCAACCAGGGCGACGAGCAGCGCGATGAGCCACACGCTGATGGCGCCGGCGCGCACCGGGGGCCGCCGTGCAGCGGGGCTAAGCCGGCTTGACATGGGAGATCAGCAGGCTGGAGTCATAGGCCGGCAACGGGAGGTCGGGCGCTCCGTCGAAGGTGAGATGGACCTGGAACTGGACCTGGCGTGCGCGAATGTCCGGCAGGGCGGACGGGCTGTCCAGGGCGGCCTGCATGCGGTTGCGGTCACCCACCGCGACCACTTTGAGGGGTGAGGAAAGCGGTGGGCCCTGGTCGATGATCACCTGGCCCTCGGAGCCGGAGTAGGCGCTGAGCGGCGTGATGCGCCTGCCGTTCACGGCGATGCCTTCGGCGCCTTGCGCAAAAAGCAGGTTGACCACATCCTGGACGTCCTGGAAGTTGACCAGGTAGCCGGTCTGGCCCCCGGTGTCTGGACCTGGTATTCCGTTTGAGAGGTCCACCTCGACGCCGGGCCCGTGCATCGCGGTCAGGCCCGCCCGGGCGCGCAGGCCGTTGACCTGGTTCTGGAGGGCCTGGGTCGCCGACGACCGGCCCGCCGCATCGGATTCCAGGGCGTCGATCTGTGATCTGAGGGTGGCGATCTGCTGGCGTTCGGTGAGGTTGGTGGCCTCCAGATCCTGCACACTGCGCTGTAGCGCCTGGTAGCGCGCGAGCTGGTTGGAAGGGGTCAGCAGCTGGGCTTTGATCTGGCCGGTCAGGACGAATCCGGTGGCCAGGGCGACCACCGCGACGGTGGCAATGCTGGCGAGCTCGCGGCGGGACACGAGGCCAATTGTGCGTGAACCGCATCTGCGCACGGGGGCCTCGGGAGTTACTATCGGAGTCCCCAAATGGCGGTCGAAACCCGCGCTTCCGCCTTCCAGACCGCCCAGCGGCGTTTCGACGCCGCTGCCGACGTGATCGGCCTGTCCGACGACGCTCGCCGAAGCCTCCGCGAGGTCAAGCGCGAGCTCACCGTCCACTTCCCCGTCCGCATGGATGACGGCTCGGTCCGCGTCTTCACCGGCTGGCGTGTGCAGCACAACATCAGCCGCGGACCGGCCAAGGGCGGCATCCGCTACCACCCCGACATCACGATCGACCTGGTCAAGGCCCTGGCGATGCTCATGACGTGGAAGTGCGCTGCGGTCGGCCTTCCATACGGAGGTTCGAAGGGCGCGGTCGCCTGCAATCCGACCAAGCTTTCGCTTTTCGAGCTCGAGCACCTTACGCGTCGCTACGCCACCGAGATCGGGATCCTGATCGGTCCCGAGAAGGACATCCCGGCGCCCGACATGGGCACCTCGCCCCAGATCATGGCCTGGATCATGGACACGGTCTCCATGCATTCCGGTCACTCCGTGACTGCGTCTGTCACCGGCAAGCCGGTCGACGTCGGCGGCTCAGAAGGCCGCGTCGACGCGCCGGGCCGAGGGGCCACCTACCTGACTCTCGAGGCCTTGAAGTACCTCCACGCAGACGAGGAGACGCCGACCGTGGCGGTCCAGGGTTACGGCCAGGTCGGCCGCTCCGCGGCGCGCCTGCTGGCGGAGGCGGGATTGAACGTCGTCGCGGTCAGCGACTCCCGGGGAGGCGTGTACAACCCGAAAGGGCTCGATCTCGTCGCGCTGGAGGAGCACCGGCAGGTCAGGGGCGGGGTGAGCGGGTTCAAGAAGGCTGATTCGGTCACGAATGACGAGATCATCGAGCTCCCGGTCACGGTCCTCGTCCCGGCGGCCGTCCAGGACCAGATCACCGGCGCCAACGCCCCCCGCATCCGGGCACGGCTGATCACCGAAGGCGCCAACGCCGCCGTATCTCCCGAGGCCGACCCGATCCTGCACGACCGAGGGATCTTCGTGGTGCCTGACATCATCGCCAACGCCGGCGGGGTGATCGTTTCCTATTTCGAATGGGTGCAGGACCTCCAGGCCTTCTTCTGGGAGGAGGAGGAGATCAATACCAAGCTGCACCACGTGATCACTCGCGCGTTCTACGAGATCCTCCACACGTCGGTGAACAAGCGCATCGACATGAGGTTGGCCGCGTACGCGCTGGCGGTGCAGCGCGTGGCCAACGCGACGACGGTGCGAGGCATATACCCGTAGGCGCGCGGAACCCGCGTTGGCATCGACGTTGTCGGATGGGCGTCGGCCCCCACTGGACTAGGCTGGAGAGGTGACCCTCGCGCACCGGCCCAACCGCGTCCTCATCACCGGCGTGTCCAACCCCCTCGGCGCCGAGGTCGCGCGCCGGCTGGCGCCCGAGGTGCCCGTTCTGTACGGCTGCGACATCGCCGACCCTGTCAGCGCGCTCGAAGAGATGGACTTCGTCCACGCCGACACCCGCCATGCGGCCATCGGCAAGCTGATCAGGCGGCTGAAGATCGACACCGTGGTCCACCTCGCGGTGATGGTCGACTCGCCTCACGACTCGCGCGCGATCCACGAGACGGACGTCATCGGGACCATGAACGTGCTCGTCGGATGCGCGGGGCCGACGAGCCCCGTGCGCAGGCTCGTCGTCAAGTCGAGCCAGGCGCTGTATGGCGCGAGCCCCACCGACCCTTCCTTCTTCTCGGAGGACATGGCGTTCGCCGACAGGCCGGGGTCGTCGATCACCGCGGACCTCATCGAGTTGGAGCAGCTGGTGGGGGAGTTTGCGCTCCGCAACGAGTCATGCGGCGTCACCGTGCTGCGCCTCGGATTTCGCCTCAGCGAGGACACGACTCTCGCCAAGTACCTGTCACTGCCGATTGTTCCGACGTTTGCCGGGTTCGACCCACGCCTCCAGTTCTTGCACGAGGAGGACGCCGCCGAGGCGATCGTCCGCGCGACTCTTGGCCAGCACCCCGGAGTCTTCAACGTCGGCGGAGCGGGCATCGTGCTGCTGAGCCAGGCGATCGGCGTGATGGGAGGCCGGGCAGCTCCCGTGCTTGTCCCGTACGGGCGATGGCTGGCCCAGCTCGAGCTGCGCGCTTTCGCCCGGGTGGACGTGCCTGGGCACGTGGCCGACGTCGTGGCGTTTGGGTCGGTGATGGATGGCTCGAAGCTGGAGGCGGAGTTCGGGTGGAAGCCGGTTCACAGCTCCCGAGAGGTGATGGAAGGCCTCGCTCGCGGCAAGGAGATCGAGGTCATCGAGGCGCCCTCGCCGCCGCAGGAGTTCGAGCTGCAGGTCTACCTGCAGCGCCGCAGGCGCGGCGAGCGCAACGGTGTTCGCTCGCTGGCGGCCCACAGGTGATCGGCCAGACCACGGCCCGCGAGCGCAAGCGCCGGAGCAAGAAAGCCGAGATCGTTCAAGCAGGGCCGGGCTTGCGTCTGCCCAGGCAGGTCAGCCGGCTTCGGCGCAGGGCCCCGATGTACGCGCTGCAGGGCATCAACGAGCTTTCGGTGCGTTTGAAGCAGATCACCGGCCGCGACATCATCGACCTGAACCGGGTGATGGGTTTCGTCCAGTTCCTGTACAAGCAGCAGGAGCTCGCTCAGCGCGGGGCCGACTATGAGGTCGACGATTTCGGCTTCGACGCCCAATGGACAGAGTCCTTCCTTTCGGCTTTCATGGTCCTGTACCGGGACTACTGGCGGGTCGAGGCGACCGGCGTCGAGAACGTGCCGGCGCATGGTCGCGCTCTTCTGGTCGCCAACCACGCCGGCGTGCTGCCCTGGGACGGCACGATGATCAAGACCGCGGTCTTCGCCGAACACTCGCACCCGCGCCACGTGCGGGCGCTCGTGGCGAGCATGTTCCTGGGCATGCCGGTCCTCAGCTGGTTCTTGCGCAGGACGGGCCAGACCGTGGGGCACCCTGACGACACGCGCCGCCTGCTCGAGCGCGACGAACTGGTGCTGGTGTTTCCGGAAGGGGTGCGCGGCACGGGCAAGAACTTCAAGGACCGCTACCGCCTGCGCCGTTTCGGCCGCGGGGGGTTCGTCTCGACGGCGATCCGGTCGCGGGCGCCGATCATTCCCGTCTCGGTAGTGGGTTCGGAGGAGATCTATCCGATGCTGGCCGACCTGGCGCCCATCGCTAAGTTCTTCGGCCTGCCTTACGTCCCGGTCACCCCATTCTGGCCGTGGCTGGGACCGCTCGGCCTCATCCCGCTGCCCAGCAAGTGGCGCATCCAGTTCCACCCGGCTGTCCACGTCGAGGACCATCCGCCTGAAGCGGCCGACGACCAGAACCTGGTCATGGCGCTGGCCGACGAGATCAGGGACACGATTCAAGAGGGGGTCTACGACAACCTGAGATTGCGCCGAGGTGTCTTCCTCTAATCACCGGCAAGTAAACGCCGCCGCGTCTCGGCTGGTGGCTGTTAGTCGACGACGGCGAGGGGAGGCGCTTTCTCGGGCTCTTCGATGATGTCCAGAGCGGTGGCCTGGCTGATCCAGTACTGGACGTCGCTCAACCCGGGCGCGCCGGCCAGTCCGATCGCCTCGACGAGCTTGGCGTGGAGCGCGGGAGCGTCCTGCGCGCGCATGTCCTTCATCGAGTTGATGCCCAGGCGGCGCACCAGGGGCAGCCATCGGTCCATCCCGGAGACCTCGAGCAGCGTGCACTGGTGGCAGAGCTCGAGCAGGCGGTCGGCGCTGATGCCCGTCTTCTTGGAGAGACGGTCGCGGTCGATGCCCAGAGACGTCCTGTGCAAGAGCTGGTTGGTGTGCCGGATGCCGCGCGACCTCAGCCTCTCGACGTCGCCGTCGGTCATTCCGGGCAGGTACTCGAGCGTCCTGTACATCGCTTAAAGAATATGCGCACCGGGTGTCGGGTATACTCTGCGAACCCCGCCACCATTGGAGTAAACACACCCTGAATCAGAGCCGACTCGAAACCCGCGGATCAGTTACCGGGGAGCACTCTGGCTTCGAGATCGGGATCGGCAGGCGAGCCCGCCGAGCTTACGGATTCGACGAGATCGCTTTGGTGCCGGGCGGCGTGACCCTCAACCCCGAGGAGGTCGACATCACCTTCTCGATGGGCCCGGACTTCAAGCTCCCTCTTCCGATCTGGGGATCGGCCATGGATGGAGTCGTCGACGTGGACTTCGCCATCGCGATGGGAAAGCTGGGCGGCGTCGCGGTGCTCAACCTCGATGGCGTGCACACCAGGTATGAGGACTCCGCGCCGGTCATCCGAAAGATCGCGGAAGCTGACAAAGCTCACGTCAACGCCTTGCTCAAAGAGGTGTATCGCGAGCCGGTCAAGGCGCACCTGATCGCCGAGCGGATCAAGACGATCAAGGCGGCAGGGGTGCCTTGCGCGGTCTCGACGGTGCCGGCTCGGGCCGGTGAGCGCGCCGAGGTGGTGCAGCAAGCAGGCGCCGACGTGTACGTCGTCCAGGGCACCGTCCTCACCGCGCGGCACTCCTCCAGGTCTTATAACCAGCTCTCTTTCGAGGACCTCGTTCGCGCATGCGACATCCCTGTTGTCGTCGGCAACTGCGTGCACTATGAGACCGCTCTCGAGCTCATGGAGACAGGGATCGCGGGGATCCTCGTCGGCGTCGGGCCGGGTGCCGCATGCACGACTCGCGGCGTGCTGGGCGTGGGCGTGCCCCAGGTGACCGCGACCGCCGACGTCGCGGCGGCTCGTGACGAGCACATGAGGCGAGGCGGGATGCGCGTGGCGGTCATCACCGACGGCGGCATGCGCATCGGCGCCGACGTGTGCAAGGCTTTCGCCTCGGGCGCCGACGCGGTCATGATCGGCACCCCGCTGGCAGGTGCCGAGGAGTCTGCCTCGAAAGGCTTCAACTGGGGCATGGCGACGCCCGACCCCAACCTTCCACGCGGTACGCGCATCCAGACCGGGACCAGGGCGACCCTGCACGAGATCCTGCTCGGCCCAGCCCGCGTTGACGACGGCTCGCAGAACTTCGCCGGCGCGCTTCGCTCAGCCCTCGGGGTTTGCGGCGCCCATGACATCGCCGAGTTCCAGCACGTGGAGCTGGTGATCGCGCCCGCCATCACCTCCGAGGGCAAGGTCTTCCAGCAGGCCCAGCACGTGGGTATGGGGAAGAGCTGAGCTGAGCCGGTCTGCTGCGGCTGCCCGAAGTCGCGAAGAGGTGAAGGGCGGCACGCGGCAGCAGACCATCCTGGTTCTCGACTACGGGTCGCAGTTCAGCCAGCTGATCGCGCGACGCGTGCGCGAAGCCAACGTGTACTGCGAGCTGGTCCCCGGCACCACGCCGTGGTCCGAGCTGAAGGAGCGTCACCCGGCCGGCCTGATCCTCAGCGGCGGCCCGGCCAGCGTCTACGAGTCCGGCGCCCCACAGGTCGATCCCGAGGCGCTTCGCGCGGGCATCCCGGTGCTGGGGATCTGCTACGGCATGCAGCTCATCGCGCATCACCTGGGTGGCAAGGTGGATCCGGGCCATGCGCGCGAATACGGGCCGGCCCTACTCTCGGTGCGCGACCAGACCGGCCTGTTCCGCGGGCTCAGCGGCGAGATGCCCGTGTGGATGAGCCACGGCGACCACGTGAGCGAGCTCCCACCTGGGTTCCACTCGCTCGCCTCCAGCGGCAACTCGCCGGTAGCGGCGTTTACCAACGACCGGGGCATCTACGGCATCCAGTTCCATCCCGAGGTCGTGCACACGCCAGGCGGCCGCGAAGTGCTTCGCAACTTCCTGTACGGCGTCTGCGGATGCACGGCGTCATGGACCGCGGGATCCTTCATCGCCGAGGCGACCGAAAGCATTCGCGCCCAGGTCGGCGACGGCCGCGTCATCTGCGCCCTGTCCGGCGGCGTCGACTCGGCGGTGGCCGCGACGCTGGTGCAACGAGCGGTGGGCGACCAGCTCACGTGTGTGTTCGTTAACAACGGGCTCCTACGCAAAGAGGAGCCGGAGCGCGTGCTCGCCGTGATGCATGGCAACCTCGACATGGACATCCGTTATGTCGACGCCACCGACCGTTTCCTCCAGGCGCTGAGCGGAGTGATCGACCCCGAGCAGAAGCGGAGAATCGTCGGCCGCGAGTTCATCACGGTCTTCGAGGCGGAGGCGACAAGCCTCGGCCACATCGACTTTCTCGCCCAGGGCACGCTTTACCCGGACGTCATCGAATCGACGGCCCCGGACGTTTCTTCGACCGCGGTCAAGATCAAGACGCACCACAACGTCGGCGGCTTGCCGCCCGGCTTGCGTTTCCAGCTCATCGAGCCTCTGCGTTATCTCTTCAAGGACGAGGTCCGCGCCGTTGGAATCGAGCTCGGCATGCCGGAGGAGATGGTGTATCGCCAGCCGTTCCCTGGACCTGGACTGTCGATCCGCTGCCTGGGGGAGGTGACCGCGGAGCGGCTGGAGATCCTGCGCAACGCCGATTGGGTAGTCGTCGACGAGATCAAGAACAACGGCCTTTACCGCAAGGTGTGGCAGTCGTTCGCAGTGCTCACCCCGCTCGAGACGGTGGGCGTGATGGGCGACTTCCGAACCTACGCCAACGTGGTCGCAGTGCGTGTGGTCACCAGCGAGGACGCCATGACGGCGGACTGGGCGCGCGTGCCTTACGAGGTGCTGGCCCGCATCAGCAACCGGATCGTGAACGAGGTGAAGGGCGTCAACCGGGTGGTGTTCGACATCACCTCAAAGCCTCCCGGCACCATCGAGTGGGAGTAGGACTCAAGCTCGATCCAGTCTGGCGGCGTTCGACACTTGAAAAGCTGGGGTCAGGGCAACAGGCGGATGGCGGCTTTGGCGGGCATCCCTATTCGAAATGGAAAGGCTCCCATTGGCGTCTCATTTCGATGGTCGAGCTGGGAATCCCAGCTCGCAATGCCGTGGCGCGCTCTGCAGCGACCACCGTGCTCGATTGGATAGCCAGTCCACGCCACACCGCGCCGGTCGTCAGGGGGCTCGAGCGACGGCATGCGTCGATCGAAGGCAACGCCGTCGCCCTCAGCTGCCGCCTCGGAATGGCGGGCAGTCCGCAGGTCAAGTACCTGGTCGATGTGCTGCTGCGATCCCAGTGGCCCGACGGGGGATGGAACTGCGATCGCGACCCCACCGCGCACCGCTCTTCCTTCCACGAGACCCTTGCGCCGATCTGGGGCCTGGTGGAATATCACCGGGCGACTGGCAACGTCGACTCACGGCAGGCCGCTCAGCGCGCGGGGGAGCTGCTGCTGGAGCATCAGGTATTTCGTTCGATGCAGACTGGCCACGCAATCCACTCAGAATGGCTGCACATCCACTGGCCGCATTACTGGCACTACGACTTCTTCCATGGTCTCCGCGCCGTCGCAATGCTCGGACTGCTCGGCGACCGGCGCGCGGACGACGCAAGGGCACTGCTCCTCAAGCACCGGCAGCCTGATGGGACCTGGCGGGCCGACGGCCGCCATTACTGGAGGCAGTCGACCGAGGTTGTCGACTGGGGAGACGCCCACCAGATCGTGACGCCGATCGCGCTGGCCATGCTCAAATGACCCCGCTGTGAAGGTTCTTGTCGTCGGATCCGGCGCGCGCGAGCACGCGCTGGTCTGGAAGTGCGTGCAGTCCGACTTGGTGGAGCGCGTTTACTGCGCGCCGGGTAACGGCGGCACCGGGGGCATGGCGCGCAACGTGCCGATCGGCGCGGCGGACGTGGTGCGCCTGGTCGACTTCGCCAAGCGTGAAAGGCTCGGGCTGGTGATCCTCGGCCCGGAAGCGGCGGTGGAAGCGGGCGTGGGCGATGCGCTCAGGAGTGCCGGGTTCAACGTCTTCGGGCCGAACCGCGGCGCCGGCCGTATCGAGTCGAGCAAGTCGTTCGCCAAGGCGCTGATGCAGCGGGCCGGCATCCCGACAGCGGACTTCGAGGTGTTCACGCAGCCCGCGCCGGCCCGGGCGTGGGCCGGCGAGCGCGCGGGCCAGGTCGCCGTGAAGGCCGACGGGCTCGCCCGTGGCAAAGGGGTGATCGTGTGCTCGTCTGTCGAGGAGTCGAATGCAGCGATCGACGCCATGCTCGTCGAGGGCCAGTTCGGGCGCAGCGGGGCCACCATCGTGGTGGAGGAAAGGCTCCACGGACCTGAGCTCTCTGTGCACGCGGTGACCGATGGCAAGGACGTCGTTGCGCTGGCGCCGGCGCGCGACTACAAGCGAGCCCATGACGGCGACGAGGGCGCGAACACGGGCGGCATGGGAGCCTACTCCCCGCCACTCGGCGTGGACGATGCGTTGCTCCAGGAGGTGGTGGAGTCCGTGCTGCGTCCCGCTGTACGAGAGCTCGCGGCCTCCGGAGACGAGTTTCACGGTGTCCTCTACGCGGGACTGATGCTGACGCCGAAGGGGATCCGCACCCTCGAATTCAACGCCCGCTTCGGAGACCCGGAGGCCCAGGTGGTCCTGCCACGGCTGCAGACGGACTTCGTCGCGCTGGCGCTGGCTGTGGCCAAGGGCAACCTTGCCGGCTTCCCGGACCTGAGCTGGAGCTCCCGACCATGCGTCGGCGTGGTGGTCGCGTCGGGACACTATCCCGACGAAGCGGCCGTGAAGACCGGCTTTTCGATCCGCGGCCTGGCCGAGATGCCGAAAGGCGTCCTGATCTTCCACGCCGGGACGCGATACCTACCCGCCACGGGCCTGGTCACCGATGGGGGGCGCGTGGTCACCTCGGTAGCGCTGGGCGAGACCGTGGCGCAGGCGCGCGAGACGGCGCTGTCAGGCGCTCGGCAGGTACGATTCGAGGGGGCTTTTTTCCGCTCCGATATTGCAAGGGAGGCCGATGAGGGGTGACGTCGAGAGGTTTGGATCCGACGGCAGTCCCTCAGCGGGCTCCTCGGGAGGCGATTAGTTGAGCGCAGTGGTTGGCGTGATCCTCGGCTCCAAGTCCGACCTTCCCTTGATGGAGTCGTGCGTCAAGGTCCTGGACGAGCTCGGCCTCGAGCACGAGGTCAAGGTGTGCTCCGCCCACCGCAATCCCAAAGGAGTGATGGAGTGGGCCAGCTCGGCGCGGGAGCGCGGCCTCAAGGTCGTCATCGCCGCCGCCGGCGGAGCCGCTCACCTGCCGGGCGTCGTAGCGGCGTGGACCGATCTGCCGGTGATCGGGGTGCCGGTCCCGACGCAGCACCTGGGCGGTGTCGATTCGCTCTATTCGATAGTGCAGATGCCGGCGGGTATCCCGGTCGCCACGGTCGCCATCGGCGAGGCCGGGGCCAAGAACGCCGCGTGGCTTGCGGCGCGGATCATCGGGTTGAACGACGGCCGGATCGAGAAGAGCCATGCGGAAAAGCGCGCGGCCCTGGCCGGCTAGGGAGCGATGCCGAAGAAGAAAGCGCGCGTGCGGCTGATCGATACCACTTTCCGCGACGCCCAGCAGTCGCTGCTCGGCGGCAACCTGCGCATCGAGGAGATCCTGCCTATCGCCGCCAAGATGGACGCGGTCGGCTTTGCCGCAATGGAGGCTTTCGGCGGCGCCACCTTCGAGACGCAGCTGCTTCGACACGAGGATCCGTGGGAGTACCTCCGCAAGCTGCGAAAGGTCACGCCGAACACGCCGATCCAGGCTTTGATCCGCGGCCAGAATCTCGTCTCCAAGCGCAACTTTGCCGACGACGCCGTCGAGCTGTTCGTCAAGCACGCCGCCAAGTGCGGGGTCGACGTTTTCCGCGTGTTCGACCCACTGAACGACCTGCGCAACATGGAGGCCTCGATCGCCGCGGCGCTCAAAGCCAAGAAGAAGGTGCAGGGCGCGCTGAGCTACGCCATCTCGCCGGCGCACAACGTCGAGCTTTGGTGCTCCCTCGCCAAGGGCCTCGTCGACATGGGCTGCCACGAGGTCGTGATCAAAGACACTTCCGGCCTGCTCAGCCCGCAGGCGACCTGGGAGCTGGTCACCGAGCTGAAGCAGGTCGTCAAGGCGCCCATCGACGTGCACTCCCACTGCTCGAGCGGCATGGCGCCGATGGCGTACATGGCTGCGGTCGAGGCCGGGGCGGAGATCCTTGACGTGGCCGTGTCGCCGCTGGCCTGGGGCACCTCGCAGCCGGCCTCGGAAAGCGTGGTGGCCGCACTGGAAGGCGGGGAGTACGACACAGGGCTTGACCTCGACCGGATGTGGGAGGTCCAGCACGACGTCGAAGAGCTCAAGCGCCGGCACCTCGAGCACTTGAGCCCGTTCGCAGACCGGGTCGACGCGAGCATCCTCCGGTACCACATGCCGGGTTTGATGCTCGAGGACATCTACCACCAGCTCGCCGCCCACAACGCGGGTGCGCGCCAGGCGGAGGTGATGGAAGAGGCGAACCGCGTGCGCCGCGACCTCGGGTATCCGCCGCTGGTCGCCCCGATCCGCCAGATCATCGCCACCCAGGCCGTCTACAACGTGATCGGCGGGGAACGCTATTCGACGGTGACGCAGGAGCTGAAGGACTACCTGCAGGGTCTCTACGGGAGGCCACCCGTGCCGGCCGACCACGAGCTGCGGCGGCTGGTCCTCGGCCGCGAGGAGCCCATCACCATCCGCCCGGCCGACCTGCTCGAGCCGCAGGTCGACGGCGCCCGCAAGCAGCTGCGCAAGCAGGGCCATGAACCGACCGACGACGCGGTGCTGATCCAGCTGATGTTCCCGGCCCTGCTGAAGGACTACCTCAGCGGCTCTCCGCCGGAGGCGGACGGCGCCGGCGCCCGAGCCAGGCCGGTCGAGGAAGCTGCGAAGCCCGACCCGGTGCTCACGGACGCTCCGGCCGAAGCGCCTACGGAGGCGGCGCCACAGGCGCAGGTCTCGACCGCGGAGTTCGAGGTCGAGGTCGAGGGCGAGACCTTCAAGGTGCGAGTCACCGGGGCTGGCATGACCGTCATGCCCTCTGGCGCGGCGCTTGGGGCCTCATCGACCGCTCCGCCGCCGCCGAAGGTCGGCGAGGGAACGGTCGTCGCCCCCATGCAGGGCCTTATCGTCAAGCTGCCGGTCAAGGCGGGGGACGAGGTGAAGCTGGGTGACGTGGTGGCCGTGCTCGAGGCGATGAAGATGCAGAACGACATCGTGACCACGGTCGCAGGGCGGGTGACTCACCTTTACGTCAAGGAGGGCGACGTCGTGAGCCCCAACCAACCGCTGCTGGCCGTCGGGTGAAGAGCAAGCCTTCAAGGTGATCGGACGCAGAGCAGGTTCTTCAAGGTGATCGGACGAAGAGCAAGCTCGTCAAGGTGATTGGATGAAGAGCAAGCTCTTCAATGTGATCGGATGAAGAGCAAGCTCTTCAATAAGATCCTCGTCGCGAACCGCGGCGAGATCGCGATCCGCGTCATGCGCGCCTGCCGCGAGCTGGGGATCGCGACCGTCGCCGTCTACTCCGACGCCGACCGCAAGGCGATCCACGTCCGGTACGCGGACGAAGCGCGCCACATCGGCGGCGCCGCCGCGAGCGATTCGTATCTCAAGCTCGATCACATCGTCAAGGTGGCGCATGAGGTCGGCGCCGAGGCGATCCACCCCGGCTACGGCTTTCTTTCGGAGAAGCCCGCGTTTCCCGAAGCGTGCGAGGCCGCGGGGATCAAGTTCATCGGACCACCCGCATCGGCGATGCGCGCTCTGGGGTCCAAGCTCGCCGCGCGCCAGCTCGCGATCGACCACGGCGTCCCGGTCACCCCCGGCAGCGACGCGGTCGACCCGGTCGCCGCCATCACCGCGGCGCGGCGCATCGGTTTTCCGGTCATGGTCAAGCCGTCAGGGGGTGGCGGCGGAATCGGCATGAAGGTCGTCGAGTCCGAGGCAGACCTGGCGGCTGCCATCGAAACCAGCGCGCAGGCTGCGCGGTCGGCTTTCGGCGACCCGACCGTCTACATCGAACGCTACGTTCGCAACCCCAGGCACATCGAGATCCAGGTGATCTGCGATAGCCACGGCCACGCGGTTCATCTGGGTGAGCGCGAGTGCTCGATCCAGCGCCGCCACCAGAAGATCATGGAAGAGACGCCTTCGCCGGCCCTGACCGCAGAAATTCGCGCCGCCATGGGTGATGCCGCGATCCGCGCGGCCACCGCCGCCGGCTACGTCAACGCCGGGACCGTCGAGTTCATCTTCAGCGAGGGTGACTTCTATTTCCTCGAGGTCAACGCCAGGCTGCAAGTCGAGCATCCGATCACCGAGGCGGTCACCGGCATCGACCTGGTCAAGGAGCAGATCCGCGTGGCCGCGGGAATGGAGCTCGGCTTCTCCCAGCACAACGTGACCTGGACCGGGCACGCGATCGAGATGCGCATCAACGCGGAGGACCCGGTGCGGAAGTTCCTCCCCAACCCCAAGCGCATCTCGCGCTGGGTCGCGCCCGCCGGCCCGGGCGTGCGGGTCGACTCCGGTTTCGGCCCTGGCTCGGACGTTCCGCCGAACTACGACTCGCTGGTCGCCAAGCTCATCGTCCACGGGAGCGACCGCGCGGAGGCGATCGCTCGGGCAAGCCGGGCCCTGCGCGAGTTCGTGGTGGTCGGCCCCGCGACGACCATCAGCTATCACAGGGCGATACTCGAGAACCCCGATTTCCGGGCCGGGAAGCTGAGCACCCGGTTCATCGAGGACCACCCCGACCTCGTCGAGCGGGCGAAGAAGCTGGCCGCGGACGTTTCCCCGTTCGACTACGGCCCGGATCCGCGTCACGTTGCGGCCGCCGCGGCCGCGGTGGCGTCGGTGGTGCGGCAATAGCGCCCCTGCGTCATCCAGACAGCGGCAGGCCGTTCGTCGTGGGCAGGTCGAGCGTCCAGGGCCGCTCCGGCCCCTTTCAGCTGCGCGAGGACGTGATCCGCTTTCCCGACGGCGCCGAGGCCGTGTACACGGTCGTGGCCAACCCCGACTCGGCGTTCATCGTTCCGTATTTCGACAACGGCGACACGATGCTGGTGCGCCAGTGGCGACACGCCTGGGACGAGTCCTCGTGGGAGGTTCCTGCCGGCACCTTCAACGGCGACGAGGACCCGCTAGAGTGCGCCCGGCGCGAGCTGGCGGAAGAAACCGGGCTCGTGGCGGGCCGCTACACGTCGCTGGGCGTCGTGCACGGCGCCGCCTTCCTCACGGGGTCCGCGCACATGTTCATGGCCCAGGGGATCACCGAGGCCGAGCGCAGCCCCGAGACGTATGAGCAGGACATGGAGGTCCTGCGTCTGCCCTTCGCCGAGGCTTTCGAGGCGGCCCTGCAAGGTGGCATCGCCCATTCCGGTTCGGTAACGGCGCTCACCCGCGCTGCGCGAGCGCTGAAGATCCTCTAGCCCCCAGGAGTCGACGCCGGGCTTGGGCTTGGGCTTGGGCTTGGGCTCGGGCTCGGAGACGCCGTGGCCGGCACTCCGCTCAACTTGCCGTCGCCGCGTTTGACCGCGACTGGCCCTACCAGGTCGAGGTCATATTCGGCCGCCACGTTGTGCCCCAGGACGTCGCGCACGGTGGTCAGGACCACGATCCTGTAGTGGGCCCCTGGCCTCAGGTCCAGGCCGCCGATGGTCACCGTCTTGTTCGAATAGGTCGGGCTGGCGTCGAGCTGCTTGCCCTTGGCGTCGAGGATGACGATTCCTCCGCCGATGGTCCCGGGGTCGAGGTCGCTGTCGAAGGTGACCTGGACCGTGCCAGGCGTCACCATCAGCCCGACGACCTCCGCGCCCTTGCCCAGATCGCGGCGCGGTCCCGTCGTGGCCTGGTCGATCAAAAGCTTGTTGGTGCTCGGGTCGCGCACGAGCGTGAGGGTCTCTTCGAAGTCGCTCACGTCGATCTTCCCGTGGGTGAGGACCAGGCGGACCACGAACCGGGCAGTGTCCGGCTCGGCGCCGGTGACTTCCTGCGTCAGGATGTAGTAGCGCGAGAAAGAAGGGTCGCCGCTGATGGTCAGGCTGAGGCCGCCCGCGGCGTACGCCTGCCTGCCGCCGGCGTCGAGGAGCGTGGTCGCATCAGCGGCCTGGCCCTTGAGGCGAGCCTGCATGAACGAGTTGACCACCGCGGCGGCCTGGTCGAGCACCGTAGGCTGAACCGGCATCGCCGGGGCGGTCGCCGTCCACAGCTGGCCGCCACGGAAGAACGCAAACGACGCGCCGTTGGGCGCCCACTGCGGCAAGTGGTAGGTGCCGTTGGAAAGCTTGGCCTTGCCGGTGCCGTCGGGCCGCACCTGGGACAGCTCGGTGTCCGAGCCGAGAAGGATCGCGTCCTGGGTGGACCAGCTCGGCTCGCCACCCGGGAGCGTCGACGTCGCGTTGCCGAGCGGGTCTGAGACGTCGATCGTGCTGCCCGCCGAGTACATCAGGTGCGCTCCGTCAGGGGACCAGCCGAGGAACGTGGCGCCCGACTGGCCAACCGCGGCGCTCTTGCCGCTGCCGAGGTCGAGGATCATGAGCGCCTGGTCCAGCTGGTAGGCGACCTGCGCGCCGTCCGGTGAGAAAGACAAGACGTTTAAAGTGCCGGTGGTCGGCAGCGGCGAGAGCTGTACCGCCGCCTTGTCCCCCTGCGTGTAGATCCCGCCCGGCGCCGCCCAGACCAGCTTGTCCTTGTCCCAGCCCAGCAGCGTCGGGGGGGCGGCAGGCGCGAGCTCCGCGGTTGAGCTGCCCGCAAAGGTCAGGACTTCGATCTTTCCGCCGCGGATATACGCAAGCCGGTCCCCGGAGGGGGAGATGGCCGGCGACGTGACTCCGTCCGCGGCGATCGCGGTCACGGCGCCCCCCTTGGCGGAGACCAGGTCAAGAGCACCCGTGGCGTCGACGAAGTAGATCGACCCGGAGTCCGCGGACCACTGCAAAGGCGCGGCCGCAGTTCCGCCCAGCGGCGCGAGCTGCTTTTCTCCCAGCGAGGATCCGCTCGTCGGGCTCGGGACTGGTGGAGGCGTCGGAGTGGGTGTCGGGGGCGGCTGAGTCACGAAGGTGATCGTCGCCGGCGTGGCGAGCTGCTGGCCGGCCGCGGTCCTGGCCCCCGGGCCGATCGTGACCTGGTACTGCGTGTTGGGCGCAAGGTTGCCGTTGGCCGGCTGCACGGCAAGTGTGTTGGACTCCCACGAGAAGGTCACCGAGGTCGCCGGCAGGATCTGGACTGCGGCCTGGGTCGACGAATGGTCCATCTGCTGGTTGAACGAGACCAGGATGGGCTGCTGCAGGGCGACGCCGGTGGTGCCGTCCATAGAGCTGCTGACGACGACCCTGGTCAGGCCACCGGTCGGCTGGAGGGTCATGTACGTGGCGACCGAAGCGATCAGCACCACGCCGGCCGCGGCCCCCAGCCAGGCGAGCCCGGGCGGCGCGAAGGCTCGCCGCCACCATGAGTCGCGACCTTCGCTCATCGACCAGGCGTGGTTCATCAGCTGCCGCCGGAGGCCTGAGCGGAACGCATCGTCGACCGGCGGGTCAGCCCGCTGGGTCGCGCTGAGAATCGTGGCCAGGCGGCGAAGCTCGTCGTCCTGGAGGACGTCGTCCAGCTCGGGGTCGTGGCGCCAGCTCATTCCACGGGCCTCAGCTCGCCGGCGTCCTCGCGGAGCTTGCTCACCGCGCGGTGGATGAGGAGCTTAACGGCGCCGGCGGACTTGCCCATCGCGACGGCGATGTCCTCGATCTTCATGTCCTCTTGGAACTTGAGCACCAGCGCGATCCGCTGTTGGGGCGGCAGGTTCTCGACCAGCGCCCACACGCGGCGGATCTCGTCCCGGTGAGCCGCCAGGTCTTCGAGCGCCGGGCCTGCGACGGAGAGGTCGTGGAAATCGTCAAGCGGCTGCACCGGACGCTGCGTCCGGTAGCGGTCCGCGATCGCGTTGACGGCGATCTGGTACAGCCAGGCAGCGAAGGGCCGCCCCGTGTCCTGGTAGCGGGGCATGGCCTTCAGAGCCTTCATGAAGACTTCCGAAGTAACGTCCTCTGCCGCGGTTTGCTCCCTCACTCTTGAATACACGAATCGATAGATCTGCTGAAAGTGCCGGTCGTAGAGCGCCCCAAACTCACGGGGATCCCGTTTAGCGTGCTCGACGAGCTCTCGCTCTTCCTCGCGGGACGGGTCGCTCACCGGCCCTTCAGCCTGTGCCCCTTCAAACGAGGGTCCATCCAGAGTGGTTACGAGGTTTGAGCTCAGCGGGTTGCATCTCGCACATCAGCCGCCCCCGATTATCCAACCGGGCGCGCATTCTCACCCCGCCGCGATGGTTCGCCACAGCATCTTGGGTCTGGCCGCCGAGCACTCACAACCTGTAGTTCCGGCCCGTCGGAGCCTATAATTCGAGCCGTCCCCCCATTGTTTACTGGGAGCCGGCGCCCTTCTTGATCGAGCGATACTCGCCGCCTGCCATCCGGGCGGTCTGGTCCGACCAGCACCGGTTCGAGCTATGGCTGCGCATTGAGGTCCTGGCCTGTGAAGCGTGGGCCACGCTCGGCCGCATCCCCGCATCGGCGCTCCCCAAGATCAGGCAGGGCACGTTCGACGCCACCCGGATCGCCGACGTGGAGGCGCGCGTCGGCCATGACGTGATCGCTTTCCTGACGGTCGTCAACGAGTCCATCGGCCAGCCCGAGGCCCGTTTCGTCCACCTCGGGATGACCAGTCAGGACCTCAACGACACGGCGATGGCGGTCCAGCTCGTGGAGTCTGCCCGAATCATCCAGTCGGACCTGCAGGCGGTGCGCGAAGCGGCGGCCGACCTGGCGATCCGTCACCGCAAGACGTTGATGGCGGGCCGCACGCACGGCATCGTGGCGGAGCCCATCACTTTCGGCTTCAAGGTTGCCGGTTGGGTGGCCGAGCTGGACCGCTCGCTCGCCCGTCTGCGCCTGGCGTCGGAAGAGTCGGCCGTCGGTCGCGTGAGCGGCGCGGTGGGTACGCACGCGACCATCGATCCGGCGATCGAGGAGCATGTCTGCGCCGAGCTCGGGCTCAAGGTCGACACGGTGTCGACACAGGTCGTTGCGCGCGACCGCCATGCGAGCTTCATGTCCGCCCTGGCCCTCGTCTCTGGGACACTGGAGCGCATCGCCACTGAGATCCGTCACCTGCAGCGCAGCGAGGTGGGTGAGGCGTTCGAGCCGTTTGGCAGCGAGCAGAAGGGCAGCTCGGCGATGCCGCACAAGCGCAACCCCGTGCTGACTGAACGAGTGTGCGGGCTGGCGCGCGTCGTCCGCGGGCACCTTGTCACCGCCCTCGAGAACACGGCGCTCTGGCACGAGCGTGACATCAGCCATTCGTCGGCCGAGCGCGTGATCTTTCCCGACGCGTGCGCTGCGGTCGACTACATGGCCCAGGAGATGGGAAAGGTTCTGCGCGGCCTCGAGGTTCGTCCTGACCGTATGCTCGCCAACCTGCAGTTCGCCGGCGGGGTCGTCTTCTCGCAGCGCGTGCTGCTGGCGCTGGTCGACAGCGGCATGTCTCGCGAGGACGCGTACCTCATCGTCCAGAAAGCGGCGATGCAGGCGATGGAGGGCTCCGGTCCGGGCTTTCGCGCGATCCTCGAGAACAACCAGGAGGTCAAGGGGCGGATCGGGAGCAGGCTGGACCAGGTCTTCGACCCGTGGTCCGGCCTCGAGCACACCGACCTCGCCTACCAGCGCCTCGGATTGGGAGTACCTGCCAAGTGATTCCAGGGCCGGCCCTCACCGACACTGACCTTCCGCTCAAGCTCTTCGCGCGGGGCAAGGTCCGCGACACCTACGAGCTCGGACCCGACCGGCTGCTGATGGTGGCGACCGACCGCCTCTCGGCGTTCGACCACGTGTTGCCCGGCGGCATCCCGGACCGCGGCAAGGTCCTGACCCAGCTCTCGATCTTCTGGTTCTCCCAGACCGACACGTTCCAGCAAAACCACCTGATCTCGGGCATGGTGCCCGATCTCCCCGCGGCGCTCAAGGACCACCGCGAGGAGCTCGCCGGACGGTTCATGATCGTCCGCAAAGCCAAGCGCATCGACTTCGAGTGCGTGGTGCGCGGATACCTCGCCGGCAGCGCATGGAAGGAGTACCAGGACTCGCACACGCTCGCGGGCGAGGAGATGCCTCCCGGCCTGCGCCAGAGCGAGAGGCTTGCCTACCCGACCTTCTCGCCGGCGACCAAGGCCGAGACCGGGCACGACGAGAACATCTCTTTCGCGACCCTCAAAAAGGAGCTCGGCGACGAGCTCGCCACGAAGCTTCGGGACGCGAGCCTGGAGCTTTACAAGTACGCCGCCGAATTCTCCACCCGCCGGGGCTTGATCCTGGCCGACACCAAGTTCGAGTTCGGCCTCATCGACGATGAGCTGATCCTGATCGACGAGGCGCTGACCCCCGACAGCTCGAGGTACTGGGATGCTGCCACCTATGCGGTCGGGACATCGCCGGACTCTTATGACAAGCAGTTCGTCCGCGACTGGCTCACGCAGTCGGGTTGGGACAAGGAATCCGAGCCGCCCCAGCTTCCGAGCGAGGTCGTGGCGCAGACCCGCATGCGCTACCTGACGGCCTACCAGCGGCTCGTAGGCAAGCCACTGTTCCCGCCCACACCCAGGAACGAACGTTGATCGCGAAGATCATCGTCACGCCCAAGCCGGTGGTCAACGACCCGCAGGGCATCACCGTCAGGCAAGGGCTCGCGTCGCTAGGTTTCACGGAGATCTCGGATGTTCGCGTGGGTAAGTACATCGAGCTCACCCTGGAGGCATCCAGCGAGCACGACGCGCGCGAACGCGTCGAGGCCATGTGCCGCCGGCTGCTGGCGAACCACGTGATCGAAGACTTCAGGTTTGACATCGAAACGGACGGGCACCGCCGCCGTTGAGGTTCGGCGTCGTGGTGTTTCCGGGGACGTGGTCGGACCGCGATTGCGGCTGGGTGATCGACCAGGTGGTGGGCGCCGAGCTCGTCTACCTCTGGCACAAGGACGCCGACATCAAGGGATGCGATTGCGTGATCCTTCCCGGCGGCTTCGCCTATGGCGACTATCTGCGCACGGGCGCCATCGCCCGGTTTGCGCCCGTGATGGAGAAGATCGGTGAGTTCGCCGACCGGGGCGGCCTGGTGTGGGGGATCTGCAACGGCTTTCAGATCCTGTGCGAGGCGGGCCTCTTGCCCGGCGCCCTCATTCGCAACGCCTCGCTCGAGTTCCGCTGCCAGTGGACGAACCTCATGGTCGAGCGCACCGATCTCGCTTTCACGTCGAGCTGCAAGGAGCGCGAGGTGATCCGCATACCGATCTCCCACGGGGAGGGCAACTACTTCGCCGACCCGACGACGCTCTCGCGCCTCGAGCAGCGCGGCCAGGTCGTGTTCCGCTACTGCGACCCGAACGGGAAGGTGGGGCCGGCCGCGAATCCCAATGGGTCGCTGCATAACATCGCGGGCATTGTCAACGCGCGTGGCAACGTGCTGGGCATGATGCCGCACCCGGAGCGGTGCGCCGAGGCAGAGCTCGGCGGCACGGACGGCCTCAAGCTGTTCCGGTCGGTTGCGGAGAACGCGCTCAAGGTCCTGGTCTCTTGAGTCTCGAGATGATCGACGACCGGCGGCTGAGGGAGGTCGCGCTGACCCCCGAGGAGTACCGGGCGATCGTCGAGCAGCTCAAACGACCGCCCAACGAGGTCGAGCTCGGCATGCTCGGGGTCCTGTGGTCCGAGCACTGCTCGTACAAGAGTTCCAAGGCGCTGCTGCGCCGCCTGCCGTCGACCGGTGCCTCGGTGGTCCAGGGACCAGGCGAGAACGCCGGCGCCGTGAGCATCGGCGAAGGTTGGGCCGCGGTCTTCAAGATCGAGTCGCACAACCACCCTTCCGCCATCGAGCCGTACCAGGGCGCTGCCACCGGCGTGGGCGGGATCATCCGGGACGTGATCGCGATGGGCGCTCGTCCCATCGCGCTGCTCGACTCGCTGCGTTTTGGACCCCTCCCCGCGTCGCAGCATCACTTCGAAGGGGTCGTCGCCGGAATCGGCGGCTACGGTAACTGCATCGGGATCCCGACCGTCGGCGGCGAGGTGTACTTCGATGACTGCTACGCGCAGAACCCTCTGGTCAACGCCATGTGCGTCGGCCTGGTGAGGGTCGAGCGCCTGATGCGCGCTCGCGCCGAGGGCACCGGCAACAGCCTGATGCTCGTGGGTGCTGACACCGGCCGCGACGGAATTCATGGCGCGTCGTTCGCGTCGCTCGAGCTCGACGAAAGCAGCGACGAGCGCAGGCCCGCGGTCCAGGTCGGTAACCCGTTCCTCGAGAAGTGCCTGCTCGAGGCGTGCATGGACCTCGCGCACACCACCGCGGTCGTGGCCATCCAGGACCTCGGCGCGGCGGGCTTGACATCCTCGGTCGCCGAATGCGCAGCCAGGGTGCCGGGCGCCGGCGCGCGCATCGACGTTTCGCAGGTTCCGCGGCGCGAGCGCGGCATGAAGGCGTACGACGTCATGCTGTCGGAGTCGCAGGAGCGGATGCTGGTGGTGGTCGAAAGGGGCCGCGAGGCCGAGGTCGAAACCATCTTCCATTCGTGGGACCTCACGTCCGCGGTGATCGGCGAGGTGACCGACGACGGCTGCCTGACGGTGATGGACGGCAACCGCGAGGTCGCGCGGCTGCCCGTCGACCTGCTCACGGACGGCGCGCCGCCTCGCCGCTTGACCGCCATCACGCCCAAGTCGGCCAGGGTTCTCGACATCGACTCGCTGACCCCGTTGGTCGACCCGGGCGCTGCGCTTCTGCGCCTGATGGCCAGCGCGAATCTGACTAGCCGGCGCGGGATCTTCCGGCGTTACGACCACATGGTCGGCGACGCGACCGTCATCCCGCCGGGCGGCGACGCCGCGATGCTACGGGTGAAGGGCACCCGGCTCGGGCTTGCGATGACCACGGATTGCAACTCGCGCTACTGCCACCTCGACCCTCACCTCGGCGCGCAGCATGCGGTTGCGGAGGCCGCGCGGAACATCGTCGCCACGGGGGCGCGGCCGCTTGCCGTGACCGATTGCCTGAACCTCGCCAACCCCGACCGTCCGGAGGTTTACTGGGAGCTCGAGGAGACTGTGGCCGGGCTGGCCCACGCGTGCCGGGCGCTGGACGTGCCGATCGTCAGTGGCAACGTCAGCCTCTACAACGACTCGTCCGGTGAGAACCCGATCTTCCCAACACCGGTAGTGGGCATGATCGGGGTCATCGACGACTACGGCAAGCGGATCGTCGCCGGCCTGCGAGCCGAAGGAGACTTCGTGCTGCTGGTGGGAGCGAGCCACGACGACCTCGGCGGGAGCGAGTACCTCAAGGTCGAGCACGGCCTCGTGGCGGGCCAGCCGCCCGCGCTGGACCTGTCGCTCGAAAGAGCCGTGCACCGGGTGATCCTGTCCGCCGCGGACAGCGGATACCTTCACTCGGCGCACGACTGCGCCGAGGGCGGCATGCTGGTCGCGCTGGCGGAGTCGTGCCTTTTGGGAGGCATCGGCGTGCGGTGCCCGGCCATCCGCCCGGAAGCGCAGCTCCGGCTCGACGCCGCGTTCTTCGGCGAATCGCCAAGTCGCTTCATCGTCAGCGTCCCCTCGCGCGCGATGCCCGAGTTGCAGTCGATCGCCCGCCGCCACCACGTCGAGATCTCCCTGCTGGGCCTCGCAGGCGGCGATGCCATCGAGTTCGAAGGGCAGTTCAAGGTGGCACTCTCCGACTTGCGCCAAGCCTGGGAAGGCGGGGTCATTTAGACATGTGCGGGGTTTTCGGGATCTGCGCGAAGCACGGGGTGGAAGAGCGTGGGAGGATCAGGATCCCCCCACGAGCCCCCCACGGGCGCCTGTCGCGGCTGCCAGATGCCTGTCGCGGCGGTGGCCCGGGCAAGCCGGGCCACGCGGGACCGAGGAACTAGACATGTGCGGGGTTGTCGGGATCTGCGCGAAGCACGGGGTGGACGTGGCCAACCTCACCTACTTCGGCCTTTTCGCGCTGCAGCATCGCGGGCAGGAGTCGGCTGGAATCGCGGTGTCGGATGGCACCTCGGTCCGCGTCCATCGCGGCATGGGCCTGGTGGCTCAGGTCTTCTCCGCGGCGCAGGTCCAGGACATGGGCGAAGGCTCGATCCTGGCGCTCGGTCATACCCGCTATTCGACGACGGGCTCGAGCCGCGCCGAGAACGCCCACCCTCTGCCCTTCCAGCATCCGACCCTCGGGCCCGGAGCCATCGCGCACAACGGCAACCTGCTGAACGCGGAGGCATTGCGCGCGCAGCTCGAGGAGGAGGGCGCGACGTTCGACAGCGGACTCGACACCGAGGTCATGGCCCGCTTGATCGAGCACACCCACGGCAAGACCTGGGAGGATGTGATCCGCCGCTCGTTCGCAAGGGTGGTCGGGGCGTACTCATGCGGGATCATCACGCCGAACCAGCTGATCGCGCTGCGCGACCCGTACGGTTTCAGGCCCCTGTGCATCGGCTTCATCCCGCTGCCTGGCCAGCCTGCCCACGTCATCGCATCTGAGACCTGCGCCCTCGACACCGTCCGCGCCAACTTCGTGCGCGAGGTGCAGCCGGGCGAGATGGTCCTGATGGACGAGCACGGCGTGCACAGCGTCAGCTTCCAGACCTCGAGCAAGCACGCCATGTGCGTCTTCGAGTTCATCTATTTTGCGCGCCCCGACTCCATCCTCAAGAACTGCGAGCTCGAGGACGCTCGGATACGCATGGGTCACGAGCTGGCCAAGGAAGCGCCGGTCGAGGCCGACATGGTGGTGGCGTTCCCGGACTCCGGCACTCCCGCCGCGATCGGGTATGCGGAGGCCGCAGGCATCCCCTTTCGCGAGGCGCTCATGAAGAGCCGCTACATCAACCGGACCTTCATCCAGCCCGACCAATCGCTGCGCGAGGCCGGCGTGATGCTGAAGCTCAACCCTCTGCCGCGATCGATCAGGGGCAAGAGGGTCATTGCGGTCGACGATTCGATCGTGCGCGGCACCACCTCGCAGCGGATCATCGAGCGCCTTCGCGCAGCGGGAGCGCGCGAGATCCACATGCGAATCTCCAGCCCGCCGATGCGCTTCCCATGCTTCATGGGCGTCGACATCGGCTCGACCAAGGAGCTCATCGCCTCGGGACGCAGCGTGGAGGAGGTGCGGACCAAGATCGGCGCCGACAGCCTCGCGTACCTGTCCATCCCGGGCCTGATGCGGGCCATCGGACGCGGCACGGCGGGCGAGTTCTGCCGCGCCTGCTTCGACGGCTCGTACCCCGTCCCCGTGCCCCAACAGCTCGAGATGGACAAGATGCAGTTTGAGCTGACTGCTGGGGCCCCAGCGCCAGGCGCCGGAGGACCCGTTCCAGGGCCCCCCTCGCCACAGCTGGTCCTTCCGCGCTAGAGGTGACGCATCCCTGATGCCGAATGAAGGACTGTCGTACGCCGCCGCCGGCGTCGACATCGAGGCTTACGAGCGCGCGCTGGAGCGCGTCAAGCCGATGATCGCCGCGACGCACGGCGACAACGTGGCAGTGGGCGTCGGGCCGTTCGCGGGCCTGTTCGCGCTGGCGGATGGGACTCATCTCGCGGCCAGCGCCGACGGCGTCGGAACGAAGATCAAGGTGGCGATCGCGGCCGGGTCACACCGCGGGATCGGCGTCGACATCGTCAACCACTGCGTCAACGACATCGCGACCGCCGGCGCCCGCCCGCTTTTCTTCCTCGACTACTTCGCCACGGGGCGCCTTGACCCCGAAGTCTTCACGCAGCTCGTGGACGGCATGACCGCCGCCTGCCGCGAGGCGGGCTGCGCGCTCCTGGGCGGTGAGACGGCCGAGATGCCCGGCGTCTATGCGCTTGGCGACTACGACCTGGCCGGCTTCATCGTCGGCCTGGTCGAGCCCGATCGGCGCCCGGACCTCGCCAGCATCAAGGCGGGCGACGTGCTGGTCGCCCTGCCGTCGAGCGGCCTCCACACCAACGGCTACTCGCTGGTCCGCAAGGTGTTCGAGGACGCGCCCCTCGGCGAGCCCTTCGAGGGCTCCGGAGATACTCTCGGCGCTGTGCTGCTCGAGCCCCACCGCTCGTACCTCAATGACCTCGGCCGCATCCGCTGGAAGAGCGCTGCCCACATCACCGGCGGCGGCATCCTCGGCAACGTGCCGCGATGCCTGCCCGACGGCCTGGGGGCGCGCCTGCGGAAACGGTCCTGGGACGTTCCAGCTATCTTCGACGCCATCCGCAGGCGGGGGCGCATCGCCGACGACGAGATGTACGGCACCTTCAACATGGGGCTTGGCATGATCCTGGTGGTCGGCCCCGAGGACGTGCCTGAAGGTGCGCTCGTGGTGGGCGAGGTCGTCCGCCACGCGGCCCCCGACCGCGTGGTCATCGCTTAACCTGGCAGTGGCCCTGAGACTGGGCGTCGCGGTCTCCGGCCGTGGGTCCAACCTGCGCAACCTGGTCGAGCGGGGTTTCGAAGTGGTGGCCGTCGCGACCAACCGGCCGTCTTGCGGCGGCGCGTCGTTCGCGCGTGAGCGCGGCATCCCCCTGGGAGAGCTGTCGCAAAGGGAGTTTCAATCCGCCGAGGATCGGGACGTCGCCATGCGCGACTTCTTCTTGGGCCACCGGGTCGAGCTGATCGTCGATGCGGGCTACGACCGCGTGCACACGGCTCCTCTGCTCGAGGCCTTCGACGGCCGGATCATCAACGTTCACCCTTCCCTGCTGCCGAACTTCGCGGGTGGCATGGACGCCATCGAGCGCGCGCTCGACAGCGGCTTGAAGTTCACCGGCGCGACCGTTCACCTGGTCACCGCGGACCTCGATGCGGGGCCGATCCTGCTCCAGGACGCGGTTCCGATCCTCGAAGGAGATACGGTTGAATCGCTTCGGCTTCGTGTGCATGAGGCTGAATACCGGATCCTTCCGCAGGCGATCCTTTTGATGGAGGCGAGAATTGCCAAGAGCCCTGCTGTCGGTTAGCGACAAGACCGGTCTCAGCGGTTTCGCGCGCGGCCTGCGGCGGCTTGGCTTCGAGCTCTACGCCACCGGCAGCACGCTGAAGACCATCAATGACGCCGCCGTCGACGCTCATCCGGTGAGCGACCTCACCGGTTTCCCCGAGATGATGGACGGCCGCATCAAGACGCTGCACCCCGGCGTTCACGCCGGCATCCTTGCCAGGCGCGACAAGCCTGAGCACATGCAAGCCCTGGAGGCCCACGGGCTGCGCGAGATCGACCTGGTCTGCTGCAACCTCTACCCATTCGTGGAGACCGTGACGCGCCCGGGCGCCGGCTTTGAGGAAGCGGTCGAACAGATCGATATCGGCGGACCCGCCATGATCCGCGCCGCGGCCAAGAACCACGAGTCGGTGCTGGTGGTGGTGCGCCCCGAGCGCTACTCCCAGATCTTGGGCGCTCTCCACGAGGGCACGGTCGACCCCGTCATGCGCCGCCGCCTGGCAGCAGAGGCTTTTGCCCACACCGCCGCTTATGACTCCTGGATCGCCGCCTACATGGGCTCGTCGGATCCAGACGGGTTTCCGCCCGAGATCTCGTTCGCGGGATTGCTGACCCAGGCGCTGAAGTACGGCGAGAACGAGCATCAGAAAGCGGCCTTCTACCGGTTCGGCCCCGACGCCGGCGGCCTGGGTGGGGCGCAGCAGCTGCAGGGTGGAGGCCTGGGTTTCAACAACATCCAGGACGCTGCCGCTGCGCTCCAGCTGGTCTCCGATTACGAACAGCCTGCGGCCGCGATCGTCAAGCACATGAACCCGTGCGGCCTGGCGGTCGCGGGTGAAATCTCGACCGCGTACCTGCGCGCTTACGACTGCGACCGAGTGTCGGCGTTCGGCGGGATCGTGGCCGTCAACCGACCTCTGGACCGCAGCACCGCGGAGCACATCGTCCAGATCGTGACCCACGTCGTGATCGCTCCCGAGGTGCTCGACGAGGCCAAAGACGTGCTGGCCCGCCGCAAGAACATGATCGTGCTGGCGGCGCGTCCCGCCGGAACCGGGCTCTTCGACTACGACGTCCGCTCGGTGCCGGGCGGCTTCCTGGTCCAGGAGTGGGACCGCAAGGGTTTCGATCGCAACGAGGCCAGGGTCGTGACACGACGCGAGCCGACCCCGGTCGAGTGGGAACAGCTCGGGTTCGCCTGGACCGCCGTGAAGCACGTGAAGTCAAACGCGATCGTGCTGTTCAAGGACGGCGCCGCCGTGGGCGTGGGCGCGGGGCAGATGTCACGCGTCGAGTCGGTCCAGATCGCGGTGCGGCGCGCCGGAGAGCGCGCGCACGGGTCGGTGATGGCGTCGGATGCGTTTTTCCCGTTTCCCGACGGCCTGGAGGAGGGCATCCGCGCGGGCGTGACCGCCGCGATCCAGCCCGGGGGGTCGGTGAAAGACTCCGACGTGATCGCCGCCGCCGACGCGGCCGGCATCGCCATGGTGGTGACCGGCCGGCGCCACTTCAAGCACTAGTTGTAGTGGCGTGAATGAGGGATTCGCGGGGGAACGTCCGGAGCATCACATGAAGAAGACGCGCGCCGCCAATCCTCGGGTCACATGCGGAACGTGCAGGAAGTTCGACGGCACTGCATGGTGCCGCCATTGGAACTTCCACACCACGGCGGAATCGCCGCCATGCCGCTTCTACTCGAAGCGGGACTAGCTGGCCGGGCTCGTCAGTTGAGGCGCTCCACGATCATCGCCATACCCTGCCCGCCGCCCACGCACATCGTCTCGAGCCCGTAAGTCTGGTCCTTCTCGCGAAGGCCGTTGAGCAGGGTGCAGAGGATGCGCGCGCCTGTCATGCCGAACGGGTGGCCGAGCGCGATCGCGCCGCCGTGCGGGTTCAGCTTGTCGCTGAACGCGTCGACTCCCATGCCCCGGGCCGACGGGATCACCTGCGCCGCGAATGCCTCGTTGATCTCCACTATGTCTATGTCGTCGATGGTCATCTTGGCCCGCTTGAGAGCCTGCTTCGAGGCTTCGATGGGGCCCAGGCCCATGAACTCGGGCTCCAGCGACGACAGCCCGGTGGAAACGACTCGCGCGAGAGGCTTGAGGCCCAGTTCCTTTGCCTTGCGGGATGACATCACCACCACCGCGGCGGCGCCGTCGTTGAGCGGGCATGCGTTGCCGGCGGTTATCGTGCCGTCCTCGCGGAAGACCGGCTTCAACGCCGCCAGCCCCTCCACCGTGGTGCCCGGGCGGGGGCCGTCGTCCTTGGCGAACATCTCGCCGTTCGGGAGAGGCACGGGGATGATCTCGCGATCGAAGAAGCCGTCATCACGCGCCTTCACCGCGGCCGCCTGGCTCTTGACCGCGTAGCGGTCCTGCTCCTCGCGGCTGATCTTCTCGCGGCGGGCGACGTTCTCCGCAGTCTGGCCCATCGCGATGTAGATGTCGGGATATTCGTCCGCGTTTCCCGGGATCAGCTTGCTGTTGTAGGTGTCGGGGGCGTCGGGGTAGCCGCTGCCGTATCGGGAAACGCACTCGACGCCCACCGACAGGAAGACGTCGCCCTCACCCGCCTCGATGGCATGCGCCGCGATGCGCGTCGTCATCAGCGATGAGGAGCAGTAGCGGTTGACCGTGACGCCCGGGACGTCGATGCGGGACAAGATGGAGATGACGCGACCGATGTTGTGGCCCTGCTCGCCGCCCGGCAAGCCGCATCCGCAGATCAGGTCCTCGATCTGAGCCGGCTCCAGCTCCGGAACTTTTTCGAGCACCTTGGTGACGACGTACGCGGCCAGGTCGTCGGGCCTGACGTCGACCAGCGAACCCTTCCGTGCTCTGCCAATCGGCGAGCGCCCCAACGCGACGATCACTGCATCAGTCATGGATAGAAATTATGGGCCGGTCCGGAAATCGCTATCCGCCGGCAGTCTGCGTCACTTCCCTTTGGCTGGTCGCTTCGCTGCCGTGGCCGCCCTGGTTTTGGCCGGCGTGGAGGCCTTGGCTTTGGGTTTCGCCGCCGCGGGGCTGCCGGATGCGGCCTTCTTCGCAGGCGCGCGCTTTTTAGTGGCCGCTGCGGTGCTGGGGGCCGGCGCTTTCTTGGCCCGTGCCGCTTCGGCCGGCTTCTCTTCGCCGCCGACCCCCATCGAGCTCTCGAGGGTGCGGTGACAGGTCTCGCAGGTCAGCGTCATGCGGACGAGCGCGCCCAGGTGACGCTCCTCGCGCCGCAGGTTCCTGGGGCGCTCGCAAAACGGGCAGTAGCCCACCTCGGTGAAGACATTGAGCTGGCCGGGTCGCTTGTTCATGTATCGCTAAGGTAGCGAATGGCGACCTGCGACGCGGCGTTGGAGCCGGGCTCCGATAGCTGCTAATCTTTCGCGCGGAGTCCTTTAAGTCCGGCTCAGCGCCGGGCGCGCGCAGGGCGCACTTTCAGGGCTCGAGTCCTTTAAGTCCGGTTCAGAGAGACCGGGAAGGAGGTTTTTTGATGGCCGTCGGCAGCCGAATGCGGCACGTGATCGAGAGCCAGCAGTTCTCCCGATCGCTCCTCGAGGAGCTCTTCGCCCGGGCCGAGGAGATGAAGCGCGAGCCCCACCGGTTCATGGGCCGGCTCAACGGCCAGGTGATGGCCGCGCTGTTCTACGAGCCGTCGACGAGGACCCGGCTGTCCTTTGAGGCCGCCATGCTGAGGCTCGGCGGGCTGACCATGGGCACCGACAATGCCCGGGAGTTCTCGTCCGCAGCCAAGGGCGAGACACTCGAGGACACGATACGCATCGTCAGCGGCTACGCCGACGTGATCGTCATGCGCCACAACGAGGAGGGCGCAGCCAGGCGCGCCGCAGCCGTCAGCACGGTGCCGATCATCAACGCCGGCGACGGGCCGGGACAGCACCCCACGCAGGCTCTGCTCGACCTGTACACGATTCGGGACGAGCTCAACCGGATTGACGGCATCAAGGTCGCGCTGGTGGGGGACCTGGCCAACGGCCGCACCGTCCGCTCTCTGACCTATCTCCTGAGCAAGTTCAAGGACATCAAGGTCTGGTTTGTCGCGCCGCCGGCGGTCAGGATGCGCGACGACCTAAAAGCGCACCTGGACGAGCATCACGTTCCGTGGGTGGAGACCGAGGACCTCAACGCGGTCCTGCCCGAGGTCGACGTGGTGTATCAGACGCGGATCCAGAAAGAGCGATTTGACTCCGTCGAGGCTTACAACGCGGTGAGGGGGGTCTATCGGATCGACAAGCGCGCGCTCGAACTGATGCGCAAGTACGCGATCGTCATGCACCCGCTGCCCCGGGTGGACGAGATCGACCCGGAGGTGGACGACGACCCGCGCGCCGCGTACTTCAGGCAGGCCCGCAACGGCCTTCACGTTCGTATGGCCCTGCTGGACAAATTGCTGGGATGACCGCATGACCGTCACCCAGCGCCGGACCGGGCGCGCGCAGGGCGCCCCAAAGCTCAAAGCCACCGTGATGGACGCCGACCAGATCCGGCGGTCGCTGTCGCGCATCGCTCACGAGATCGTCGAGCGCAACCGCGGCACCGAAGAGGTCGTGCTGGTCGGCGTGGTCAGCAAGGGCGACGTCCTCGCTCGACGCCTGGCGGCGATTCTGACCGACATGGAACGCGCCGTCGTGCCGGTCGGCCGCCTCGATGTCGCCGAGCACCGCGACGACCGGCACCTGCGACAGCCCTCCCATCGCGCCACCTCGGACATGCCGGCCGTCGACGGCAGGATCGTCGTGCTCGTGGACGACGTCATGCACCACGGCCGCACGGCTCGCGCCGCCATGGACGCCGTGATGGACTTCGGCCGCCCTCGAGCGATCCAGCTTGCGGTCCTGGTCGACCGCGGGCATCGCGAGTTGCCCATCAGGCCCGACTACGTTGGCAAGAACGTGCCCACCTCCGACACGGAACGGGTGGAGGTCCTCGTCGAAGAAGAGGACGGCCTCGACCAGGCGGTGATCGTTGCCGGCTGAAAGATCTTTCGCCGCACTCGTGCTGGAGGACGGCCGCGCCTTCGTGGGATCCGCGCTGGGCGCGGACGTGGTCGGAGAGGGTGAGCTCGTCTTCAACACGGCGATGACCGGTTACCAGGAGGTCCTTACCGACCCGTCTTACGCGGGCCAGATGGTTTGCATGACCTACCCCTTGCAGGGCAACTACGGCGTCCGGGAGGCGGACGCGGAGTCGTCGCGTCCGTGGGCGCGCGCGCTGGCCGTTCGCTGGGCGTGCCCCGAGCCGAGCCATCATTCCAGCGAGGCCTCGCTCGACGATTACCTGCGCCGGTGGAACGTGCCGGCGATCAGCGACATCGACACCCGGGCGCTGACCCGTCACCTGCGCGTGCACGGCGCGCTGCGGGCGGTCCTGGTCCACGAGGTCGAGGCTCCGAGCGGCGCGCGCCTTGCGGAGCTAGCCGACGCGGCGCGCCGCGTGGCCCCGCTGGCGGAGCAGGACCTGGTGGCGGAGACCTCGCGCGCACGGCGGGAGGAATGGCACGACGCGCTTCCCCCGGAGCTCCGCCCGCGCGGCTCCGCGAACGGATCTGGCCTCACGGTCGCCGTCGTCGACTACGGGGTGAAGACCAACATCCTGCGCTCGCTCCGCGAGCGAGGATGCCGGGTGGTCGCGCTGCCGCACACCGCGACCTGGTCCGACGTCGAGGCCGTGGGCGCGGACGGGCTGGTCCTCTCCAACGGACCGGGCGATCCAGCCGTCCTGAACGGGCCGGTGGAGCTCGCGCGCCGGGCGCTCGGCCGCATCCCGATGTTCGGGATCTGCCTCGGGCACCAGGTCATCGGCCGCGCCGCCGGTGCCACCACCTCGCGGCTGCCGTTCGGCCACCACGGCGCCAACCACCCGGTCAAAGACCTGGAAACGGGGCGCGTTCACATCACCAGCCAAAACCACGAGTTCCAGGTCGATGCCTCATCGATCCCCGCCGGCGACTTCTTCGTCTCGCAGCGCAACCTGAACGACGGCTCGGTCGAAGGGCTGGGCCATCGCACGCTCCCGGTCTTCAGCGTCCAGTACCACCCCGAGGGATGCCCGGGGCCGCAGGACAACCAGCACCTGTACGACAGGTTCGTGGAGATGGTCCGCACGGGCGCCCCGATGATCAGGGCGGTCAGCGGCATGAGCGAGGCCCCGCGGCCGCGCAAGGTGCTCATCCTGGGCTCCGGACCGATCGTGATCGGGCAGGCGGCCGAGTTCGATTACGCCGGCACCCAGGCCTGCAAGGCGCTGCGCGAGGAAGGCATCGAGACCGTGCTGGTCAACTCCAACCCGGCCACGATCATGACCGACGAGGAGGTGGCGGACCGCGTCTACCTGGAGCCGCTGACGGTCGAGGCCGTGGAGCGCGTGATCGAGCGCGAGAAGCCGGACGCCCTGCTGCCGACGCTGGGGGGACAGACCGCCTTGAACCTGGCCACCGACCTCGCCAAAGCGGGCGTCCTCCAGCGGCACGGGGTGAGGTTGCTCGGTGCGGGCATCGAGACCATCAAGAAGGCCGAGGACCGCCAGGCGTTCAAGGAGATGCTCCGAGAGATCGGCGAGCCAGTGCCCGACTCACGCGTGTGCGAGTCGATCGACCAGGTGCGCGAGTTCGCCGCCGAGGTCGGCCTGCCGCTCGTCATCCGGCCCGCGTACACCCTGGGCGGCACGGGCGGCGGCTTCGTCACGACGCCCTCGGACCTCGAGCTGATCGCCCACCGCGGGCTCGACGCTTCGCCCATCCACCAGGTACTCGTTGAGCGCTCGCTGTGGGGATGGAAGGAGCTCGAGTATGAGGTTATGCGCGACGCCGCGGACACGTGCATCACGGTGTGCAACATGGAGAACCTCGATCCCATGGGCGTCCACACCGGCGACTCGATCGTGGTCGCGCCGGCCCAGACCCTCTCCGACCGCGACCACCAGATGCTGCGCTCGTCGGCGATCCGCATCATCCGCGCCCTGGGCATCGAGGGCGGCTGCAACGTGCAGTTCGCCCTCGACCCGAAGAGCTCGAGCTACCACGTGATCGAGGTGAACCCGCGGGTGAGCCGTTCATCCGCCCTCGCCTCGAAGGCGACCGGCTATCCGATCGCCCGGGTCGCGGCCAAGGTTGCAATCGGCAGGCGTCTCGAGGAGATCCGCAACGAGGTGACCGGCCGCACGTTCGCTGCGTTCGAACCCGCCCTCGACTACTGCGTGGTCAAGATCCCGCGCTGGCCGTTCGACAAGTTCCCCGGCGGCGACCGGCGGCTCGGCACCCAGATGGCGTCGACAGGCGAGGTGATGGCGATCGAGCGCACCTTCGAGGCGGCCCTGACCAAGGCGATGCGCTCGCTGGAGCAGAAGCCGCCCGCGGCGCTAGAGCTGGGCGGCGACACGGTGGACCAGCCCAACGACCGCCGCCTGTTCGCGCTGATGAACGCGCTGCGCGAGGGCGCCACGCCGGCGTCGCTTGCGCAGCGAAGCGGCATCGACCGCTGGTTCCTTGACCGCATGGCTCACATCACGCGCCTCGAGGCCACGGGTAGCGTCCGCGAGCTGCGCCGCGCCGGTTTCTCCGACACCATGATCGGGGCGCTGCGAGGGGAAACCGTAGCGCCGGCGAGCCCGACCTACAAGCTGGTGGACACGTGCGCGGCCGAGTTCGAGGCCGCCACTCCGTACTACTACTCGTGCTGGGAGGACGAGACGGAAAATTCCGCTCCCCCTTCCAAGGGGCAGTCCGCGCCAAAGGCGAGGGATGGGGAGGTCGGAGCCCGCAGCGTGCTGGTCATCGGCTCAGGTCCGATCCGCATTGGACAGGGCATTGAGTTCGACTACTGCTCCGTGCACGCCGCGTGGTCGCTGCGGGAGGCCGGCGTTCGCGCCGTGCTGGTCAACTCCAACCCGGAGACCGTGTCGACCGACTTCGACACCTCCGATCGCCTCTACTTCGATCCGCTCGACCTCGACGGCGCGCTGAACGTGGCGCGAACCGAGAACGTCGCCGGGGCCATGGTCCAGTTCGGCGGCCAGACGGCGATCAACCTCGCGGAGCCCCTGCATGACCACGGCGTGGTGATCATGGGTTCCAGCGTCGAGGCCATCGACCTCGCGGAGGACCGTCGCGCGTTTGCCAAAGCGCTGGACGCCATCGGCGTCCCTCAACCGATGGGTGGCACCACCACGACGGTCGAGGAGGCGGTCGTGATAGCCGAGCGCGCGGGCTACCCCGTGCTGGTGCGGCCCTCATACGTTCTCGGGGGCCGCGCGATGGAGATCGTGCACAACCGTGATGAGCTGCGCCGGTACATGGTGTGGGCGATCGGCGCGATGCCCCGCGGCACCGTGCTCGTGGACAAGTACCTGCAGGGCACAGAGGTAGAGGTCGACGCGATCTCCGACGGCGAGACAGTGGTCATCCCTGGCGTGATGCAGCACGTCGAGCGCGCCGGCGTCCATTCGGGCGACTCATACGCCGTCTACCCGGCCCAGGGCCTCGAGCAGTCCGAGCTCGACCACGTGATCGACTACACGGTGCGGATCGCGCGGCACCTTCGGCTGCGCGGCCTGGTCAACGTCCAGTACGTCGTGCACCGCGGCCACGTGTACGTGCTGGAGGTGAACCCTCGGGCGTCGCGCACGGTGCCCTTCCTTTCCAAGGTCACGGGCACGCCGATGGTCAAGCTCGCGACGCGGGTGATGCTGGGTGAGAAGCTCGCCGACATGGGCTGGTCGACCGGCCTCATCCCCGCCAAGGACCTGGTCGCGGTCAAAGCGCCCGTCTTTTCCATGAACAAGCTTCCGGCGGTGGACACATACCTGGGACCTGAGATGAAATCGACCGGCGAGGCGATCGGCATCGCGCGCACCTTGAACGAGGCCTTGAGCAAGGCGTTCGCGGCCTCCGGCATGCAGGTGAAGCGAGGGGGCGCGGCGCTGCTCACCATCGCCGACGTTGACAAGCCCGAGATACTGCCCATCGTCTCGCGGCTGATCGAGATGGGCTACCGGCTGGTGGCCACCGAAGGGACCGCGAAAGCGCTGCGGCACGCGGGCTTCTCTCCCCGTGTGGTGGCCAAGATCGGCGAGGAGGGCCCCACCGTCGTCGACGTCATCACGCGTGGCGAGGTCGACCTGGTCATCAACACGATGTCCAACATCTACGCCGACCCTGGGGAATCCGGTGCGCCCGTGTTCAAGGATGGTTTCGAGATCCGCCGCGCGGCCGTCGAGCGCCGGATCCCGTGCCTGACCTCCCTGGACACCGCTGCGGCCCTGCTGGAGTCGGCTGTGGCCGCCTCGCACGAAATGGAGGTCCGCACGATCGAGGAATGGAGAGCCGGTGCATCTGCTTGATGCCCCGATAACCGCCAGGCGCACCGTGGCGCGCGGCATGGTCGTGATCGCGATGGAGGCCGCGGAGATCGCGTCGACCGTTCGCGCCGGCCAGTTCGTCAACCTGGGATGGTCGCGCGGACCCCTGCTTCGCAGGCCCTTCTCGGTCTACCGCGTGGACGGCGACCGGATCGAGGTCGTGTTGAAGGAGGTCGGAGGGGGCACCGCCCAGCTGCTCGCGATGGCACCCGGCGACGTGGTGAGCTGCCTGGGCCCGCTGGGTCACGGTTTCGAGCTGAAGCCGGGCTCACACACGATCTGCCTGGTGAGCGGCGGCCTGGGCGTCGCCCCGATGCCGCTGGCCGCGAGGGTAGCCGCTGCCCTGGGCATGCGCGTCACCTGGGTGCACGGCGCGCGCACCGAGGCCGATCTCTGCCCGGAGTGGGATGGCGACGAGGTCGTATGGGCCACCGACGACGGTTCGCGCGGAGTCAAAGGCACAGCGGTGGCCGCCGCCCCCGACGCCGACGTCGTGCTCGCCTGCGGACCCAACCGGATGCTGTCGGCGGTCGCCGACCGCTGGCCGGGCGCGATGGTCGCCGTCGAGACCTACATGGGCTGCGGGACGGGCGTTTGCCTGGGCTGTGCAGTGCCGTTGAAGAACGGCGGGTACGACCGCGCCTGCAAGGAAGGTCCGGTGTACCGCGCCTCCGACGTCGACTGGGGCGCCCTGCCGTCCCACCTCTCGTACGCCATCACGGCATGAGCCCCGACCTGTCGGTTTCCGTCGGGGGCCTTGCGCTGCGCGGGCCGGTCCTGGCCGCGTCGGGAACCTTCGGATACGGCACCGAGGTGCCGCTGCTCGAGCGCCGTGCGCTTGGCGCCATGGTCTCGAAAGGGATCTTCCTGAAGCCGCGAGCGGGCACTCCGCCGCCACGCATCGCCGAGACGCCGAGCGGGATGCTCAATGCCATCGGCCTTCAGGGGCCCGGTGTAGAGGCGCTCATCCGCGACTACTCGCCGCGATGGGCGGAGTGGGATTTTCCGGTGCTGGTCAACATCAACGGAGAGTCTCCGGCCGAGTACGGCGAGCTCGCCGCGCGGCTCGACGGCGTGCCGGGAGTGGCCGGGTTCGAGATCAACATCTCGTGCCCCAACGTCGAGCAGGGCGGCCTCTACTTCGGCAACGACCCGCGGGCCGCGGCGGCCGTCACCGAAGCGGTGCGCAAGCGGACGAGACTTCCCGTGTGGGTCAAGCTCACGCCCATGGTCAGCGACATCGGCGCCATCGCGCGCGCGGTTGAGTCGGCCGGCGCCGATGCGCTCTGCGCCATCAACACGTTCGTCGGCATGTCGATGGATCTGAACGCGTACCGGCCGCGGCTGAGCTTTCGGACCGGCGGCCTCTCAGGCCCTGCGATCCGCCCTCTGGCGGTGCACCTTGCGCACCAGGCGGCCCGGGCGGTGCGCATCCCGGTGGTCGGCATCGGCGGCATCGCGCGGCCCGATGACGCGCTGGAGTTCCTGGTCGCGGGCTGCACCGCCGTGCAGGTGGGTACAGCCACCTTCGTCAACCCGCGAGCGATTGCCGAGGTCCACGACGGAATAGCCGCGTTTCTCGCCGCACGCGGCTTCGACTCGCTGGCCGCCCTGCCCAGATACCTGCCCCGCGACTGAGGAGACAAGATGGCCGCTGAGATTCCGCCACAAGGACATGACCCGATGGTCGCGAGCCGGCTGCAGATCCTGGCCACCGAGCATTGGAGCCTGCTGGCGACCCGCTCGCTGACCTACACCGAATCGCTGGGCCGGGTCAACATGTTCCTGGGGATCCTGTCCGGCGCGGTGATCGCTTTGGCACTGGTCGCGCAGGCCGACCGCTTCGGTTCGGCCTTCATCGCGGTCGCGATCTTCATGCTGACCGTCGTCTTCTTCGTCGGCGTCGCGACGGTGCGGCGCCTCCTGATGCTGAACCTCGACGACTACAGGTGGGTGGTGGGCATGAACCGCCTACGCCACGCCTACCTGGAGCTCCACCCTGAGCTCGAGCCGAACTTCATCACCAGCCCGTACGACGACCTGCCTGGAGCGCTGCAGACGCTCGGGCTGGGGCCGGCGAGCGCGCCGAGCCTGGGCACTGTGTTCCACGGCCTGGTGACCATGCCGGGGATGGTGGCCGTCATCGTGGCCGCGGTCGGCGCTGCGATCGCGGGGCTTGCGGCCACCGGGTTTGGCGCCCCGGAGTCCGCGGTGCTGCTCGCCGGGGCCCTGGCCTTTGCCGCCGTCCTGGCGGTCATGCTGCGGACGGGAAGTCGGTCGTTTCGGGGGTACGGCTCCAGCTCCGAGGTTCGCTTCCCGACGCCGAAGGCGTAGGTGTTGTCAGATCACGATGGGGAGCAGGTCGGCATCGAGCGGGCGCGCCCTTCGGGACCGAACCTCAGCGGCTGGCTCCAGTGCCTGAATCAACTGCGGGAGCTCCGCCGGCCGGTGGCGGGGCTCTCGCCGGCCGCGATCGACGCCTGGCCCGGATGGGAGAAGACGTCCGGTCTTGACACCTTGATGCCGACGATCACCGCGCCCGCGACCACTGCTCCGATGGCCATCGCCCAGGGCGCGCCAAGCACCGTGGCCAGTGCGCCCGCCTGGGTGCTCCCGATGGGGCCGACCCCGATCAGCGCCTGCGCGTAGATCGCCATCACGCGCCCCCGCAGGTGGTCCGGTGTGATCGTCTGGATGCGGTTGTTGGCCGTCGCGACGAACGAGATCTGGCAGTAGCCCGCGACGAAAAGCGTCACCAGCGACATGGCGAAGACGCGAGAGAAAGCGAAAACGAGCAGCGCCGCCACCCAGATCATCGCCATCCAGAATTGGCGTGGTGGATCCGCGCCCAGGCCGGGCACGAACGCCAGCGTGAGAGCTCCCACCAGCGCACCGAGGCCCATCGAGCCGATGAGAAAGCCGAATCCCTGCGCCCCGACGTGCAGCACCTGGTCGGCAAAGAGCGGGATCAGGGTCAGGCGGTTCATGGCGAAAAGCGAGAACACCGCGACGGCGACGAGGAGCATCCCGACGACCGGCTCGTGCCGCGCGTACCTGGCGCCCTGCGCGAGCCGTGACAACCAGGCTTCCTGGTGACGTTCCTCCACGACCACGGGGAGGTTGCGCATGAGCAGAAGCGCCGTGATCGCCGCAACGTAGCTGATCGAATTGGCGAGAAAGCAGATCGGCAGGCCGACGGCGGCGATCAGCACGCCGGCCACCGCAGGGCCGACGACGGCCGCTCCGTTGAACACCGAGGAGTTGAGCGCGATGGCGTTCATCAGGTCCTGCTTGCCCACCATCTCGATGAGGAACGCCTGGCGTGAAGGGACGTCGAAGAGGTTCACGGTGCCGGTCGCGACAGCCGCGACGATGATCATCCAGTACTGCGTGTGCCCGCTCGCGCTCAGCGCGAACAGCGAAAAAGACGGCAGCATGAACAGCGACTGGGTCACCAGCAGGACGTTGCGCTTGCGATAACGGTCCGCCACCACGCCGCCCAGGGGGCTGCCGATGAGTACGGGCATGAACTGGGCCGCCAGGACGAGGCCGACCAGGAGTCCGTTGTGCGTGAGCTGCAATGCAAGCCATGGCATCGCCACGCTCTGCATCCACGTGCCGACGGTCGAAATGATCTGGCCGGTCAGGAAAAGCCGGTAGTTCCTGTGGCGGAGGGCTCCCAACATGCGAGCCGGTGCCGGTTGTTGCACGACTGCCACTAGTGCGATCATCGCAGGGTGACCAAGGTCCGCGAAGCAGTCGAGATCGAGGCGCCGGCGGCCCGTGTGTGGGCGGTGGTGCAGGAAGACGCAGAGAATGCGCCGAAGTGGTCGTCGAACCTCGCCAAGGTTGAGCAGCTGGACGCCGGGCCGCCTGGCAAGGGCACCCGTTACCGCTATCACCTCAACCTGCCGGCCGGCTACAAGGCGGAGCTCGAGGTCGAGCAGACGTCATACGTCAAGCCGAAGCACTGCAACGGAAAGTTCGTGAAGGGCCCACTCAAGGGCACGTGGTCCTACACATACTCCGAGCACAAGGACGGAACCACGAGGCTCGTCTACGAGATGGACTATCAGCTCGGCGGCCTGCTCCGCCTTGCGGGAGGGGTGCTTGCGCACCAATATGCCGAAGGCATCCGCCACAACATGGACGCGCTGAAGAAGTACGTGGAGTCGGGCAAGGGGCCGAAGGCGAGGCGCTGACGTGCTCGCGTACGTCTTCTTTCATCGCCCGGCGCCGGCGGCCGGCGCGATCCCCTACGAAGCCGCCTTGCGCACCTTTCATTCGTCGCTGGGCGCGGCACCGCCGAAAGGATTTGCGGGCTCATGCTCGTATCGAATCGGAGGGGGCTACGCCGACTGGTACATGCTCGCCGACTCCGCGGCGCTCGATTGGCTGAATGAGGCAGCGGTCGGTAATCGAGCTCAAGCGAGCCACGATGTGGTGGCGCGCATGTCGTCGGACGGCGCGGGCAAGCTTTTCAAGCTGCTCTCGGGCGAGCCCCGCAGCGAATCTGGTTTCGAGACCAGGTTCTCTAAACCCAGCGGGATGACTTATGGGGAGCTGTACGAGCGCCTTGAGATCCTGACTGCCAGGCCCGACGTCACCCTGTGGCGCCGGATGATGGTCCTCGGCCCTCCTCCTGAGTTCTGCCTCGCCAGCCGCTCAGAGCTCGAGCTGCCTGCGGAGATGAGCCCCGAGCTGCTCGCTCGCGAGGTGGTCTGAGAATCTAGGGTCGCTTGAAAGGCAGCAGCTCGAGCTGCTCGAAGCGGTCCTGCACCGCGACGCGGAGCTCGTTCGCGAGCGCCTTCAAGCGTTCCTGCTCGGCGCGCTCGTCGACGTTGACGACGCGGAGCTTTCGCAGCGAGGTCTGCAGGGCGTACAGACCGGCCGGCTCGTTGCCCGCCAACCGCGCCGCCGCGTTGCGCAGCTCACGAGATAGATCCTCCTGCCCGTGGGCCCGCAGCCAAGCCGCGAGGCGGGCAACCGCGACCAGCACGCGCTGGGTCTTCGGGTTCAGGCCTGGGGCGGCCATCTCGCGGTTCGGGGACTGGAAGACAGACGGCACCCTGGTGGGGATGGCCAGCGCTCGAACCCGGCGCAACGCGATTCTAAGATTGGGGCCGATCATCACGACGATGCCGGCCACGACCAGCAGGCCGACAACGACGGCGACCAAGAATTCCAGCACTTTTTCCTAGCGTACGCTTTGACGGCGTCGAAATCGTCATTAAGGGGTGCAGTTTTGGCCACGAACAAGGGTGCGCCGGTCGCCGTCATCACGGGCGCGTCGTCTGGGATCGGAGCCGCCACGGCGGTCGCCCTGGGGCGCCATGGATACCGGATCGTCGTCGGGGCGCGACGCCTCGAACGGCTGCAGCGGGTCGCGGGAGAGGAGGGCCTGGCCCTGCTGCTGGACGTCACCGAACCGAAGAGCGTCGCCGCCTTCGTGAGCACAGTTGCCAAGCGATTCGGGCGCATCGACATCCTGGTCAACAACGCCGGGGGAGCGCTCGGCCTCAACCCCATCGCGCATGCCGTGGACGAAGAGTGGATCGGCATGTGGAAGGTCAATGTGCTGGGACTGATGTTCATGACGCGCGCGTGCCTGCCGCTGCTCCGCAAGTCGCGCCACGGCCACATCGTCAACATCGGCTCGATCGCCGGCTTCGAGACTTACGTCGGCGGCGCGGGTTACACGGCCGTCAAGCATGCGGTGCGCGCGATGTCTCGGACGCTGCGCCTGGAGCTGAACGGCGAGCCGATCCGGGTGACTGAGGTGGCGCCCGGTCTCGTCGAGACGGAGTTCAGCCTGGTCCGGTTCCACGGCGACCGCAAAGCCGCGAAGTCCGTGTACGAAGGGCTAAAACCGCTGACCGCCGAAGACGTCGCGGAGTGCGTGTTGTTCGCAGTCACCCGGCCCCCGCACGTGGACATCGACGAGATCGTGGTGCGGCCGGTCGCCCAGGCGACGGCCTGGAAGGTCGCCCGCAAGACCAAAGCAAAGTCTTAGAGGTTTCGGTTCACATCAGTCCGGCCGCACGGGCCTCGGCTTTGGTCATTCAACAACCGGGGTCCCCGTAATGCCCGCAGCATGTCGCTTTCTTGACTGGGTTGCGCCGCGCCAGGTTGCCCGCCACCATGCGAACTCGATCCAGGGGCCCGTGGTGCCCGGCGGCCAGGTTGCGCAGGAACTGACGGATCGGCATCTCCGCCTGTAAATCTACTCGTAGTAGTTGTTGGCGAACTCGATCCAACCCGGGTAAGGGCAGCCGCCCGAGGTTGCGGCGTGGGTGCAGTGCACGCCGACGTGCGGTCCGGGGTCGATGTAGAGCTGGCCATGGATGATCACCTGGTCGCCGGAGCGCAGCGGCACGGATTGGGCCAGGGTCGTGTTGTGGTCGATCTCCAGGGTTTCGCCCGTGGGCGCCTTGACCTCGAAGCGCTCGTGGCCGCCGGACTCTACCGGGTTGCTGAGGACGGTCGCGTTGAACGTCACTTCGGTCCCGCTGGCGTCGTTGGCGATGGCCCTGTGGAGGCCCTGGTCGTCCGGCACGTCGCGGCCGCCGCAGGCGGCCAGCAGCAGCAACATCGCCGCGACAAGGGAGGCCAGCTTCACAGGGCGAGCGCCTGCTCCAGCGTGAACCGATTCTCGTAAAGAGCCTTGCCGAGGATCACCGCTTGCGCTCCCGCGGCCGTGACCTTGACGATGTCGTCGAGCGAGGAAACACCGCCCGAATACTGCAGCTCCAGGCCCGTCATCCGGCGGACTTTGGCCAGCGTGTCGAGGTCCGGGCCCGCCATGGTGCCGTCGCGGTCGATGCACGTGAGGATGATGGAGCCGAGCGGCAAGCGGTCCCAGCGTCCGAGGAGGGAGCCGATCATCACGGGCTCCGTCTCGGTCCAGCCGCTAACCGCGGGCTGGTTGTAGATCACGTCGAGCGCCGCGACGACGACGCCGGGATGCTCGCGGGCGCATCGCTCCAGGAGCCGAGGGTCGCGCACCGCCGCCGTCCCCATCACCACGCGGCGGGCCCCCGCCTCGACCAGGATGCTGACCCTATCCGCGCTGCGCACGCCGCCCGCAACCTGGAGCTTGAGGGTGGAGCGCCTCAGCATGGTTGCGATCACGCTCGTGTTGTCGCCGGAGCCCCTGGCCGCGTCAAGGTCGACGACGTGCGCGCGCTGAGCGCCGGCGGCTTCGAAGATATCCGCCACCTCGAGCGGATCTTCGGCGTAAACGGTGACCTTCTCGTAGTCTCCGCGCAGCAGGCGGACGCACTTGCCCTGGAGGATGTCGATGGCCGGGACGATCTCGGCGCTGCTCATCGAGCGCCCCAGCGCTTTCTAGCGATAGTTGGTGAACTGCAGGGGCACTGGGATGTCATCGGCTTCGCGCAGCGCTTTGATCACGAGCTGGAGCGTGTCCTTGTCCTTGCCGACGACCCGCAGCTGGTCGCCCTGGATGCGGACTTGGACCTTGGGGCTGACGTTCTGGATGCGCTTGCGAAGATCTCGAGCGATGTCCTCGGTGATGCCCGCGTTCAACTGGACCTCGATCTGGCCGCGGCCTTTGCCGATGGTTTTCGGGTCGCCGGCCTGGAAGAGCTTGGGCGACAGCTGGCGCCGAGCGGCCTTCTCTCGCAGGACCTGGAGAGCCGCGCGGGCGCGCTCCTCGCTCGCCGATTCGATCACGATCACGTCGCCGCGATGGTCGTATGCCGTCTGGGTGTCTTTGAAGTCATAGCGCGTCGCGACCTCGCGCCTGGCCTGGTCCAGCGAGTTCGTCAGCTCGGCGGCGTCGAACTCCGAGACGACATCGAAGGAGGACTCAGCCACTGGCCTGGTTGAAGATCGCGTTCAGGCCTACGACCACTGCTGCGACCGCCAGCGCGATGCCGACCACCGACGACAGCGCCAGCAGGGCGCCGATCCCCGCCGTTCCTTCGTCCAGGGGTTCGACCGCCGCCCGGTCGTATGGGTCCGGCCCGTAGTCGAGGTCATACACGCCGTCCGTGCGCGCCCGCTGGACGAGCTCCTCGAGCACCGCCTTGCCGCCCGGGGGCAGGGCCTGGGCCTCGAGCCGTCCGGCAGCCTCCTTGAGGTTGTCCCGGGTCCGGCCGAGCTCGGCCATCACCATGTCCAGCGTCTGCATGGCGGCGGGTGTCGGATGCTCTCGCCGGAGGTCGGCGATGATCCCGTAAACGCTCACGTCCGGATTCATAACAGAAGCCGGGCCCTCGCTGCTGACCGTGACGACTGAAGGTCGTAAGGCTAGGGGCCGATTGGGTCAGGTCGGGCGCCTGGCCACGGCATAGACTTAAATCGAGATGGGTGTGGATACGAAGCCGAAGACAGCTGCCAAAAAGCCTGTGGTGCATCCCAACACGTGGGTCTTCTACGAAGGGGATTTCGCCCGATACAACGACGTGAGGCTGGGTCTCATGACTCACGCGCTCCATTACGGAACGGGGGTGTTCGAGGGCATTCGGGCTTACTGGAACACCAAGCAGGAGCAGCTGTTCCTACTCGAGCCGGTCGCCCACTACGAGCGCATGAAGCGGTCGGCCAACGTGATGCGGATGAAGCTTCCTTACTCCACGGAGGAGCTCGTCAACTTCACGATCGAGCTGCTGCGGCGAAACGAGTTCAAGTCGGACGTGTACGTGAGGCCTCTCCTGTACACCTCGAGCGAGGAGATCGGCGTGCGCCTGCACAACCTCGAGCACGGCTTCTTCATCTATGCAATCCCGTTCGGCAACTACGTCGAGGTCGAGGCAGGCATCCGCTGCATGGTCAGCAGCTGGCGGCGGGTCCCCGACCAGGCGCTGCCGGCGCGGGCGAAGATCACAGGGTCTTACGCGCAGTCGGCCCTCGCGAAGTCCGAGGCCGTCGAAAGCGGATTCGACGAGGCGATCGTGCTGTCGATCGAGGGCCACGTTTCCGAGGGCTCGGCCGAGAACCTGTTCATGTACAAGGACGGCGTCTTCGTCACGCCTCCGGTGACCGACGACATCCTCGAAGGCATCACGCGCAAGCTGATGATGAAGATCATCAAGGAAGAGCTGGGACTCCCGATGATCGAGCGCAGCATCGACCGCACTGAGCTCTACACCTGCGACGAGCTGTTCCTGTGTGGGACCGGCGCGCAGGTCTCGCCCGTGATCGAGGTCGACCGAAGGGCGATCGGAAACGGCAAGGTGGGCGAGTTCACGCAGGAGCTCCAGAACATCTACTTCGGAGCCGTGCGCGGCGACGTGCAGAAGTACAGGGACTGGAGCCTCCCCGTCTACTAGCGCTCCGTCCTCGGCATCATTGGCGGCGATGAAGATAGTCGTAGCGCCCAACGCCTTCAAGGGCACCCTCACCGCGGCCCAGGCCGCCGCCGCCATATCGCGCGGCGTCCGCGAGGTCTTCCCCGAAGCTGAGATCGTCGAGGTCCCTGTCGCGGACGGCGGCGACGGCACGGCCGAGGCCCTGGTCACGGCGCTCCACGGCGAGTTCCGCGCCGTGCGAGTCGACGGTCCCCTGGGCGATCCGGTCGAGGCGGTGTTCGGCCTCGTCGACTCGGGGAGGACGGCCATCGTCGAGCTGGCGTCGGCCAGCGGGCTGGCGCTCATCCCTCCTGAGCGACGCGACCCCATGCGTGCGACCACGTATGGCTTCGGCCAGCTGCTCGGCGCCGCCAAGGACGCCGGGGTCGCCGCGGTGATCGCAGGCATCGGCGGCTCGGCCACCAACGACGGAGGGGCGGGCATGGCCCAGGCGCTGGGTTACCGGCTGCTCGACGCCGGGGGTCACGACCTCGAGCGTGGCGGGGCCGCCCTGGCGCGCCTGTGGACGATCGATGCATCGGGCTTTCAGCGGGCCTGGCGGTCGGTCGGCGTCCGGGTGGCGTGCGACGTGACCAACCCCCTCACCGGTCCGCTGGGCGCCAGCGCCGTGTACGGGCCCCAAAAGGGCGCCGGCCCGGAGATGATCCTCGAGCTCGATGCGGCGCTGGCCCGGCTTTCTGAGGTGATCGAGCGAGACCTTGGAAAGAAGGTCTCAGACGTGCCCGGCGCTGGGGCGGCCGGAGGCGCCGGGGCCGGCCTCATCGCGTTCCTCGGCGCAGAGCTGGTGGCTGGAGCGCCTCTCGTGGTCGACGCAGCGGGCTTCGACGAGGCGCTGAAGGGGGCGTCGCTGGTGATCACCGGCGAGGGTCGGGCGGACGAGCAGACCGCCTACGGCAAGGCCCCCGGCGAGGTGGCGAGGAGGGCGCAGGCGGCCGGCGTCCCGGTGCTGCTTCTGGCGGGCAGCAAGGGCCACGGCTGGGAGGCGTTGAGCAGGTTGGGCGTCACCTCCGTCGTGACGCTGAGGGAGGAAGGTCAAGATCAAAACGAGTCTCCGCTCGAGGCAGATCGCGTGCTGACCCGGGCCGCCGTAGTAGCCTGCCGCTCGCACCCATGGACGTAGAAGGTACGGAGCCGGAGGCCAAGACCGGGCTCGACCCCACGGACGTCGAGCTGGTCAGGGCTTACCGCAGTGGCGACAGGCACGCCTTCGAAGAGCTGCACCGGCGGTACGTCGCGTCGATCTTCAGGCTGGTCCGGCGCAAGCTGGGCGATGCGCTGCTGGCCGAAGACATAGCGCAGGAGACGTTCATGAAGGCGCTGAAGATGATGGACCGGGTCGACGACTCGTTCAACTTCGGCGGCTGGGTGCACACGGTGGCTCGCAACCTCTGCTTCGACGAGCTGCGGCGCCGCCAGCGCGACCTCCGCGCGGATGGCGGCACCGACGAGGATGAAACCGAGCTCATGGCGAGCCTCCCTTCCACTGCGCGAGGATTTGACCCGGTGCAGGTGCAGGAATCGAACGAGACCCGGCGGCAGGTCTGGCAGGTGGCGCAGCGGCTCCCCGAGAAGTACCGGCTCGTCCTCACCCTACGGGAGCTCCAGGACATGAGCTACCGGCAAATCGCCCAGACGCTCAAAATGTCCGAAAGCGCCGTTGAGACGCTGCTTTACCGAGCCCGGCTTCGTTTCAAGGAGGAGTTCCTCGCCGCGGAGTCCGAGGGCGAGATCACGCACGAGGAGGCGCTGCCGCTGCTGGCCCCGTACCTGGCGGGTAAGCTCAGGCGGCCGCAGGCCGAGGCGGTCCGGAACCACATCGCGGTTTGCGTCAAATGCGCCCGCAAGATCGGGCGGCGGCGGACCAAGGCCGCCGGCGAGCCCAAAGCCAAGCCTCCGGATCCGCCGGATCCTCGCAGGAGAGTCGACCAATGACGGTTAGTACAGTAGGTGTGAAATGGCCAAGGTAGTCGTTCGCTTCTTCGACGACGAGACGCTCGAAGGGCTGGCGCGCGACCTCGATTTCGACGAACCCGACTTCCTGGTCGACGTCGACGATGCCGGCGGCCTGGAGAACAACGAGACGGCCTGGATCCCACTCACCGCGGTCAAGTGGGTCGAGCTTCCGCGCGATAAGGACCTGGCCGATACGCCCACCCGCAAGGTGGCGATCCGCTTCCTCGACGGGGAGGTGCTTCGCGGCCACCTCGATGGCACGCTGGAACGACATCGCTACGGCGTCGTCCTCCACCTGCACGCCGAGCAGACCGACAGCCCGATCCGCAAGCTCGGCATCCCGTTCTCCGCCGTCAAGGCGCTCTTCTTCATTCGCGAGTTCGACGCCCGCGGCGAGGACGCCGGCACCGCCTCTCAGGCCTACCTCGCCCGCCGCACCATGGCGCCTCTTCTGGACGTGCTCGAGGAGATGGACATGCTGACACGCCTTCACCGCGATGGGCTCCTGTCCGACCAGGAGTACTCCTCCAAGCGCACGCTGGTCCTGGAAAGGCTCTAGGAGATCCTGAAGGAGGACGGCCTGGCACCGCCAGGGGCTCCGGAAGGCATTTGTCGATCAGTGGTGCTTTGGCCCCGGCAAACCCCGGCGTAGAATTCCGGACGTGGCCGAACGCAACGGTTCGCGTAATGGAAACGGGTCGGTGAAGGGCTCCTTCAAGGTCAAGGCCGGCTTGGCGCAAATGCTCAAAGGCGGCGTCATCATGGACGTCGTCACGGCTGAGCACGCCAGGCTCGCCCAGGAGGCGGGCGCGTGCGCGGTGATGGCGCTCGAGCGCGTGCCGGCCGACATCCGCAAGGAAGGCGGGGTTGCGCGCATGTCCGACCCCGAGCTCATCCGCTCGATCATGGAAGCCGTCACGATCCCGGTCATGGCGAAGTGCCGTATCGGCCACTTCGTCGAGGCTCAGATCCTCCAGCAGCTCGGCATCGACTACATCGACGAGTCTGAAGTGCTGACGCCGGCCGACGAGGAGAACCATATCGACAAGCACCCCTTCCAGGTGCCGTTCGTCTGCGGCTGCCGCGACCTCGGAGAGGCCGCACGCCGTATCTCCGAGGGCGCCGCGATGATCCGGACCAAGGGCGAAGCGGGCACCGGCAACGTCGTCGAGGCTGTGCGCCACGCCCGAGCGGTCAACGCGGGCATCCGCAAGCTCCACGGAATGAACCACGCCGAGCTCGTGCGCGAGGCCAAGCTGCTCGGAGCTCCCGTCGAGGTGCTGGTCGAATGCCAGAAGCTCGGCCGGCTGCCCGTGGTCAACTTCGCCGCGGGAGGAATTGCGACTCCCGCCGACGCGGCGCTGATGATGCAGCTCGGCGTCGACGGGGTGTTCGTCGGCTCCGGCATCTTCAAGAGCGAGGACCCCTTGAAGCGCGCCAAGGCGATCGTGGCGGCCACCACGTACTTCGACAAGCCGGAGGTCCTCGCCGAGGTCTCCGCAGGTTTGGGGAAGGCGATGCACGGTCTCGAGATCCCGGCCATCCCCAAGGACGAGCTTCTCGCTGCCAGAGGCTGGTAGCTCTCCCCGGACCAGGAGCCGGGAGTCCTCATTGAAGCCTCTCATCGGGGTCCTCGCGATGCAGGGTGCTTTTGTCGAGCACGTGCGGGCGCTCGAGGCCTCCGGGGCGAGGACGCGGCTCGTGCGCACGGCCGAGGACCTGAAGGGCCTGGTCGGGATCGTGATCCCGGGAGGCGAGAGCACGACCATGACGATGCTGATGGAGCGAGTCGGCCTGCTCGGGCCGCTCCGGGACACCATTCGGGGCGGGCTCGCTACGCTGGCCACCTGTGCCGGGATGATCTTGCTCGCCCGCGACATCACGGACGGAATGGCGGAGCAGACGGGAATGGGCCTGCTCGACCTGGCGGTGCGTCGCAACGGTTATGGCCGGCAGGTCGACAGCTTCGAGGCCGCGCTCGACGTCAAGGGTCTTGACGGCGGGCCGTTTCCCGGAGTGTTCATCCGGGCGCCTCTGGTGGAGTCGACAGGCGCGACGCAGGTGATCGCCACCCACGACGGCCACGCGGTCGCAGTTCGCCAGGGCCGCATCCTCGCCCTGTCCTTCCATCCAGAGCTCACTGCTGACCTTCGCCTGCACCGCGACTTCATCCGCATGGCGGCATCCAGATGAAGGTCAGGGCTGCCGGGCTGCTCGACCTGGCGCGAATCGAAGAAATGCACCGGTCGTCGGACCTCCGGCTGAGCGAGGCCGCGTCGCCCGCCGCGCGCCTGTGGTCGCTGCTCAGCTCGACGCTCTCCGCGCTGTTGCCGCTGTCGCAGGAGACGCTCATGTACGTGGCCGAAGACGGCGGCAAGGTCGTCGGTTTCATCCAAGCCTCCGGCGAACCGCTGGGCTTCGACCTGCGGCGCGCGCGCGTGCTCCAGGTGCTGAACCTGCAGGTGGCGGATGGATCCGACTCCGAGGAGGTCGCGCCTGCGCTGGTCGAGCATCTCTGCAACCAGGCTCTCGAGCGTGGGGCGCTGCGCCTGTTCGTGAGGCTGCCGGAGCGCGACCCGCTGCTGCCCGCCTTCCGGCTGCGGGGCTTCCGCCAGTACGCCACCGAGGTGGTCGTCTACGCGGACAAGCCGGTGATGCGGGCGGAGCAGTTTCCCGAGGGCCTGCGTCCGGCCAAGCGAGGCGACAACCGCATGCTGTACCAGCTCTATCGGAAGGTGACCCCGCAGGGGGTGTCTCAGCTCGAGGCGCCGACCTATCGCGAATGGAGGGCGATGCACGGCGGCGGGTGGACCGGCCGCCTCAGCGCGCGCGGGTCCGACAAGCAGGAGCTGGTGGTCGACCGCGTGGAGGTGACGGGCTGGGTCAAAGTCGACCGGGGCTCGGGGACCCGGCCTGACACGCTCGAGTTCATGGCTCTGCCGGAGCAGCCGCTGCCCGGCGAGCTCGCCGACTTCGGTCTGTCGCTGCTCCGCGACTCGGAGGCCCCGGCCTGGTCGAGCCTGCGTCACTATGATGCGCACATGATCGACGCCCTTCGCGGGCGTGGGTTCAGCGTCCTGCTCACGCAGCTGCTGCTGGTCAGAGAACTGGCGGTCCGGGTGCCGGTGCGCGAAAAGGGACTGGTGCCCTCGTTCGGATGAACGCGGAACCTCGTCCCACGCCTGCCTTGTCCAAATGGGACGCAGAGGTCGAGCTTCTGGCTCGAGCGCTTCCACCCGACCTGGCGCGCGCTCTGCACGAGCGCATCGAGCCGACCGAGCTGCTGGAGATCGTCCTGGATCTCGGGCGCGAGCCGTCGGCCCGCGTGCCGGGGCGCGAGATCCTGCTCGCTGACCACCCGGTCACGGGGTCGGACCTAGAGCACGTAGCCAACAACGTCGGGCAGTTCGGCGATGACAACCGCGCGGGCATCGAACGGACGCTGCACCGAGTCTCAGCCATTCGCAACCGCTCGGGCCGCATCACCGGCCTGACGATGCGCGTGGGCCGCTCCGTGACGGGGACCGGCGAGATCATCCGGGACATCGTCGTCAGCGGCCAGAGCATCCTGCTGCTCGGCCGGCCGGGGATCGGCAAGACGACCATGCTTCGGGAGTGCGCGAGGCTGCTCGCGGACGAGCTGCGCAAGCGCGTCGTCATCGTCGACACGTCGAACGAGATCGGTGGCGACGGTGACATCCCACACCCGGGCATCGGCCGCGCCCGGCGCATGCAGGTCCGCACGCCGCCGCTGCAGCATGCGGTGATGATCGAGGCGGTCGAGAACCACATGCCCGAGGTGATCGTCATCGACGAGATCGGGACGGAGCTCGAGGCGGCCGCCGCGCGCACCATCGCGGAGCGCGGGGTGCAGCTCATCGCTACGGCGCACGGCCAGACGCTCGAAAACCTGCTGGTCAACCCGACCCTCAACGACCTGCTCGGCGGCATCCAGAGCGTGACCTTGTCGGACGAGGAGGCTCGCCGCCGCGGCACGCAGAAATCGGTGCTCGAGCGCAAGGCGCCGCCCACCTTCGACGTGCTGGTGGAGATCCAGGACCGCGACCGGGTGGCGATCCACATGCCGCTTGCCGAAGTGGTCGACACGGCGCTGCGCGGACCGCTGCTCAGCCCGAAGATACGAGTGCGCACGCGCGACGGGCGCGTCATCTCCAACGTGGACGTCCCCGTCGTGGTCGCCGCGGAGCCGCCGCCCGCATCGACTGCGTCGAACAAGCCGCTGGGGATATTTCCGTACGGGGTGAGCCGCCACCACGTCGAGCAAACCATTCGCGAGCTAGAGCTGCCGGTGAAGGTGCTGGGCAATCTCGACGGAGCCGGTGCGGTGCTGACCCTGAAGAACCACTACCGGCGCAGACCCGACAGCCTGCGCCAGGCGGAGAGCAGGGGCCTGCCCATCCACATCCTCAAGAGCAACTCGGTGACGCAGGTGCGCGATGCCCTGACGCGCATCTACGGAGTCGACCGGCAGGACGATGCCACGGCGCGCGCGTTGGCCGAAGCTGCGGCGGCGATCAAGACCGTGAAGACCACGCTGCGTCCAGTCGAGATCTCCCCGCAAAACGCCTACCTGCGACGTCTGCAGCACCAGCTGGTCGCCGAGAACGAGCTGTCGGCGCGAAGCACGGGCAAGGAACCCCAGCGCAGGCTTCGGATCACACACTCTCCGGAAGACCCGGCGTAGAGGCTCGGCCTCTAGACTGTCGGCTCACCGATGGCGCACGGCCTCTTCATCACGTTCGAGGGCACCGAGGGCTCCGGCAAGACGACGCAGGTCGAGCTGCTGAGCGAATGGCTCGCGGATCGCGACCCGGTGGTCGTCCGAGAGCCGGGCGGGACCGAGCTCGGTGAGCGCATCCGGGAAGTCGTCCTGTTCGCAGGCCTGGAGATCGACGCGGAGGCCGAGATGTACCTCTTCATGGCGGCCCGCCGCCAGCTGATCTCAGAGGTGATCGGCCCGGCGCTCGCTGGGGGGAAGATCGTGGTCGCAGATCGCTACCACGATTCGACGCTCGCCTACCAGGGCGGTGCGCGCGGGGTGCCCAGCAGCTGGCCCAACACGTTCCCTCGCCCCGACGTGACCTTTCTCCTCGAAGGCCCCGTCGAGACCGGGCTGGGGCGACACGAGAGCGCCGGTAAGACCAAGGACCGGATGGAACAGGAGTCGATCGAGTTCCACCGCAAGGTCGCCGCGGAGTACCAGCGGCTGGCCGCCGCCGAGCCCGGCAGGTTCGTGCGCCTCGACGCGACGGGCTCGCGCGACAAGATCCACCTTGCCGTGCGCGAGCGCCTGGAGCCGCTGATCGGAGAGCGCGCGTGAAGCTCGTCATCGCGGTCGTGCAGAGCGAGGACGCTCAGCGCACGGTGGCTGCCCTCGCCGAGGCGGGCATGAGCTCCACACGAATCTCGTCCAGCGGCGGCTTCCTGCAGCAGGGCAACGTGACGCTTCTGATCGGCGTCGACGATTCCCAGGTGCAGGGCGGGCTCAAGATCATCCACGAGAACTGCCACGAGCGCAGCCGCTACCTGACTTCTGTCCCGCCATTCGCCCAGCCCGGCGAGTTCTTGATGGCCTATCCCGTCGAG
>DATITA010000183.1:0-40606 GCA_035468355.1 Candidatus Dormiibacterota bacterium
CGCAGGGATCGCCTCGACCGCATGCGTGGGCCGCCCGCTGTCACATCCCCGTCGGCGTGGCCAACAAGAACCGCAAGGTGCGTCTCCCCGTCGCCGGCCCAAACGGCCGGGTCATCACCGAGGATGGCGAACTACTTCGAGCTCTCACCCTCGACCCGACAAGCAATTACTACGGACTCGGCGGACGCTGGCCGCTGCACAATGTCTTGCAACAGGCCTGCACGATGTCTTGAGACAGGACAACTGGTGCCCGCTGAGGGATTCGAACCCCCGACCCTCTGTTCCGAAGACAGATGCTCTGGTCCACTGAGCTAAGCGGGCGGGTTTGAGAACGCGCCTAAGGCGCACCGCGCTATCGGAAGGCTAATTCTAGGTTTTGCACTTCAGGCGCCGCCTTATCGCGAACGCCGGCAAACCAAATAGCACTGGGCCTCAACCACGTCCAGTGTTGGGCGTGTGGTTCTCGAACTCAAAGACGGGCACAAGCGCCTTGCCGCGCGTCATCCAGGAAGTAGCCGAACGGGCGATGTGATGCGGCGCGTCAAGCCATTCTTGCCAATCGTTGCGTCGCCACCAGGAGGGGGTCCAGCGGGGTAGGACTTGTGTCCTCACCCGCGCCGTTAGCCGACGGCGTATCGCTGGTGGTTCAATCCCCAGGCCGCATAGCGGACCAGCCCGACCGCGCGGTAACGGTTGCGCCGGGCGACGGTCGTGCCGCCAGCGATGGCCTTGCGCAGCGCTTCGGGAGTCTTGCCAGGGAACTCTGTGAAGGCGCGGCCGACCGCATCGAGGATGTGGGCGTCCGAGCCGCCGACCTCCGAGGAGCCGGCGCCCATCTGCAGCCGGTGGGCGAGCTGGTTGAAGACGTAGAAGCCTGGCGTCCCGTTCTCTACCTCGATCGCGTCGAAGTCGAGCTCGGCTGCGAGCCAGCCAACACCGTGCACGGGGCTGGTGCTCGCCCCGCGCTGCGTGCGCCAGAACGGGTGCGCTGCGAAGGCCATTCCGCCCTGTTCGTGGATCGCGTGCACCGTCGCCGCGGCCGACAACCCCGGCCGGATCCTGCGCTCCAGGAAGAGCCCGACGATATGCCCGTCACGACTGGAGACCTCCTCGCCGACGATGACGTGGAGCCTCGACCTCTTCGAAGCGTGGTCGGCAGCCCGCAGCGCGCCCTCGATCGAATCGTGGTCGGTGACCGCGATGACATCGAGGCCGGCATGCCGAGCATGGTCGACCAGCTCGATGGGGGTTGGCCAGCCGTCGCTGACGGTCGTGTGCATGTGGAGGTCGGCTCGACCTCGAGAAACCATGGGTGTGCATGCTACGCCCGGCGGGCTTACCATCGACCTTTTAAACCCTTTTCTTCACGAACGAGAGCTGGAGGTATAGGCCGTGGAAGGCTTGATGCAGGACTACGAGCTCAGTCTTCAGCACGTGCTGTGGAGGCTGGAGCGACTGCACCACAGGAAAGAGGTCGTGACCAAGAGGGAAGGCGGGCTCCATCGCATCACCAACGGCGAGATGGTCTCCCGCATCAACCGTCTGGCTGGTGCGCTGAAGCGCCTCGGGGTCAAACCCGGGGACCGGGTGGCCACCCTGGCCTTCAACAATTCTCGCCACCTCGAGCTCTACTACGCCGTGCCCTGCATGGGCGCCGTGCTCCATACGCTCAACCTTCGTCTGTTCCCTCAGCATCTTGAATTCATCATCAATGACGCGGAAGACAAGGTTTTATTTGTCGATCAGGCCCTGATTCCGCTCCTGAAGCCCCTGGTCGGCAAAATCCCCTCTATCGAGCAGATGGTCCTGGTGACAGACACGCCGGCCCCCTCGCACACCGTTGAGGGCGTCGGCGAGATGCTCGATTACGAGACCCTGCTGGCGGCCGAGAGCAGCAGCTACCCCTGGCCCAAGCTCTCCGAGAGGATGGCCGCGGCCATGTGCTACACGTCGGGGACCACCGGCAACCCGAAGGGCGTCGTCTACTCCCACCGCTCGCAATACCTGCACACCATGGGGGTCCTGCAGACCGAGAGCCTCGCGATCACCGAGCGTGACGTCGTCCTGCCGATCGTGCCCATGTTCCACGCCAACAGCTGGGGCCTCCCTTACGCGTGCGGCATGGCCGGATCGAAGGTCCTCTTCCCCGACCGGTTCATGGGCGACGCCCGCTCGATCGTCGAGCTCGCGGAGCAAGAGGACGCGACCGTCCTAGCCGGCGTCCCCACGATCTGGATCAACACGGCGGCCTACCTGAAGGAGTCCGGCAAGCGGCTGCCCAAGGTACACACAGTGATCTGCGGCGGCTCGGCGATCCCGCGCGCTCTTATGGAGTCGATGGACGCGCTGGGGCTGCGCATGCTCCACGCCTGGGGGATGACCGAGACTTCGCCACTGGGCAGCGTGGCGCGAGCTAACTCTGGGACGAAGCCCGAGGACGAGCTGGACCGCCGCCTGAGCCAGGGAGTCATCGCCCCCGGGGTCGAGGTCCGCATCTCCGACCCGGCCACCGGACAGGAGCTACCGTGGGACGGCGTGGCGTTCGGCGAGATCCAGGTGCGCGGGCCGTGGATCGCCCGCGGCTACCACAACGGCTACGACCCGGGCAAGCTCACCGAGGACGAGTGGTTCCGCACCGGCGACGTGGCCAAGATCACGCCCGAGGGCTACATCCAGATCGTCGACCGCACCAAAGACGTCATCAAGTCCGGCGGCGAGTGGATCTCGTCGGTCGAGCTCGAGAATGCGATCATGGCCCACCCCAAGATCATGGAAGCGGCTGTGATCGGCGTCCCGCACCCCAAATGGGACGAGCGGCCCGTCGCCTACGCGGTGCCCAAACCAGAGTTCAAAGGCCAGGTCACACAGGAGGAGGTGCTCGACTTCTTGAAAGACAAGGTTGCGAAGTGGTGGCTGCCCGACGAGATCAGGTTCATCGATGAGGTGCCGAAGACCTCGGTGGGCAAGTTCGACAAGAAGGTGCTGAGGGCGAGCGCCGTCCCGATCGAAGAAAAGGCCGCGCCAGCGGTGAGGCAGTGATGGCGAAAGCAGGCGTGCGCGAGCACGCGATCGCACGAGAAACGCACCATTTCAAGTGGGACAACTCGCTGAAGCCCGCGGTCGAGATCGAGCCCGGCGACATCGTCCACATCGAAGCGGAGGAGGTCACCGCGGGCCAGCTCCACAACGGTGACCCGGTCTCCAAGCTAGCGGCCCTAGATTTCAACCGCCTGTACCCGCTTGGCGGGCCGGTGTTCGTCCACGGCGCCGAGCCGGGCGACGCGCTCGAGGTGGAGGTCCTCGAGCTCAAGCCTGGCGCTTGGGGTTGGGCGGCGCTGCTGCCCGGCCTGGGTCTTTTGGCCTCGGACTTCCCCGACCCGTACGTGCGCTACTTCGAGCTGGGCGACCGCACGTCTGCCGAGCTCCGTCACGACATCCACATCCCGATCGTGCCGTTCTGCGGCACGATGGGCGTGGCCACCGACGAGCCGGGGCCGCACGAGGTCCTGCCGCCGACCAAAGGAGCAGGCAACATCGACACCCGCCACCTGACGGCGGGCACCAAGCTCTACCTGCCGGTCTACGTGCCTGGGGCCATGTTCTCCGCCGGCGACTGCCACGCCGCGCAGGGAGACGGCGAGGTATGCGTTACCGGGATCGAATGCCCGATGACGTTCTCGCTCCGGTTCAACGTCGTCAAGGGCGGGGCCTTGCGACCCTGGAGCTACCACTTCGTCACCCCGGCGGCGCCCCTTCAGCCGCGCAGCGACGCAGCGGGCTACCACGCCGTCTGCGCGCTGGGGCCGGACCTGATGGAGAACGCCCGGAACGCCGTCCGAGACACGATCTCCTGGCTGAGCGCCGACCACGGGCTGAGCCGCGAAGACGCCTACATCCTGTGCAGCCTGGCTGGGGATCTACGGATCAGCCAGATCGTGGACCAACCGAACTTCGGGGTCTCGTTCTACCTGCCGCTGACGGTCTTCACCTAGGTCCGACCCCTCCCGGAACCGAAAAGCCGGATCGGGGAGATTGCCGCGCACCGTGCGGCATACTGACTAGCCCACGGACCAAAAGGTGAGCACGACACAGTTAGGGCGCTATCCGATCGAAGCCGAGCTCGGCCGAGGGGCGATGGGCGTGGTCTATCGCTCGACCCATCCCCGGCTCGAGATTCCGGTGGCGATCAAGGTGCTGGCGGAGCAGTACTCGAGCGATACGAGCTTCCGCCAGCGATTTCACCGCGAGGCGGCGACGGTCGCCGGCCTGAACCATCCCGGCATCGTGCGCGTGTACGACTTCGACGAGGATGGGCCGGTCCTGTTCATCGTCATGGAATGGGTCGAAGGGCGGTCCATGCGGTCCTGGCTGGACGAGTACGGCCGGTTCAGCGTCGACGTCTCCATCGACCTCATCCAGCAGCTCCTCTCGGCAGTCGGCGTGGCCCACGACTTCCAGATCGTGCACCGCGACCTGAAGCCGGACAACATCCTCATCTCCAACCGCGGCAAGACCAAGATCCTCGACTTCGGCATCTCGAAGCTGATCGACGACAAGCACCGCCTCACGGCAACGGGCAGCATGGTCGGCACGCCCGCCTACATGGCGCCTGAGCAGGTCAAGGGCGAGCCCGTCGACGCGACCGCCGACATCTATTCGCTGGGGATGATCCTGTACGAGCTGCTGCACGGGGAGCCGCCTTTCACCGGCGCCCTCCCGGCCGTCCTGCACTCCCAGGTCTTCGACCGCCCGCGCGCGTCGACCGCCATCCCCTCCCCGATCATGGAGATCATCTGGAAGGCGACCGCCAAGGACCGCAGCCAGCGCTTCCAGACCTGCGAGGAGTTCTCGGGCGCTTTCCACTACATGCCCAAGCCAGGCGTGGCACAGCCTCCGGTCGAGGCGATCTCGAACGAGATGGCCGTCGAGGACGAGGTGGAACAGCCCAGGGCGCTTCCTCCGCGCACCGATGGACACAAGCCGGCGGGGGTGTGCACGTACAGCGACTGCCAGGAGCGCCGCGGCTGGGCGTGCGCCTACAAGGATCTGACCGGGCGCGAATGCAAGAGCTGGTGGTGCCGGCGCCACATCCAGTTCATCGAGCGCACACCGTTCTGCCCCCGCCATGCCAGCGTCATCCGCGCCCTGGCGCCCTCCGCGAACACGATCTTCGAGATCAAGAATCGCCCGGCGGTCGACGACCGGGCGCTGCCCCTCGCCGCTCTCGTCGCGGAGGACATCGACAAGGACGTCACCGAGCTAGTGCGCCGTCGCTACCAGAACCGCAAAGACATCACCCTAGCGCGCGACCGCACGGTCAGGCAGACCTGGTCGGGACGCAGCGAGGTGGCGTGGGAGCGCAGCTGGGCCGCGCTCAAGAGCCAGGGCTACCTGGTCCGGATCGCAGTCCGGGTTGCGACCGACGAGCCCGACACGGTTCAGCTCCTGATCGGCAACACGGTCGTGTTCAAGGAGGTCCCCGACTGGATCAGCCGCCGGCGCGAGGGCGAGCCGCCCGACCACGCCGACAGGGCCCGGTTTGGCAAGAAGCTGTTCACAGCGATCCTGGAGCACGTCGACGAGCCGCAACCGCTGCCGTCGGCGGTGCCCACCGCCAGCCACGAGGTCGAGCCCCCGCCTCCCCCGGAGATCAACCGGACGCTGATCGAGGGCATGATCCTCAGGCTCGCCGCGGCGACGACTCGGATCACCGGGTTCGAGGTCGCGGAGCAGCTCGCCCTGCCCTTTGTCGCCGTGGAGCCGATCCTCAAGTCGCTGACCGGGGTCAACTTCCTCGACGCATTGGGGCTTGCCGCAGAGCAGGGACCATGGCTCGGCCGGCCTCTGCCCGAGCGGATGGCTTACTCGCTGACCCGCCAGGGCCGCGCCCGCAGCGACCAGATCGCAGAGGCGAGCACCCGGTACGCCGGTCCGGCGCCGGTTTCGATGCAGGAGTACAGGGCCGTCCTCGCAGAGGCCGCCAAGCCGGGCACGCTCGACCTGGTCAAGGTCAACCTCGCGCTGGCGGGGATCGAGCTCGCGCCGGGCGTGACGGAGGCGGTGCGGGCCGCGGTCAACTCCCGCTCGTCGATATTCATCTACGGGGCGCCGGGCAACGGCAAGACCACCCTCGCGAGGCGGATCCCGGCGCTGCTCGGCGGCCCGATCATCGTCCCTGTCGCGCTCGACATCGGAGGCGGCGAGGTGATGACGGTGTTCGACGGCTCGATCCACCGCCTCGAGGCGCGGCAGCCCGTGGACCGGCGGTGGCGCCGTGTGACGCGACCTCTCGTGCAAGTCGGCGGCGAGTTCCAGCTCGATATGTTCGACCCCACCTGGGAGGAGGGCAGCCGCACGTACGCCGCGCCGCTGCAGGTGAAGGCGAACGGGGGCGTGCTCCTCATCGACGACCTGGGCCGCCAGCGCGTCTCGCCCAAGCAGATCCTGGACCGCCTCCTCGTCCCGCTGGAGCAGGACACCGACTACATGAACTTGTCCTCCACCGGCCGGAAGGTCGAGGTCCCGTTCCGCGCCCAGGTCGCTCTGTCGACCAACCTCAAGCCCGCGGAGCTGCTGGACGAGGCCTACCTGCGGCGCCTCGCTTACAAAGTGTTTATGCCCGACCCGACGTGGGAGATGTGGTGCCGCATCTTCGAAAGGGAGCGCGACCGCCTGACCATTCCGCCCGACCCCAACGCACTCGAGATGATCTCGAGCCTCTACAGCGGCCGGCCGCTCCGGGGAAACCACCCCCGCGACCTGCTGGAGCGCCTCGTCGACGTGTCGTCAGCCCGCGGCGTCCGGCCCCAGCTGACACCGGAGCTCGTCGAGGCCGCCTGGCACACCCTGTTCATCACGAGCTAGAGGCTCGGCAGGCGCTCGGTATACTTTGACGTCGCGTCGCGTGCGCACTGCGCACGCCGGCGGCAAAGCGGCGGTGGCGGAATGGCAGACGCGCTAGTTTCAGGAGCTAGTGTCCGCAAGGACGTGGAGGTTCAACTCCTCTCCGCCGCACCAACGATCTGCCTCTGATCTCAAATCGAGATCGAAGTCACGGCGTTGGAATCGCGACGGGACGGCGCTGGAACTTGTGGTGGCGTCCTCGTTGCTGTACGGCATCTAAGACCCCACGTTGCAACAGCAGACCGTCTTAACGACTCCAGTTCAAAAGCTGCGGCCGCGGCTGTTAGCGTCGTGCCCAATGCCTCGCCTTCCGCGCGTCACAGGCGATGACGCGCTGAGAGCACTCCGGCGAGCCGGCTGGCGCGAGGCACGTCGTCGCGGCAGCCATATCGTCCTCCGAAACGAGGCGCGACCTGGGCGACTCGTCGTGCCAGTTCACGCGGGCACGATCCTCAAGCCGAAAACGCTACTGTCGATCCTCGATCAGGCGGGAATCGACGCCGACCAGTTCCGAGGTCTGCTGTAATTAAGGATCGAATGCGTACCTACTCGATTGTCGTCGACCCTGACCCCGAAGGCGGGTACACGGTAACCGTGCCGGCCCTGCCCGGCTGCATCACGCAGGGTAAAACGATCGAGGAGTGCATCGCCCACGCCCAGGAGGCGATCGCCCTGTACGTGGAGGACCTGGTGGCTTCTGGCGAGCCTGTCCCGGACGAGAAGGAGCACCCGCAGCTCCTGCAGGTCACCGTCGCCGCGTAGCGGACTGCCAGCCCACGAGGCATCTTCCAGTATCCGGCCGCGGCAGTCGTCAGCGGCTGAGCGCTTTCTCCAGCTGGGCCTTTCTCATCGTCGAGCGACCCTTTATGCCTCGCGCGCGGGCTTCGTTGCGAAGCTGCGCGTAGGTGCGGCCCGCCGAGCCTGTGTGAGACCGAAGGCCACCGCGACGACCGGATGAGATGTCCTGGATGGACGACCGGCTGGCCTGTTTGGTCTCGCCGTGTCGCGCGCGTTCCTTGTTGACGGTGCGGGCCGCGACCTCCTCGGCTTTGCCCTCACCCGATCCGCGTTCGAGCAGCCCTTCTTTGATGTGCTCGTACTGGCCGTCTCGCTTGTCGCTCCACGCGCTTTGTGGCATCGGCACATACCTCCTATGTTTCCTGTCTTGACAACGCGCGTCCAATCCATTCGACTGAGCGCCGCCTTGCCCACTGCCCCGTACGACCAGGTGCGCACCCTTTACCGCACGGTCCTGGTTTTCGCCACGGTCGGCGTCCTGATCCTGATCGTCGGCCTGGTCGAATTCGTGCATTTCGAACCACCGGGCCAGGCCAGCGGGGCCAGAGCGCGGATCGTGGGCGTCTACCTCTTCGATCCCGCGACCAGCACCACGTCCGGGTCCGACCAGGGCCAGTTCGCGCGCACGCAGCAGTTCGCCGCGGTCGTGGATTGGTCATCGCTGCCAGGCGGGATCACCGTCGATGCCCGCTGGTACGACGCGTTTGGAGACGTCGTGGGCCGGGCCGGCCCGGGCACGCCCCAGCAGCTCGCCGCCCGTCAGGTCGTGCCCGTGGTCGTGCCGAGCGGGTTCCATCACAGCCTTCCAGGCAGATACACCTTCGTGGTCGAGCGCATCCAGGACGGGATCCCGGTCGAGGTCCTGGCCCGGCGCATGGTGCTGGTCCAGCGAACGTGATCAACGTCACGACGCCACCGGCGGCGAATCCGCATCCGCGCCTGCGGCCAAGCCGCAATGGCATCGCGATCGCAGTGGCTGCGGTGATCGTGGTGGCACTCGTTGCGAGCTCTTTTCTCAACTACGTGTACCTCGACAGCATCCCGGGACGCGCGTCGCTTTACGGTTTGCTGGCCGTCGCGCTGATCGCGCTCGGCACGTACATCCTGGTTCGGGCTTTCAGCCGCGACCGCGCCATGCGCCGCAAGCACCTGATTCGCGCGGGTGTCCTGATCGGGCTTGGGGTGCTGCTGTGGCTGCTACTGATCGACGTGTTCGTATTCACCCAGTCGGCCGGCCCTGGAGTGGCCGCCATCTGCGTGCTGGTGTGCTTGCCGACCACCGGGTTCGGTCTGCTGGTCGTACGCCGGATGGACCGCAATGAGAAGGAACCGTGGCGGCTGGTCCTGGTCGCGGCTGCGTGGGGGGCCATCGTCGCCACGAGTCTCGTCATCTGGGGTGAGACCATCTGGGAGTCGACCGCCCAGCGGAGCCTGGTGCCCGGGCCAGGACTCGACGCATCGACGGCGTTCATGGCGGGCGTGCTCGAGGAGCTGGCGAAGGGGAGCGCGGTCGTCCTTCTGTTTCTCGTCATGCGCGACGAGTTCGACGACGTCGTCGACGGGATCGTTTACGGCGCCGCAGTCGGGCTCGGTTTTAACTTCATGGAATCGATCACGTACATGACGAACCTCTATGCGATCTTCCAGCCGGAAGGCATCGGCGGCTACGCCGCTGGCTTCCAGTGGTACGCAAGGCAGGTGCTCGGCCTGTTCTTCGGCCACGCGACGTATACCGCTTTCATCGGCGCAGGGATCGGCATCGCGCGACAGCTGCCGCGCGTGAGGCAGAAGGCATTTGCGATCGCCAGCGGTTTCATCGTCGCAGTCGCAGCGCATTTCTCATGGGACGCCTGGTTGACCTTCTTCCCCATCCAGACCAACGTGTTCGGCCTGGTCGAAATCCACCTGCGCACGCTGATCATGACCGGACCGTTCACCGCGGCCATCATCGCGCTGCTCATCTTCGGCATGCGTTTCGAGGGGCAGAACCTGCTCGACCAGCTTCGCAAGGAAGCTGCGGACGGGTTCGGCGCCATCCGCCCGGACGAGGTTAGCGTCCTGGCCAGCCCCTGGCAGAGGCTCAAGCACAGACTGCGGGCCCTGAACAAGGGCGGCCCTCGCGCTTACGTGGCGATCGCGCGGCTGCAGTCGGCGCAGCTGGATCTGGCCATGGAACGCTGGCACCGAGAGCGTAAGGAGATCGACACGGCGCTCGACGCCGAGGACCAGCTCAGGTTGCGGGTGATCGGCCTGCGCCCGAGCGGGGCGCCTTAACAGGCTGGGTTGCGGTCCTTTTTCGATTGGGCTTGACTTGTCTGCGGCGTGCCGGTTGGGGGTGGGACCGGGAGGAGGGTGGGCCCGCGAGCGTTCAGGCGGGTAACCGGCCCCAGATCGCCCGGGCCAGGCCGAGGGCGGCCAGCGCTGCGGCCGCGGCCCAGGTCACGGCCGAAACCAGGGGGTCGCTGAAGTCGGTGCCGGTCAGCACCGCGTGGACGAAGATCAGGGCAAACGCCACGTAAGCGAGCCGGTGCAGCCATGTCCAGGCCGCCCTGCTCATCCGCCGCCTCAACAAAGCAGCCACCGTGACCACGACCAACACGTTCAGCGACAGCGCGCCGAGGCCGATGCCTACCGTCCCGTAGCTCGAGTGGAAAGGCACCACGACGTCGAGCAGGCCGATGCGCGCCGTGGCGTCGAGCAGCAGGGCGGCGACGTGAAGAGCGGCGAGAGGAATCCACAGCACCGTGGTGTACTCATGGAGAGAGCGCACGGCCCGGTTGCTGCCCAGCCAATCCAGCACCGCCGTCCTCAGCGCTATGCCCGTCAGGACGGCGATGGCCAGGGATGCGTATGAGCTCAAGCCCGCGACCCGCGCCATCACCCACAGGAACTGGTCAACCGTCATGGGCCACCCCCAACGACCACGCCAGAGCGTGGGCGGCGCAGTATGCCGGCGCCAGTTCCGGACCGACCAGCAGCGCGGTCTTGGCGACCACCTCGGCCTCGAACCCACCGGCGGCGACCACGGAAACCTCCTCCAGCCCGGTGCGCGCAGGGAGTCCCGTGCGCGCATCGATGAGGTGGTGGACCTCGCCCCAGCGCCTGCACCGTACGCTGCTGGTCGCAGCCCCCTGACCGCGCAGCATCAGCGTCGTGCCGGCGACGGCGACCGGCCATCCACTTCCTTCCGGCCCCGCACCGACGGCGCCGAGGTCGCCACCCAGGTTCGCCAGCGCGCTCGGGCCGAGTGCCTCGCACAGCCGATCGGCCATCCAACCCTTGGCGATCCCGCCGAGGTCCAGCGCTGAGCCGCTCGCGACCCGGGCGGCGCCACGGCGGACGCTCAGGACATCCGGCAGCGCGGTCAGCGGCCGGGCACCCTCCAGCGTCGCGACCGTCGCGCCCTCGGTCAGCGGGCGCGTGTAGCCGATGGCCAGCATCGACGGCAGCACCGCTACGTTGACGAGGCCGGCGCTCATCTCGAACGCGCGCAGAGATTCGCACAGCAGCGCCTCCAGCTCCTCGCCGATCGCGAACCAGCGGCCCCCCGCCGCGTTGAGCTGCGAAAGCTCACTGTCCGCCGAGAACCTAGTCAGCCGAGCGCCGAGCCGCCGGACCCAGGACTCGCCCTCGAGCAGGTCGGCGCGCGAGCGGCCCGCCGCGAACAAGCTGCAGCTGGTGCCGAGCGCGGCGAAGTGATGGGATTCGACGGCGGAGCTATGAGGCATAGGTCGAGGTCACCGGGTGGACGTCGCTGGGCTGGACCGAGGGCCCGACCGTGAGCGTGCCGCCCGCTGCCGACAAAGCGGTGCTGCCTTGAGCTCCCAACACGCTCGGGCGAAGCGGCGCCGCCGGATTCTTCAGATGTGACGTGACGTACGCCGCCGCCATCCCGGTTGTGGCCAAGGTGAGCATCGTCGCGCCAACCTTCAGGAGGATCGCGCGCACGTCACACCGAAACCGGGGCTTTCAAAAACGGGACGTGCTCGTATGTCGCGCCGAGGATTTGCGCGGCGTCGGCGCCGAGGTGGCCGCTCAGGATCTCCTGGTACACCGACCGGAAGTCCACCGAATACTGCAGATTGCCGGTCGGGTCCAGGCTGGTGAGGCTCGGCTCTCCGCCGTACAGCCCCCCCTTCACCGGGTCGCCGATCAAGAGCAGCGGAGCCGCGGAGCCATGGTCGGTGCCTCCGCTTGCGTTCTCCTTCGGGCGGCGTCCGAACTCGGACCACGTGGCGATCAAGACCTTGTCGGCCATGCCGTGCGCCGAGAGGTCCTGGTAGAACGCTGCGACCGCGGAGTCCAGGTAGCCCATGAGGTCGTCGTGGCGGTTCAGCTCGGTGTAGTGCGTGTCGAACCCGCCGAGGGTGACGTGCAGAAGCTTCACCCCGGTGCCGGTGACGATCAACTCGGCGGCCAGCTGCAACGCGGCGGCAAGCTGGTTCTTCGACGAGTACACGAGCTTGACCTTGTCCGAGTAATCCGCCATCGGCTGGTAGTTCGAGGCCGAGGTCCGCAGGGTCGCCATCGTCTCGGTCGCAGTGGCGATCGCCGTGTCGAACAGCGCTCCATAGATGCCCGGGGTGCCCTTGTACAGGGCGCCCACGGCCGCCTCCACCTCGCTGCCTCCCGTGAACCCGAAGGTCTTCTGCTCCTGGATCACGGTCAAGGTGGCCTGCAGGTCGCGAAGCGCTCCGGGCACGGCGGTAGCGCCGCAAGCGCAGCCGGTGAGCGGATGGCCGTTGGTGTCGTACGCGGAGGCGAGCGTGCGGCCGAGCCAGCCCTCGACCTGGCGCCGGGTCGGGTCGCCGGTCTCCCAGATCCGGATCGATTCGAAATGCGAGAAGGTGGGGTTCGGGTAGCCGACACCCTGCACGATGGCCACCTTGCCCCCATCCCAGAGCTTTTTGATGCCGGTGAGGTTGTGGTTCAACCCGTAGTCGTGGTTGAGCGGCATCGCCTGCGAGACCATCGGCCCCGCAAGGCGCGGGCGCAGGTCGTGCAGCGCCGGATCGGACAGCGGCACCAGCGTGCGGAGGCCGTCGTTGCCGCCCGCGAGCTGGATCATGACGAGGATGTTGTCGTTGGTCACTCCCTCTTTCTTGGCTGCATACACTGCGCGCGCAAATGCGTCCGGGACCGCCGCGTAACCGGCGGCCAGGCCTGCTGCGCCCGCGCCGAAGACCAGGCCCGCCTTGAGGAAGTCGCGTCGCTTGAGCTGGTTGATCCCCATCGGTTTGCTCATCTCTCGTGCACCTACTTGAGTTGGAATTCCGGCGAAACCAGGGTTATGAACCATCGAGCGCGGTCGTCCGCCGCCTGGTTCAGGAGCGAGGAGGTCTGCGGGCTGAGCACGCCGTCGAGGTGCGTCCGCACGGCGCTGGAGGCAGACGGCAGGGCGCCCTTGGTCTGGGCGATCGCAGCGGTCACGAAGTTCACGCGCTCGACCACCGTGTTCGATGAGATCCAGGACTCGTTGTTGGGCCAGCCGCTGACGTCCGGCGGGTCGAACAGGGTCTGCCCCATGCCGGAGCCCGCGATCGCGATAAGCCTCGAGAGCCCATTGGATTCCAGCGCCCTGGCGGCGTGGACCATGAACTCCGTCGGGGATTTGACCAGTGTGCGGTAGCTCTGCGCGGCTGAGAACTCAGGGCTCGTGAACACCGCGCGCATGAGGGTCTTGACGTCGTACTTGGCGCGGCGGAACTGGTCCGCCAGGCGGTTGACGTAGGCCGGCGCCGGAGAAGCGGTGACAAAGTGCTGCGCGACCTTTGAGGCGATGAACCTGGCGGTCGCCGGCTGCGCGAGGATGCGGTCCACCACGCCCTGCGCGTCGAGCGGCCCGCTCTTGCCGAGATAGCTCACGCCGCCCTTGAAGGCGCGGCGCGGATTGAACACCCCCGGCTTCTGCGTGGTGTAGACGGGGAGTCTCCGCGTCACGTTGGCGGTGGGATCGACGACGACCGTGGCGAACGAGTCGGGCGGCGGCAACACCCAGCCGGCCAGCGCCTTGGCGCTCTCGCGCACGTCGGCCTCGGTGTAGTTGCCGGGGCCCATCGTGAAAAGCTCCATCAGCTCTCGTGAGTAGTTCTCGTTGGGACTCTGCCCGGTCGACGTACCGAGGTCGAGGTACCGCAGCATCGCGGGGTCGGTGGTGACCTGCATCAGCATCGAGCGGAGGTCGGTCATCGCCATCCGGCGCCACGTGAGGTTCTGCCAGTACATGAATGTGTCGTCGGCGGTCTTGCGGTAATCGCTGGTGAAGTGGCCGTGCCAGAAAAGGGTCATGCGCTCGGCGAATGGAGTCGTCGTGGCCAGCATGTGGCCAACCCACCACTGCTGCAGCTGGCCGACCGCGAAGCGCCCGCCAGGCGTGCTCGCGGCCGCGAGCAAGGGCGGCTCGACCGACTTGGTGTCCAGCAGGCGGTCGACCGTCTTGTCGAAACCATCCGACAGCGCGGACTCGAGCTGCGCCGCGGTGTGTCCGAGGGTCGCGCGCCGCATCAGCTGCATGACGCGCGCCGACTCCGCGCCCAGGGGCGAGACCCAGTCGGTGGTCGAGGTGCCGGCAGGTCTCGCCAGCTTTCCCATCGAGCCCCCGAGAAGGCGCACGGCGCCCACTCCGACGCCGGTGACGACTGCAGCGGCGAGCGCCTGCCGCCGGGTGATGCGCCGGGGGCGCGCGGGAGGCGCCGGTGCGGCATCGATCGGGTCTTCGATGGGTGCGAGGCTCACGCCTTCATTGAATCCGGGGGCCGGCCGCCTGGCATCAGCTCGATGTGAACATTTCGTAAGCGAGGCGGCCTAGCAGGCGGAACGGACTCCCTTGAGACAGGCGTACGAGTCCGCCGCCAGGTGCGCGGCGAACAGGCCGCCGATGATCAGCGCCACCAGCACAACGCCCAGCTGGAGCGGCGCAACCTCGAGGGCCACCACCCCTTCGAGCTCTCCCACCCCGCGACGGAGGCCGAAGCGCGTGATGGGCCAGAGGTTGATCATGAATGCCACCGGGAGCCCGATGAGAAGGCTCACCGAGGCAGCCACGATCGCAGCGGGCGTACTCGAGATCCACCTGGATGGCGCGTCCAGTCCCATGGCGCGCAGCAATTCAGCACCGACCAGCGCCACGAACGGCACGACCAGGACGACACCGACGATGCCCGCCGCATACCGGGGCGCGCGCGGCTGCTCCGTCCTGGCCGAAGCGCCAGGCAGCGGTCCTAGCGTGATGCTCACGGTCAGTTTCAGCGGATCGCGCGCTGCGTGCGCCCGGATCGAGATCCAGTCTGCGACGTGGTGGGCGCCGGCCATGTCCATATTCAACGTGCGAACCGGCCGTCGGCGCTCTGTCTCGGCACTTGTGGCTGCCCTAAGCTTGCAACTGCTAGGATTTTCGGGTCGATGCCTAACTATCGCCTGGGGCAGGCCGCCAAAATGCTCGGAGTGAGCGCCGACACGGTCCGGCGCATGGTGGACGACGGGCGGCTGGTCGCGGTGCGCAGCTCGGGGGGCCAGCGGCTGGTTGACGGAGCGTCCCTGGCGCGGGCGGCCAAGCCTGAGCGGCAAAAGCAGGCGGAGGTCTTCGTGGCCCAGTCCGCGCGCAACCGGTTCCCCGGCATCGTGACGCGCGTGATCAAGGACCGCGTCGCGGCGCAGGTCGAGATCCAGGCCGGCCCGCACCGCCTGGTCTCGCTGCTCACCCGGGAGGCCGTTGACGAGCTCGACCTCAAACCCGGCATGCCCGCGGTGGCGGTGGTCAAAGCGACCAACGTGGGAGTGGAGCTGCCGCGTGATTAGGCGGTTGCTGCGGCTGCTTGTACTCGTCTCCATGGCTGCTTGCGGCGGCCAGGGGACCGCCGGGTGTCTGTTCACCAGCTGCGGTGTCCTACCCTCCCCCACGACACTCACAGTCTTTGCGGCGGCCTCATTGCAGCCTGCGTTCGACAAGATCGGCTCGCAGCTGAAGTCCCAGCAGAACATCACCACCACGTTCAGCTACGCAGGCACTCAGACGCTGACGGCGCAGTTGCTCCAGGGGGCGCCGGCCGACGTCTTCGCTTCGGCGGACACGGCCCACATGAAGCAGGTCGGCGATGCCGGTCTCGTAGCAGAGGGCTGGCCGCGGACTTTCGCGCACAACCGGCTGGAGATCGCCGTCGAGCATGGCAACCCGAAAGGCATCCACAGTCTCGCCGACCTGTCGAAGGCGGGCCTGGTCGTGGTGCTCGCCGACCCGTCCGTCCCAGCCGGCAAGTACGCCGCGCAGGCGCTTGCCAAGGCCCATGTCACGGTGCACGCCGCCAGCCTCGAGCCTCAGGTCACGGGCGTGCTGAGCAAGGTCGCGCTGGGGGAGGCGGACGCGGGGATCGTCTATGTGAGCGACATCGTCACGAGCGGCAAGGTGGACGGCGTGACGATTCCCGACGACCAGAACGTGATCGCGGATTACCCGATCGCCATTCTCAATTCCGCAACGGGGGGTGACGCGGGGTCACGATTTGCCGACTTCGTGATGTCCGCGGATGGGCAGGCGATCCTGAAGGCCGCCGGCTTCCAGGGAGCTTGACCCGGGCCAGGCTTCCAGCGCCCCTCGTCGTGCTGGCGGCGGCCGGTCTCCTGCTCTTCCTCCTTCCCCTGGCGGGACTGGTCGTGCGGGCGCCGTGGAGCCAGGTAGGGGCCGCGCTGGCCGCGCCAGAGACCGCCACCGCGCTCGGCCTCTCGCTGCTGTGCTCCCTGGGCGCGACCGCAGCCGCGCTCGTGCTCGGCATTCCGATTGCGCTCCTCCTGTCGAGGACGGGCGGCACCCTGCGCCGCGTGCTCCGCGCGCTCACCACGTTGCCCATGGTCCTGCCCCCGGTGGTGGGCGGCGTGGCCCTCCTGCTTGCCTTCGGACGACGGGGTCTGGTCGGCTCGGTTCTCTACCAAGCTCTCGGCATCCAGATCCCGTTCACCACCACCGCCGCCGTCATGGCGGAGACGTTCGTGGCAATGCCGTTCCTGGTGATCGCGGTCGAGGCAGGCTTGCGCTCCTTGGACCACAGGTACGAAGAGGCGGCACGAGCTCTGGGCGCGAGCAGTTGGACTGTTTTCAGTCGGGTCACCCTTCCGCTGCTGCGGCCGGCGATCTTCTCCGGCGCTGTGCTGTGCTGGGCGCGGGCGCTGGGTGAGTTCGGCGCCACGATCACCTTCGCCGGGAACTCTCCCGGCCGCACGCAAACCGTACCGATCGCCGTTTACATCGCCCTCGAGTCAAATCCCGACAGCGCGATCGTGCTGAGCCTGATCCTCCTCGCGGTGTCGATCGCGGTCCTCGTCGGGATGCGCGACCGATGGCTCGGTGCGCTTTGAGCCTGGAGGCCAGGCTCACCGCCTACCGCCCCGGGTTCACTCTCAAGGTGGACCTGAGCGTCGCCGCCGGCGAGACCGTCGCGATCCTCGGGCCTAACGGCGCGGGCAAGACCACGCTCCTGCGGGCCCTGGCCGGCCTCGTACCGGTCCAGGGCCACATCAGCCTCGACGGTGAGGTGCTCGACGACACGGCAACGGGCCGCCACGTGCCGACCGAGCGGCGCCACGTGGGCCTCGTGTTCCAGGACCACGTGCTGTTCCCCCACCTGAGCGTCCTCGACAACGTGGCCTTCGGCCTGCGCGCGCAGGGTAGGCGCGACGCGTCGCGAGTCGCGCATGACTGGCTCGGCAGGGCGGGTCTTGCGGAACGCGAGCAGTCGATGCCTCGCGAGCTGTCGGGAGGGCAGGCCCAGCGGGTGGCGCTCCTGCGAACGCTGGCCACCGAGCCGCGCCTGCTTCTGCTCGACGAGCCGCTGTCGGCCCTCGACGTGACCGTGCGCGCCGACGTCCGGCGCGAGCTCACCCGTCAGCTGGCGGACTTCAGCGGCGTCCGCGTGCTGGTGACGCACGACCCACTTGAGGCAATTGCGCTGGCCGACCGCCTGGTGGTGCTGGAGCACGGCGAGATCGTCCAGCAGGGAAGACCTGAAGAGGTCACCGCCCATCCCCGCTCCCGCTTCGTCGCCGACCTCGCCGGCGTCAACCTCCTGCGTGGTACTGCTCACGGCGACCATGTGAGGCTCGCCAACGGGATCGAGGTGGCCGCCCCTGAAGCCGGCGACGGGGAGGTGTTCGCAGTCATCCATCCGCGCGCGGTCGCCCTCTACCTGGCACGCCCCGAGGGCACGCCGCGCAACGTGTGGCGCGGCCGCTCCGAAGACGTGGATCTGCATGGCGAGCGGGTGCGGGTTCGCGTCAGCGGTCAGGTCCCGCTGGTGGCCGAGGTGACTCCTGCCGCGGTGAGGCAGCTGCACCTGGACGCCGGCGCGGAGGTGTGGGTCTCGGTCAAGGCGACCGAGGTCTCCGTGTATCCCGCGTAGGATCACGGCACCCGTGCCCCGGTTAATCGCCATGTCGAGCGTCGATGCGGCCTGGTTGGGAATGGAAGACCCGACCAACCTGATGATGGTCACCGGCGTCATGGCCATGGAGGGCAAGGTCGACATCAGGCGGCTGCGCCTGGTGCTCGACCGGCGCCTGGCGCCTTTCGGCCGCTTCCACCGACGCGTGGTGCGCCCCCGATCGCGCGGCAGCATGCCCCATTGGCAAGACGACGAACGCTTCGAGATCTCCAACCACGTGAGCCACGTCGCCCTGCCGGCCCCCGGTGGCGACCGCGCGCTGCGCGAGCTGGTCAGCGAGCTGATGAGCACGCCGCTGGATTTCACGAAACCGCTGTGGCACATGCACGTGGTGGACGGCTACGAGAGCGGCTCGGTGGTGCTCGCCAGGATCCACCACTGCATCGGCGACGGGATCGCCCTGGTGCGCGTGATGCTCTCCCTGACAGACGAATCGGCGACTGCCGGGCCTCCTCGCAGGCGGACCGAGCGCACGCCCTCGTCCAACCGGCTGGACTGGCTGCCCGCGGCGCTCGCCAGGAGCATCGCGACCGGCCAGGACCTCGCCGCCAACCCGGAGAAGCTCGGGGACCTCGCGCGGCTCGGCGCGCACGGCGCCTACCGGCTGGGCCGGCTCATCATGCTGCCGCCCGACCCACCGACGGTCTTCAAGGGAGCGCTTGGACGCCGCAAGCGGGCGGCCTGGTCGGACGAGCTTCCGCTCGACGATTTCAAGCTCATCGGCAAGGCGTTTGGGGCGACGGTCAACGACGTCCTGGTCGCCGCGACCGCCGGAGCGCTGCGGCGGTATCTCTCCAAGCGGGGAGAGCCTACTAACGGGCTATCCATCCGTGCCTCGGTCCCGGTCAACCTGCGCCCCAAGGACCAGGCGCACACGCTGGGCAACTCCTTCGGGCTGGTGTTCCTGTCACTGCCGGTCGGCATCGTCGACCCCGTTCGCCGGCTCCGGGCGATCAAGGAGGAGATGGACGGGCTGAAGCGTTCCCCAGAGGCCTTGGTCGCCTTCGGGGTGCTCAGCGTGATGGGCTTTGCCCCGGTCGAGGTGGAGCAGGTGGGTCTACGCTTTTTCGGCAGCAAGGCCACGGCGGTCCTCACCAACGTCCCCGGTCCCAGGGAACCGCTCTACCTCGCCGGCCGCAAGCTGGACCGCATGATGTTCTGGGTGCCCCAGTCCGGGCACCTCGGGATGGGAATCAGCATCCTCAGCTACGCGGGCCGCGTGATGCTGGGAGTCGCGACCGACGAAGGCCTGGTCCCGGACCCGGAGCGAATCGTCGACGCTTTCAAGCTCGAACTGGACTCGATGCGAACGGCGGCCGTCCGTAACCAGGGCGCGCTGAAGAGGAGTGCCAGGGTCAAGGTTTAACTCGATCGTTACTTGGTAATCTTGTAACACATGGTCGAAGCCACCTCTGAGCGCGAGGCCCTGGACGCTTACTCCTCCACCGTGAGCTCGGTCGCCGAGCGGGTCCTGCCCTCGGTCGCGAGCCTGCGTGTCGGCCGCGCCGGTCGCGGCGGCGCCGGCTCGGGAGTGGTCATCACCCCGGACGGGTTCATCGTCACCTCCGCCCACGTGGTCGCGCAGGCCGGCTCGGCCAGCGCCGGCTTCCTGGACGGCGCGGAGTACGACGTCGACATCGCCGGCGCCGACCCACTGTCAGACCTCGCGGTCGTCCGGGCCCGCTCCGCGAGCCTGCACCCGGTCCGGATCGGCAACGCCGACCTGCTGCGCGTCGGCCAGCTCGTGGTCGCGCTGGGCAACCCCCTGGGGTTCTCGGGGTCGGTCACGTCCGGGGTCGTCAGCGGGTTGGGCCGCTCGCTGGCGACCGCGGATGGAAACGGGCGCCGGCGCTTCATCGAGGACGTCATCCAGACCGACGCCGCGCTCAACCCCGGCAACTCGGGTGGCGCGCTGGCGGACTGGCAGGCCAGGCTCATCGGCGTCAACACGGCGGTCGCCGGGATGGGACTCGGGCTCGCCGTGCCGATGAACGGCACGACGCAGGCGATTCTGTCCGCCCTGATGCGGAGCGGCCGAGTCCGGCGCGCCTACCTTGGCATCGCCGGTGGCACCCGCTCTCTCCCGCCGCTGACGGCCGAGCGCCTGGGCCGCAGGCAGGGGGTCGAAGTGCAGGAGGTCGTGGACGGGAGCCCTGCCGCCTTGGCAAGGATCCGAAGCGGTGACGTCATCGTCGCGCTGGGCGACGTGGCGGTCTCGAACGCGGGCGACCTCCAGAGGCTGATGGTCGAAGCCCACATCGGGTCCAACATCGCCCTGATCGTGTTGCGTAGCGAGACGCTCGTCTCCGTCGAGGTCGTACCTGTAGAGCTGAGCTGACCGACTGAGCGCTTACACTCGGAGTGATGGCCACGAAGAAACCACAACTCAGAGACCTGTTGCGGGCTGAGGCTAGCGATGGCCGCTTCAGGATGGCAGACGTCGATCCCAATTCGACCCCCGGCCTGAAGCAGCCCAAGCGAGCCGCCCGGGACGTCAAGAAGCACAAGGTTGCCCTCTTCGATCTGCAGGACCGGATGTACGCGGAGCGCAAGCGATCGCTTCTCATCGTGCTCCAGGGTATGGACGGGGGCGGCAAGGACGGGACCATCACCCATGTGATCGGTGACCTCAACCCGCAAGGCGTGGAGATCTCGGCGTTCAAGCAGCCGACACCCGAGGAGCGCAGGCATGGGTTCCTGTGGCGGATCCGCCGACGCCTACCAGACCCCGGCCTGGTCGGCATCTTCAACCGCTCGCACTACGAGGACGTGCTGATCGCGCGGGTCCACGGCCTGGCCAAGCCGCCGATCATCGAACGGCGGTATCGCGAGATCAACGCCTTCGAGAAGAAGCTCTCCCGAACCGGGACCAGGGTCATCAAGCTGTGCCTCTACATCTCGTACGAGGAGCAGCGGGCGCGCTTCCTGGAACGCCTCACGGAGCCCAACAAGCGCTGGAAGTTCAGCGAGCACGACATCGACGAGCGCGCGTACTGGGACGACTACATGAGCGCCTACAGCCTGGCCATCACCCGCTGCTCGACCCCGTGGGCGCCCTGGTACGTGATCCCGGCCAACGACAAGGACTATCGCAACTGGGCGGTGACCAAGATCCTGCTGGAGACCCTGAAGGAGATGAACCCGCAGTACCCGCAACCCAAGCTGGACATCCCGCGGCTCACAAGGCGACTGAAGGCTTGAACCCCTCAGAGGTTTGATACGTTAGTTGACTTCTTACAACTGTTTAGGGGGGACTTGACATGATGCGTTTGCGCCTGGTTTGTCTGGCGGTGGCGACCGTGGTGGTCGCGGCTTGTGGGTCGACAGGAGGAGGCACCGGCACCAGCTCGAACTCCTACTCTGGCAAAACGATCAAGCTCGGCGCTATCCTGTCGCTCACCGGCGCCGGCAGCGTGTACGGCCCGCAGAGCCAGAACGGCATGATGCTCGCCGTCAAGCAGATCAACGCTTCGGGCGGGGTCAACGGCGCGACGATCGACCTGACGGTCAAGGACGACGCGTCGGACAAGGCCCAGGCGGCACAGGTCGCGCAGACCCTGATCCAGGCAGACCAGGACCTCGCCCTGCTCGGTCCAACCCTGTCCAACTCGGCAGTCGCGGTTCACCCCCTCGCCGAGAGCCTCAAGACTCCGATCCTGGCCGTGAGCACGACCGGCATCAACATCGTCCCGGACTGCAACTTCCCCGACACGACGCCGTGCAAGTACGTGTTCCGGGACAGCCTCGGTGAGCAGACCGCCATCCCCGACAACATCCAGTCCTACGCCAACGACGCCCACCCCAAGACCGGCGTTCTGCTGGTCGCGCAGGATGACAAGTTCTCCAGCGACGGCGGCAAAATCGTCCAAACCACGGTCGGCCAGTACAACATCAACCTGCTGAAGACGATCAAGTTCAACAAGGCTGAGGCCGATTTGTCGCCTTACGTGACGCAGGCCGTCCAGCTCAAGCCGGACGTCATCTTCATCACGTCGCTGGGCGGCATCCCCGCCAAGATCATGACCGAGGCTCGCAATCAGGGATGGCAGGGGCAGTTCCTGGGCGGCAACGGGTTCAACACGGCGACCGTGTCAGCGCAGGCCGGCGCCGCCGGCAAGGGCGCCCGCAGCGCGAGCGCCTGGTACATCGGCAACACCTTCCCGTCCAACGCCGAGTTCGTGTCCGCCTACAAGAAGGAGTACTCGAAGGACCCTGACCAGTTCGCCGCGCAGGGTTACAGCGCGATCAAGATCCTCGCCGACGCCGCCAAGCGCGCCAACCTGACGTTCAGCGACGTGGCGGGCGACCGGGACAAGCTTCGCGCCGCGATGGAGACGGTGAACCTCCAGACCCCGCTCGGCCCGTTCCAGTTCACGAGCTCCCACGACGTCAAACAGACGGTGTGGGTGATCGCCATGGACGGCAGCGGCGGCTTCACCCTCGTCCACGAGGTCAAGGGCAGCTGACGGAAGGAGGGAGCGCTCTCCCTCCTTCAATCAGTGAACCGCGCGCCAGAGAGACTTGGACCAGCAGCTCCTCAACGCGATCTTCATCGGCTCCATCTACGCGCTGTTCGCCGTCGGCTACACCCTCGTCTTCGGCGTCCTCGACATCCTGAATCTCGCGCACAGCGCGGTCTTCATGCTGGGCGCGGCGGTCACCTATTCGCTCGTGATCAATCACGGCCAGTCGTTCTGGGTCGCGTGCATTCTCGGGATTGCGGTCTCGGGGTTCATGGGTCTGGTCATCGAGCACGTTTGCCTGCGGCCGCTGCGCCGGCGCCAGGCGCCGCCGATTGCCGCGCTCATTTCCACGATAGGCCTTGCATTGATCATCGTCGCGGCCATCGAGCAGGGCCAGCCGGGGCAGTTCTTCTCATGGCTGTGGGTCGACGGTTCTAACTCCGTCGCCTTCCCGTCAGGCACGATCCCCAACCCGACCTGGCACGTCGGAGACCTGACCCTCGAGGCAAGCAAGGTCGCCATCATCCCGATCTCGATCGTTCTGATGCTCGTCCTCGGTTACGTGATCCGCTACACGCAGATCGGACGCGGCCTCCGTGCCGTGGCCGAGAACCCTCGTGCCGCCCGATTGATGGGCCTGGATGTCGACCGCATGATCTCGCTCACCCTCGTCATCTCATCCGCTCTCGGCGGACTGGCCGGGATCCTGTTCGGCGTCGCGCTCGGCGACATCAGCCCGTACATCGGACGCGACAACGTCGAAGTGCGCGGCCTTGCCGTGATCGTGCTCGGCGGCATGGGCAGCATCCCGGGGGCCGTGGTCGGTGGCTACCTGCTCGGCCTCATCGAGGTCGCGGCGCTCGTGACGCTCGGCAGCAACGCGCGCGGGGGCGTCGCATTCGCGGCCCTGTTCCTCATGCTGATCCTGCGCCCGCAAGGCCTTTTCGGCGCCCAGCTACGGGAGCGCATCTGATGGACTTCTTCATCCAGCTGTTCTCCGACCCGGTGGGCTTCTGGAACTCCCACACGCTGCTGATCGCGCAGATCGGCATCAACGGCATCCTCGCGACCTCGATGTTCGTCGTCCTGTTCTCGGGTCAGCTTTCGCTCGCCGCCCCGGGCTTCATGGCCGTGGGCGCATACACGTCTGTCCTCATGGGCCTGTACTGGCACACCCCCTTGGCGCTTGGCATGGTCGCCGGCACCGCGCTCGCCGGCGTCGTCGGCCTCATCGTGGGCTTGCCGGTGCTTCGCCTTCGAGGCGTGTTCCTGGCCATCGCGACCATCGGGTTCATCGAGGCCCTGCGCCTCGGGGTGATCCTCAACCTTCCGATCACGGGCGAAGGGCTGGGGCTGAAGAACCCGAGCGCAGACCCGCTAGGAGGCATCAACCTCATCCTGGTCTCCTTCGTGGTGGTGGTCTTCGTGGCGTGGAGGCTCACGAAGGGCCGCCTCGGCCACGCCTGGGCGGCGATCCGCCAGGATGAGATCGCGGCCCTGAGCCAGGGCATCCATGTCGCCCGATACAAGATGGTCGCGTTCGTTCTCAGCGCCGTCATAGCCGGCTTCGCCGGGGGCCTGGAGGCGCACCTCAACTTCTTCGTGGACCCTGGCGACACGCAGTACGGTGTCACCCGCGCCGTCCAGGTCCTCACCTTCGCGGTGCTCGGCGGGAGCGGCTTCGTCCTGGGCCCCGTCGTCGGCGCGCTGTTCATCACGCTCCTGCCCTGGATCTTCCAGGCGGCCGGTCCCTATATCAACATCGTCAGCGGCGCCTTTTTGATCGCGGTCATCGTCTTCCGGCCGCAGGGGATCGTCGGGCGCGGCGGCCTCGCCATCATCCGGCCCTCGTGGTGGCCTAGAGCTCGTGCCAGTGCTCCTTCGACTGGATAGCGTCCAGCGCCACTTCGGCGGCGTCCACGCCGTCGACGGGGTGTCGCTGGAGGTCGAGCAAGGGGCCATCCAGGGCCTTATCGGCCCCAACGGCGCCGGCAAAACGACGCTGGTCAACGTCCTGACCGGTTACGTGCCCTGCCAGGCCGGCCACGCCTGGGTCGGCGCGGACGAGCTGACGGGCCTGCCTGCCCACCGCATCGCCGCCCTGGGTGTGGCGCGCACCTTCCAGAACATCCGCCTGTTCAAGGAGCTCACCGCGATCGACAACGTGCTCGTCGGGATGCACACGCGCCGTCGCGACGACACCCTCGCCCAGCTGGCGACTCTTCCCTTCTTCCGCCGCGACCAGCGTGGGCGTCTCAACGAGGCACACAAGCTCATGGACACAGTCGGGCTGGCGTCCCGCGACGTCGGCGAGCGGCCGGCCGGGACACTGCCGTACGGCGACCAGCGCCGCCTCGAGATCGCGCGCGCCCTCGCGCTGCGCCCTCGCCTGCTGATCCTGGACGAGCCGGCTGCGGGGATGAACCCCTCCGAGAAGCACGGCATCCGGGACCTGATCGAACGCCTGAACGCCGACGGGCTGACCATCCTTCTCATCGACCACGACATGCGCCTGGTGATGGGCGTGTGCAACCGCGTCGCAGTGCTCAACTTCGGCCGCAAGATCGCCGATGGGACGCCGGAGGAGGTGTCGACCGACCCCGGCGTGATCAAGGCCTACCTGGGCAGCGGCGGAGAACGCGAGGTGCGTAGCGCGCCCGGCGCCAGCGGTGTCGACGAGTTGACCGAGGTCGAGGAGCTAGCCGGCAGCGAAGGCGGCTCGGTCGAACCAGACAAGGCGATTCTCGAGGTGCACGACCTGACCGTGAGCTACGGCGCGATAACCGCGGTGCGGGGGGCCTCCTTCAGCGTCGCGCCTGGCGAAGTCGTGGCGTTGATCGGCGCCAACGGCGCCGGAAAATCCACCATCCTCAACACCTTGTCGGGGCTGCTGCGCCCGAACGGCGGCTCGGCCATTTTCGACGGTCTTGACCTCACCATCGCCACGCCGGCGGCGATCGTGCGCCACGGACTCGTCCAGGTGCCCGAGGGGCGCGAGATCCTCGCCCGGCAGACCGTGCTCGAAAACCTCGAGCTGGCGACCTGGGCCAGGCGGAGCGGCCCCGGCGCGCAGAACCAGATCGCAGCGATGATGAAGCGCTTTCCCATCCTTGGCGAGAGGCGCGACATGCGGGCCGGCACGCTGTCCGGCGGCGAGCAGCAGATGCTGGCCATCGCCCGGGGCGTGCTGGCCAGGCCGCGACTGCTGCTCCTCGACGAACCGTCGTTGGGGCTTGCCCCTCAGATGGTCGACGAGGTGTTCAGGGCGATCGAGGAGATCCACGCGGAAGGCACCACGATCCTTTTGGTGGAGCAGAACGCCCTGCGCGCCCTGGCCATCGCCGACCGTGCTTACGTCATTGAGACCGGCCACATCCAGCTCAGCGGGAGCGGCGACGACCTTCTGCACAACCCCGCCGTGCGCCGCGCCTACCTCGGCGGTTGATCTCCCGCCGAGGCACGCAGCCCCGCAGCGCCGTTGCGGCAATTGTTTCGTCGCTCACCCGATCGTGGAGGGATGACCATCGAGTCGCCTGACGTAGCGGCCGGTCCGATCTCGGTCGTAGTCCCTCCGCCCACGCGGGGCGGCCTCGACCGGCGGATCTTCGAGGCGGTCAATGGCCTCCCCCACTCCGCGGTCAGCGACCGCTATCTCATCTCGCTGTCGAGCCTCGGAGAGGGTGTCGGCTGGGTTGCGGGCGGGGCCGCGATCGCCATGCTGGGCGGACGTAAGGGCCGCCGCGCGGGGCTGGCCACCGCGCTCGCATCCGTAACCGCCACCTACGTCGTACAGAAAGGGATGAAGCCGGTCTTCCGCCGCGCACGCCCTGCCGTGGATCGCGGCGCCCACGTGGTGGGAGTGCGCCCGGTGGACCATTCCTTTCCGTCCGGCCACACGGCATCGTCGTTCGCAGCGGCCACCGCGCTGTCCATCTACTACCCCAGGGCCGCCCCGATCGCGCTCAGCCTCGCCGCCGGGGTTGGCCTGTCACGGGTTCACCTTGGCGTCCACTATCCCAGCGACGCGGCCGTCGGCGCCGCGATCGGCGTCGGGATCGGAGCCCTGGTGGGCTGGCTCGGCGCGCGCGGACCGCTCAGATAGGGCGCGGACTCGAGCGCCCGCGGAACCACCTCCAGCTGGGCGACGGCAGCCAGCGCTCCGGAAGCCACAGCACGAAAGCCGACCATCCGAGTGCGAGGAGCACGCCGCCGATCACGTCGCTGGGCCAGTGGTCACCCGCCCACACGCGCGCGAGGCACGTCAGCACCATCACCAGCGCCGCGGCAAGCCACAGAACCGGCCGCAAGGTCGGTTTGATCCTGGGCGCGATAGACACCGCGACCATGAAGCTCACCCAGGTGAAGAAGACCGCATGCCCGCTTGGGTAGCTGAAGCCGGTCGCCGGGGTGAGGATGTGGACCAGGTCGCTGGGCGGCCGCTGGCGTGAAATGACGAGCTTGAGGATGTTGTCGAAAAGGCTGGACAAGGCGCCGATCAGCACCAGCCAACCCGCCCGCCGCTCGAAAATGAACATCCCCACCACCGCGACCACGCCGATCAGGACCTGCCAGACCCCCGCACTGACGTTGATGAGTCCGAAGACGAATACGACCGGCCCCCAGTTGATCGACTGGACCAGCGTGGCGACCGGGATGTCAAAAGGGGTCAGCAGCACGTGCGTCATGACCAGGGCAGTGTCCAGCGCGAACAGCGCCAACATGACGAGGACGGTTGGCCCGAGCCATCGCCGCGCGGCCGCCTGTGGCTGCCCGGCGAGGACCTCCCTGGCCGCCTGTTTGGGGCCGGCGATCACGTGCGGAGGATCACGCGCAGCGCGCTGACCTCCGCGGTGATGGTGACTGGCGTGTTGCCCAGTTGCTCATTGTCGGCGTAGACCCGCACCTTCGGTTTGGCGACCACGACCAGTTTGCGGAACCTGAACACCTGGCCGCGGCCGTGCTCGCGGTGCCTGGACAGGACGGCTCTCGCCATCACCCGCTTGACGATGTCCCGGCGGGTCGCGCCTGCGTGCACGCTGAGCTCCAGGTACGGCTCGATGGGAGTCTTGTCGCTGACCGGCATCTGCGAGCCGATCGAGGTGGTGTTGGTGAAGACCAGGGACATGGCGCTGCCACTGCCCCGGATGTCGCCCGTCAGCTCGTACGTGAACGGCTTCGCTTCGACGATGCGTTTCACGTCATCCGCGAAATCGCCAAATGCGCGGTCCTTGGCCGACTCTCCTGCCGCGATCGTCTCGCCGAAGAGGCCGATCGCCGCCGCTTCGAGGAAAATCTTCCCGTTCACGCGGCCGAGGGTGATCGGATGCGGCTTTCCCTGCTTGATGACGCGGATAGCCGCATCGATCGTCGGAGGCAGATTGAGTGATTTCGCAAAGTTGTTGAACGTGCCCATCGAGAGGATGCCGAGCGGGTGCCTGGTGTCGGCAAGCCTGCGCACGACCCAGCCGATGGTCCCGTCTCCGCCGGCGACCACGATCGTCGCCTTGGGTCCCACGAGCTTCTCGATGTCCATCTTCGGGTCGAACTCCACGATCAGGCTCTTGTCAAACGCCTTGCGGATCTTGGCTTCGATCTCCGGTGTCATGGAGCCCGCCTTGGGGCTCATGATCACCAGGCTTTCCGCCCGCACCGAGCGGGCAGGGCGCGCGGCCCGGGGCTTTGTCGTCATGAGGCCATCTCGGCATCCGAGGACAGGACCTGGATCGCGGCGCTCTGCATCGATCGCTGGCTGTTCACCCCGCGGCTGGTCGGGACCTTTGACCAGGTGCCGTCCGCGGCAAGGGCCCAGGCCAGCGTGTCGTCTGCGAGCTCCAGCTGCAGGAAGTCCTCGATGTGCTCCCTGGGGTCCGGGTCGCTGATCGGAACGACGGCCTCCACCCTGCGGTCCAGGTTACGGGGCATCAGGTCTGAGGAACCAATGAAGAGCTGGCCGTCTGCGTGGTGGCCAAAACGGAAGATCCGGGAGTGTTCGAGAAAGTGGCCGACCAGCGACCTCACGGCGATCCCGTCCGAAAGGCCGGGCACTCCCGGTCTCAGGCAGCAGATGCCACGCACGATGAGGTCGATTTTCACGCCGGCCTGCGAGGCCCGGTAAAGCGCGTCGATGACCTCGGGGTCGACCAGGTTGTTGACCTTGATCACGATGCGGCCATCCGCCTTCGACGCCTCCTCCTCGATGAGCTTGACGATCCCCGAGCGAAGCGTCGTCGGGGCCACCAAGAGCTTACGGAACTGGCTCTGACGGCTGTAGCCAGTCAGGTAATTGAAAAGCTCGGCGATGTCGGCGGTGATCACGGGGTCCGCCGTGAAGAGCGCGATGTCCTCGTACTGGCTCGCGGTCGCGACGTTGTAGTTGCCCGTGCCGATGTGGGCGTACCGGCGCACCGTTGTGCCCTCCTGGCGCACGACGAGCATGAGCTTGGCGTGCGTCTTGAGGCCGACGAGGCCGTACACGACGTGCACGCCCGCCTCCTCCAGGGCCCTGGCCCAAACGATGTTGGCCTGCTCGTCGCCACGCGCTTTGAGCTCGACGACGGCCACCACCTGCTTCCCGGTCTGAGCGGCGGCCTTCAACGCCAGCGCCAGCGAGCTGGACGGACCGGAGGTCCGGTAAAGGGCGAGCTTGATGGCGAGCACGTCCGGGTCTCGAGACGCTTGCTCGATGAAGGCGTCGACCGAGGTCGCAAAGGAGTCATATGGGTGATGGACGAGCACGTCCTCGCCGCGAATCACCTCGAAGAGGTCGACCGGCTCGCTTGCGAAGCCGCGCAGCCGTGGCTGAGTGGCTGACAGCCAGGGCCCCGCCGCTTGCCTGTTCTTGCCGTGCCAGTCGATGGACAGCAGCCCGGTCAGGTCCAGCAGACCGTTGATGGTGTAAACGTCCTCAGAGCCGAGCTCCAGCTCCCGCAACAGCAACAACAGCACCTCTGGCGACATGTCGGCGTCGACCTCGAGCCGCACCGCCCTGCCCTTGCGCCCCTTGCGCGTGAGCTCGGCCTGCACCGCCGCCATGAGGTCCTCGGCCTCGTCGTCGTCCAGGTCGAGGTCGGCGTCGCGGGTGACCCTGAAGAAATCGTGGCTGACGATCTCCATCCCGGGGAACAGGGCGGGCAGATGAAGCGCGATCACCTGCTCCAGGGGCACGAAGCGCTCGCCGTCCGGCAGGGCGACGAAACGCGGAAAAAGCGGCGGCACCTTGACGCGAGCGAACCGGGGCAGGTGGCGCAAAGGGTCGCGCACCATTACGGCGAGGTTCAAAGAAAGGTTGGAGATGTGGGGAAAAGGATGGGCCGGGTCGACCGCCAGCGGCGTCAACACGGGAAAGATGCGCTCCTGGAAAACCCGGGAGAGCTCCTCTATGTCCGCCTGGGGAAGGTCTGCCGCCCTGACGATCGTCACACCTGCTTCCACCAGCCCCGGGAGGACCTGTTCGTGGAAGACGGTCGACTGACGCTCGATCAGCTCACGGACGCGCAGCCCGATCGCTTCGAGCTGCTCCTCGGGGGTCATTCCATCGGGCGAGACGACCGGCATAGGGGACATGAGCTGCTCGTGCAGGCCGGCCACCCGAACTTGGAAGAAGTCGTCCAGGCTGTCGCTCAGGATCGCAAGGAAGCGGATCCTCTCGGCCAGGGCACGCGCGGTGTCTTCGGCCATGGACAGAACACGGCTGTCGAACTCGAGCCGAGACAGCTCCCGGTTGAGGAACCTGTCGTCGGGGAGCGGGAGGAGTTTTGAGGCGGATCTGGATCGCGCTTTGCCGGCCATACCTATCTAGAACGCGCAAGAGCCGGATTCGAGAGCAGACGGATTGAAAGCGCCAGCGCGGTCCACCCCAAGCCGAGCGCCAGGCCGGCCATCACGTCGCTTGGCCAGTGCTCGCCGAGATAGATGCGGCCGATCGCGGCGGCGGCGAGCACCAGCGCCGCCACCACCCAGGCGGCGGCAGTCAGGAACCGGGGCGCACGGGTCAACACGAGGCAGACGACGAGCAGCACCACGGCCCAGCTGAAGAACACCATGTGCCCGCTTGGGTAGCTGAAGCTGCCCGTGTGCTTCAGCACGCGGACCAGGTCGGCCGAGGGCCTCGGACGCCGAATGGCGAGCTCGGTGACGGTGTACACGGCGGTCGACGCGGCGGCGACCAGCATGAGCGGGGCGTTCTTCCAATTGAACGCCGAGACAACCACGATGACCCCGATCCCGGCGACGTACTGGCGAGTGCCCTCAAGCCAGTCGAACCAGTAGAAGACCGTCACGAGAGGCCCCCACGACACGCCCTGGATCCAGCGCTCGAGGGACACGTCGAACGGCATATACGAATGGCCGGTCGCGTAGAGAGTGAGCACCGCGAACGTGGCAAGTCCGATCATTCCGAGGGCCATCAGCGGCCATCGCACGAACCCCCCGCGAGTATGCGGTCGGGTGATGACCCCCGCGATATGGCTCACGCGCTCCTCCCCATCAGTCGCACCCAGCGCGCGCATGCAAAAGAATGGAGCCCAAGCGCGATGAACCCCAGGGACACGATTCCCACCAGAACCTGGCCGAAGGGCCGGCTGAGCAGGAACAGGAACGCGCCACCAAAGCCGTGGGCTTCCGCAGCGTTGTGGTGAAATCCGGCCTGGATCAGGAACCAACCGATGATGAGAAAGCTCACGCCTCGCGCCGCCATGCCGAATCGACCAAGGGCGATCGCGATCTTGCGTTGGGATTCGGTCATCTGGGCGCCCTTCAGGTCCGCCGCGAAGGTCGCTTTGTAGGCTTCGACGAACTGCCCGATCCCGACGCCGAAGGCGACCAGCCCGACGATGATCGTGAGCGTTCCACCGAAGGGACGAGAGAGCAGCGTGGTCGCCGTCTTCTGGGTGCTGTCCCCGGGCGCGCCTCCGGACCCGAGCAGAAGGCCCAGCCCGAACAGCGCGATTGCCGCGTAGGAGACCGCGCTCGAAACAAAGCCGAGGCGGGCCATGATTCCGGTGGCGTCGCTACCCCGATGCAGCGGGTCGTAGATCGCCCTGACGAAGCCCCAGAGCGAGTACGCCACGAGGCCGACGATCAGGGCGATCAGAACCAGCTTGCCGAGAGGGTTTCCGATCAAAAACACCAGGCTTCCGGTCAGATCGGTGGCCTGGCCGCCTGGGGTTCCCAAGGCGATGCGAAAGGCCAGCACGCCCATCACCACGTAGAGAGCTCCGCGAGAGGCGTAGCCAAAGCGCTCGAGCAGCCCCAGAACCGGGTTGCCGGCGGCGCGCTTGACGGCGGTGTTCGCGTCGTGGATCTCCGACATGTCAGGCCGCCCGCTTGACACGCCGGCGAGAAATCTTGTCGACGCTGGAGCTGAGCGAGCGCTTCAAGGCCCGCGTGTCGAGTTTTGGATTCGGATAGGTGAGGTTCATGGCTTCCATCTCCTCGATGAGGAGCTGGGCCACGGCCCAGTTCCGATACCACTTGCGGTTGGCAGGGACCACGTACCAGGGCGACGCGGCTGGAGAGCACCGGCCGATCGCGATTGCATAGGCCCGCTGATAGGCGTCCCAGTTGGCCCTTTCGGCGATGTCACCGCTCCTGAACTTCCAGTGCTTGTCGGGGTCGTTGAGCCGGCCCAGGAGCCGCCTTCGCTGCTCCTCCTCGGAGATATGGAGATACACCTTGACGATCGCGGTGCCGCCCCTCATGACGGCCGCCTCAAAGCGGTTGATGATGGCGTAGCGCTTCCGTATGACCGCCGGAGAAACAAGCCCCTTCACCCTGGCGATCAGGACGTCCTCATAGTGCGACCGGTTGAAGATGACGATCTCGCCGGGATTGGGCAGCGCGCGCTTGATACGCCAGAGGAAGTCGTGCCGGCGCTCCAGGGCGCTGGGCGCTTTGAACGAGACGATGCGAACCCCTTGCGGGTTGAGGCCGCGCAGGGCGTACCTGATGGTCCCATCTTTGCCGCTCGTGTCCATGCCCTGGAGGACGATCAGGACGGACCGCCTGGCTTCGGCGTGGAGCCGGTCCTGGAGCTGCATGACGTGCTCTTCGTCGGCGAGCGTGCGCTCATCCGCCCAGTGCCGTTTGACGCCGTTGGTCTCGGAGGGGTCGATGCCTCCGAGGTCGACCCGGCCGCCCTTCGGACGGACCCGCAGAGCGTCGCGGACGGAGTGGCGGTTCGTGGAGTTCTTGCTGCTGGGCATTGGTGACCTCAAGATGGACCGGAAGGGGGAACAATGTACGCAACAGGCCCCGGCGCCGGCATTGAAACGGGAGGAGTGAGTCGGGCTAACAGGGCACGCCGGCACAGATAGAACGCGCTGGGAGGCTTCTCTCGCGGAGGAGGAGGAATCCTCCTCAGCGGGCCACCTCCTCCAGCCCCGGCGATGGGGAGGCGCCTGGATGGTGGGACGCTCGGTGACGGCCGGAGTGAATCCGGCCTAAGGGCCACGCCGAGCCCCGAGCGAAGCTCGGGGCTCGATCTGGTCTCTTGTTACAGAGTGCGGACGCACTTCTCTCGCGGAGGAGGAGGAATCCTCCTCCGCGGGCCACCTCCTCCAACCCCCGCGATAGGGAGGCGCCTGGATGGTGGGGCGCTCGGTGACGGCCGGAGTGAATCCGGCCTAAGGGCCATGCCGGCACAAATAAAAAAGAGCCCCGGATTGCTCCGGGGCTCGATCTGGTCTCTTGTTACAGAGTGCGGACGCTCTTGGCGCGCGGGCCCTTGGGGCTCGCCTCGATTTCGAACGAAACCTTCTCGCCACCCTGCAGGCTGTCGAAGTCGCCCTCGGTGCCACTGCGGTGGAAGAAGAATTCCTTACCGTCCTCGGCTGCGATAAAGCCGAAGCCGCGGTCCGATACCAGTTTCTTGATGGTGCCTGTAGGCATTTCCATCTCCTATCTCTCGAACTAAAGGGCCAACTCAACTAGCGGGCCTGTTCGAGAAACGGAGCCTGCGATGAGCGCCGGCGCTCTGCCGGCTAAACATAGTATACCCCAGCCGGTCAACTCCTAACCCGGGGCGTTTCCAGGACCCTCCTGGCGCGGGATTGGTCGACCTCGGTCAGGTATCTCTTGCGCAGGCGCAGGTGCTTGGGGGTCACCTCGAGCAACTCGTCGTCGGCGAGGAAGTCCAGCGACTGCTCGAGGCTCAGCCGGCTCGCCGGAGTCAGCCGCACCGAGATGTCCGAGGTGGAGGACCGGATGTTGGACTGCTTCTTCTCGCGGCAGACGTTGACTCGGATGTCGCCCGGGCGCTTCTGAATGCCCACGATCATGCCTTCGTACACGGCTTCGCCGGCCTCGATGAACGTGGTGCCACGCTCCTGCGCGCCGGCCAGGCCGAAGGCCAGCGTCGTGCCGGCCGACGACGCGGTGAGGGCCCCGTTGCGCTGCTCGCGGAAATCGCCGGCCCAGGGTCGGTATCCGATCCCGATCGAGCCCATGAGCCCGGTCCCCGCAGTGAGCGTGAGAAAGGTGTTCCGGAAGCCGATCAGCCCGCGCGTCGGGATCAGGTACTCGAGGCGCACGCCGCCCCGGGAGTCGTAAGCGATCTCGATCATCTCGCCGCGCCTCTTGCCAAGGGCCTCGGTCACCGCTCCCAGGTTGTCTTCGCGCACGTCGACGGTCAGACGCTCGAGCGGCTCCATGCGCTGCCCGTTGATGACTTTGACGATCGCTTCGGGACGCGAAACTTCGAACTCGTAGCCCTCACGCCTCATGGTCTCGATCAGCACGGCCAGGTGTAGCTCGCCTCGCCCGCTGACCAGGAAGCGCTCGGCGGCATCGGTGTCCTCGACGTGCAGGCCCAGGTTGGTGTCGAGCTCTTTGTAAAGCCTGGCCCGGAGCTGCCGCGTGGTCGAGAACTTGCCCTCGCGACCCGTGAACGGTGACGTATTGACCCCGAACGTCATCCGCACCGTCGGCTCGTCGATCGCGATGCGCGGCAGCGGATCGGGCGAGTCGGGATTCGCCAGCGTGTCGCCTATGGCGACCTCCTCGAGACCCGTGAGCAGGACGATGTCGCCGGCGCTCGCGCTGGGCACTGCGACCCGGTCCAGGCCACGGTAGACGAGGACCTGCACGACCTTCACACGGCGCGCCTCACCGGTGGCGTTCAGCACCGCGATCGTGTCCCCGGTCGCCACGCTGCCCCGAGAGATGCGTCCGATCGCCATCGGCCCGGTGTAGTCGTCGTGGGCGCGGTTGGCGACCAACATCTGGAACCCGCCGGGCTCGATGACGGGCGCGGGGATGTGTTCGATGATCGTCTTGAACAAAGGCTCGAGGTCGGCGGTCAGCTCATCGGCCTTGAGGCCGGCTCGTCCCTCTTTGGCCACGGCGTATACCACGGGCGCCTCGAGCTGGTCGGCGTCCTCAGCGAGCTCGAGAAAAAGGTCGTGCACGCGGTCCAGCGCCAGCTTCGGGTCGGCGTTCCTTCGATCGACCTTGTTGATCACCACGATGATCCGCAGGCCGACCTCGAACGCCTTCCGCAGAACGAAGCGGGTCTGCGGCATCGGACCTTCGGCGGCGTCGACGAGGAGCAGGCAGCCGTCCGCCATGTTCAGCACGCGCTCGACCTCGCCGCCGAAATCGGCGTGTCCGGGAGTATCGATGATGTTGATGGTCACGTCGCCGTGCCTGACCGACGTGTTCTTGGCCAGGATGGTGATGCCTTTCTCGCGCTCCAGGTCGTTCGTGTCCATGATCAACGTTCCGACTTCCTGGTTGTCCCGGAAGGTGTGGCTCTGCTTCAGCAGCGCGTCGACCAGCGTGGTCTTCCCGTGGTCGACGTGGGCGATGATCGCGACATTTCGAATGTCGTGGCGGATCTGGGTCATGGCACGAGGCAATATACGGGCAGCAGATGACGATTCGCCTTGCTCGACTGGCTGCAGCCGCAATTATCGCGATCTGGGTCATTGCCCTGACGGCCAGTTCCGCGGGCGCCGACGAGGGATGGGCCATCACGTCGTTCGACTCCTTGATCGCCATCTCGGTCGATTCCACCCTGACCGTCCAGGAGGACGTCAGGGTCGACTTCGGCTCGCAGCAGAAGCACGGGATCTTCCGCACCATCCCGCTGCGTTACCGGTACGACGGCTCCAACGATCGCTACTACCGGCTGAGCGTCGTGTCGGTCACCGACGGCAACCAGGGCATCCCGTACACGACGTCGGTCGACTCCGACAACGAGGTGATCAAGATCGGGGACCCCAACCGCCTGGTCACAGGCATCAATCGATACGTCATCACCTACAAGGTCCAAGGGGCGATGAACTCGTTTTCCGACCATGACGAGCTGTTCTGGAACGTGGACGGCGCGCTGTGGCCGGTGCCGAAGCAGTCGGTGACGGCGACGGTGATCCTGCCCGCCAACTCGTTCCAGAAAGCGGCCTGCTACCAGGGCCCGACCGGTTCGACCGAGGCCTGCAAGTACCAGGCCTCCGGAGACACCGTTTCCTATTCCTCCACCAGGCCCCTTGCGTCCGGTGAGGAGATGTCGGTCGTGACGGCCGTCGGCAAGGGGGCTGTCCAAGTCCCCCCGCCGCTGCTCGAGCCACGCCGGCGCCAGTTTCCGCAGGACTCGTTCGACCTCAATCCCCTCACCGTCGGCCTCAGCCTGCTGATCCTCATCGTCGGCGTGGCGCTGGTCGCCTGGAACTGGTGGATGCACGGCCGCGACCGCGAGTACCTGACCCAGTACTACCTCACCAACGACCCGAGGGAGCGGCCGGAGCCACTGTTCCACCACGATCCCGTGGTCGTCGAGTTCGGACCGCCCCAGAGCCTGAGACCCGCCGAGCTCGGGGTCATCCTGGACGAACGGGCCGACCAGAAGGACGTCACGGCCACGATCGTCGACCTCGCCGTGCGCGGCCACATGACCATCGCGGAGGTGCCGGGCCAGAAGGATTGGACGCTCACGTGGAAGCAGGCAGACATCGCCTCCCTGCTGCAGTTCGAGAAAACCCTTCTCGACGGTCTTTTCGCAGGCCGGAAGGAGGTGAAACTGTCGGAGCTCAAAGGCACGTTCGCCACCACCCTGAAGTTCGCCGAGAACCAGATCTACTCAGACGCGATGTCCCGCAAGCTGTTCAGCGTCCGGCCTGACTTGGCGCGGGCCGGGTGGGGCTGCCTGGGAATCGGTTTGATCGTCCTGGGCTGCGCTCTGGCCTTCCTTCTGGGCGTGGCCTTCGGCTGGGGCCTGGTCGGCGCCGCGGTCGTCCTGGTGGGGATGGTCCTGACCGTCACGTTCCGCTCAATGTCACAGCGCACCGCCGCCGGCCACGAGCTTCTCCAGCACACCCTCGGCTTCCGGCTCTACATGACCACGGCCGAAAAATACCGCCAACAGTTCGCTGAAAAAGCCCAGATTTTCACCGACCTCCTTCCCTACGCGATCGTCTTCGGCTGCGTGACGCAATGGGCCAGGGCCTTTGAAGGGATCGACACGAGCGCGAGCAGCGGCTGGTACGCGGGCACCGGTCCGTTCCAGGCAGCGCTGCTGGCGAGCAGCCTCGAGTCCCTGAACTCGAGCATCTCCAGCGCCATCAGCTACGCGCCCCCATCGGCCGGAAGCTCGAGCGGATTCGGTGGCGGCGGGTTCTCCGGAGGAGGAGGAGGCGGCGGCGGCGGCGGCAGCTGGTAGGGCCGCCGGTTATGCCTGCGCGCGGGCCTCGCGAAGTGGGGCGCCGATCTCGTTGAGGAACCCGAGCAGCTCGCGGTAGGACTGCACGAACGACGTTTCGTAGTACTCGATCCCGCGCTCGGCGCAGAACTCTTTGATGATCGGCTGAGCGCGTCGCATGTTCAGGCGCGGCATCGTCGGGAAGAGGTGATGCTCGATCTGGTAGTTGAGCGACCCGTACCAGAGGTCGGTGACGGGATGACCGCGGATGTTCCGAGCAGTAAGCACCTGGGTGCGCACGAAGTCCATGCGCGTGTGACTGTCCGTCTGGGGCATGCCCTTGTGGTTGGGCGCGAATACCGACGCGAGGTACGCGCCTCCTACGCCCTTGTGAATGAGGATCACCATCAGCGCGGACCAGGGGCCCAAGAAATAGAGCATCGCGCCAAGGTAGACGACGGCGTGAATCGAAAGGAGGCAGAACTCGAGCGTGCGGTAGCGGGATTGGCCTTTGACCAGGTACGAGACCCCTGTCACGTGCATGCTCCAGGCCAGAAAAGTGGTGAGCGGAAAGAACAGATAGGCCTGGTACATGGCGACCAGGCGGCCGAACTTCTTGCGCGCGAGGGCATGCTCGGTCGTATAGGCGATGGCGCCGACTTTGATGTCGGGGTCGAGGTCGATGTCGTTCGGGTTCCCGTGGTGCAGGTTGTGCTTGTGAACCCACCAGCCGTAGCTCATTCCAAGGAGGAGATCGGCGGTGATCAGGCCGACAAGGGCGTTCTTGCCGGCCGCCACGAACATCTGGCGGTGACCCGAGTCATGGAGCTGGTATCCCAGCTGGCCGGAAACCAGACCCAGCGCGACCGCGGCAAGGGCCTGGGCCCAGATCGCCTTCACTGTGAACAGGACCAGCAGCACCCCGAAGAACATGACGAGGTTGGTCGAGATGCTCAGGAAGTAGTACGAGGGGCGCTTGTCCAGCAGACCGGCGGCCTGAATCCGTCGCTTCAGAGAGGCGTAATCACGTTCGTTGGAGATCGTGGCCTCGCCGGAGACCGGCGATGCGTCAGTAAGCAAAGCTGGCAAAAATATCAGTTCTCGCCCCGTAGCATGCGGACGCCGGCGTAACAGAGTCCATAACCGCAGCTTGACACGAATCGGGAACCCACTCCGAAACCAGATGCTGTGGCGCCTTTATCCGCCCATTTTGTGTGGCCGTTCACAAAGGCCGCGGCGGGTCGCGGTGACGCTCCGTCTGCTGAACCGCCTGAAGCTGAGCGAGGCCGCCTAGGGCGGGGTTGCAAACCGGCTGCGATTGGGATTGAATTTGGTCCTGGTTGCGGCCCGCCACAGAATGCGGGGGCTCCAAAACGTAAGGGGGGAACGATGGGGATCTTGCTTGCGTTCCATCAGACCTACCAGCCGGTGCTGGGCAGCATCCTCCTGTCGGCGCTGGTGGCCGGCCTTCCGCTGTACGTCCTGTTCGTCATGCTCGCCATCCTCCGGCTGCCCGCGTGGCTGTGCGCCCTCGCGGCGATGCTCACGGCCGCGCTGCTAGCGATGCTCGTCTGGGGGATGCCGTTCGGCATCACGGTGGGAACCGCCACCGAGGGTATGGCTTTCGGCCTCTGGCCGATCAGCTGGATCGTCCTTAACGCCGTCTTCTTTCACAACCTCACCGTGGCGAGCGGTGACTTCGACGTGATCAGGCGATCGCTGACACGCCTGACGACCGACCGGCGGCTCCAGGCTCTGCTGATCGCGTTCAGCTTCGGCGCGCTGCTCGAAGGCATCGCAGGCTTCGGGGCGCCGGTGGCGATCACAGCCTCGATCCTGGCGAGTCTCGGCTTCGAGCCGGTCACGGCCGCCGTCCTCGCGCTCCTGGCCAACACTGCACCCGTCGCCTTCGGCTCGATCGGCATCCCGGTCGTGACTCTTGGCGGCCTGGTCGCCCCCATCCTGCACAAGGACGTGACCGCGACCACGCTCGCTCTCTCCTCTATGGTCGGACGCCAACTGCCGCTTTTCTCGGTGCTCATCCCCGGTTATCTGATCGTGGTGCTGGCGGGATGGAGGCGGATGCGCCAGGTCCTGCCCGCCGTGCTGGTCACCGGCATCTCGTTCGCGATCGTCCAGTTCCTCGTGTCCAACTATGTCGGCCCCGAGCTCACCGACATCCTCGCCGCCCTCGTGTCGATGGCCTGCCTCGCTGCGCTGCTGCGGTTCTGGCGGCCGGCTGAGGTGTGGGTGTTCGACCATGAGACCCCACCCGGCACTCGCCGGGTCATGGGCGGCTCGGGGAACGGCGCAGAGCAGGAGTCAGACCTGCCCGGGCGCGCGGCGGGCCGTGGCGAGGTGTTGGACCATGTCGACTCGCCGGGGCGCATCTTCCAGGCCTACTCCATGTACGTCCTCCTGGTCGTGGTGATCCTGGTCGGGCAGATGGGCAACCTGCCCTTCTGGTCGGGGCACCCGGTCGGCGACGTCAAGACGGCGCTTGCCGCCCCGGCCAACATCACGGCCGACCTCAAGTGCGGCACGCCGTTGTTCGCGCTGTGCCCGGAGCCGTGGATTGGACCGAGCCCGACCGTGGACCGGCAGGCGTTCAAGTTCCCCGACTGGAACTTCTACTGGCCTGGCACCTATGGAATCAACGTCAAGCACCAGCCCGTGTCGCTGATCTTTCGGGAGAAGCCCATCGTGGGCAAGTCGACCGCTTACCCCCTCACATTCGACTGGAACTTCCTTGCCGCGGCCGGGTCTCTGGTGCTCTACGCCGGAGTGATCGCCTTCCTGCTCATGCGCGTCTTCAGGCTTCGCGTCAATTTCGTCGCCGTTTACGCCAGAACGGTCCGCCAGCTTGCGCTGCCCATCGCGACGATCGCGCTCATCCTCGCCATCGCACAGCTGATGAACTATTCCGGAATGACCGCCAGCCTTGCGATCGCGCTTTCGAAGACCGGTTTCATCTTCCCCTTCGTCGCGGCATTCCTCGGTTGGCTTGGCGTGTTCCTAACCGGCAGCGACACGTCCTCCAACACCCTGTTCGGCCCCCTGCAGGCGCAGACGGCGCAGCAGCTCGGGAACGTGAGCCCGATCCTCACGGCGGGAACCAACTCGTCCGGTGGCGTGATGGGCAAGATGATCAGCCCGCAGAACCTTTCGGTTGGGGCGGCGGGCGTGAACAAGGTCGGCGCGGAGGGCGAGATCTTCCGCCGGGTGATCGGCTACAGCCTCATCTTGACCACCGCCGTCGGCGTCGTGGCGATGATCGAGGCGTACGTGATTCCGGCCATCATCCCCTCGCCTTAGGTACCGGTGGAGGCGTTACCAGGCCTCCAGCGTCTGGAAGAATCAGAACGATCCGGCCCCTCTCC
>DATITA010000184.1:0-4473 GCA_035468355.1 Candidatus Dormiibacterota bacterium
CGGATCCGCGACGACCAAGCCTCGTTTTTGCCCCCGAATCCGAATTGTTGCTGGGCCGCGCGATTTGTGGACAGGCTGCGCAGGAAGCCGACGATCGCCCGATGGGTTCTGAAGCTTGGTCCCGTTTTCCAGGCGTGGGCCTTCCCGAATGGGACCGAGCAGGAATTCAGCAGCAGTTACGAGCACTTGGAGGGAGACACCACGGGCGTCGTCGATCCTGATGTCTCCTTCGAAGCGTATTTCTAAAGCTGTTTCGTTCTCTGTCTTGTTCTCTGGGAGACGATAGACTGGTGGGCAAGCGTCTCATTCGCGTTTTGATAGCGCCCGGGGAGAATGGTGACTCATTCTCCCCGAGCTTTTCCCTTGGGAGAAGCACCTCCCGTGGGCGCCCACCACGTTAAAGGAAAACGCCGCCGTCTGGCCAGAGGGCGCCGGCCCCGCGCGCGGAGGTGCCTGCGTAAAGGCTGCGAGCGCCAGTACCAGCCACGGTGCTGGAACCAGCGCTACTGCCAGGAGCCGGAATGTCGGCGGCAGGTCCGCCGCTGGCAGGCGGCGCGGCGGCAGGCCAAACATCGCCAGGCCGCCGAGGTCAAAGCCCGGCATGCCCAGGCAGAGCGCGAGCGCCGTGAGCGGACCAAGTCCGCGTCCCAGGCCGTTGAACACCCAGAGGTTACGCCGGCGCGTGGTCACGCGGCAGCAGCTTTTTTTCCCTTCCTCTATGTGATCGGCCGGGCTGCCACGAATCGCCCGTGACCTCACTCCGCAACCTGGCGCGCTATTGTTGCCCCGCCTGCCGTCAGGCGGTTCGCAATGTCCAAGACCGTGAACGCAAGTGGCTTGCTCGCGGCACCTTGGATGGCCGGAAGAAACGGGGCATCGAGTACCAAGCCGCGCGCCGGCTCCGGTCCCTGAGGCGCGGCAACACCTCCGCCCCGATGCCATCGCGGGCGCCTCCGGAATGACGATTCCTCCGGGGCGCGCCGGTCGTCAATTATCGTGTTGTTTCTGGAGGCCGGTTAGCTTGGGCAGCCTGTTTACCCACAGGAGCCCAAGCATGACCCCAAAGCCCATTTTGGTCCCCGCTCGCCTGCGGCATCCTCCCGCCACGGGCTGGTCCTGGGTGGACCGTCGCTTCGTGCGCGAGCACATGGCCTATCTCTCCCGAGAGGCCGTGCTGTTGTACTTCTTCCTTTCGGCCGTGGCCGACAAGCACGGGCTGTCGTTCTACGGCGACGGCACGCTGGCTGCCCTGCTGCGGATGACCCTGCCGGCCTTGATCGAGGCACGAGACGAGTTGCTGGCCCGTGATCTGATCGCCCATGAGACTCGCTGGACGCAGGTCCTCTCCGTGCCGCCCTGCGGTGAGCGCCGCCGCTGTGAGCCTGGCGGAGGGCTGATGCAACTTGGCGAGATCTTGCGCCAGGCCGCCGCGCTGCCGCATTCCAACGAGGAGAGGAGCTTACCATGAACGTCGCCTTGTGGGCCGAAATCCGCCGCTTGGCCGAGGTCGAGAAGCTCTCCGGCCGGGCTATTTCGCGACGACTCCACTGCTCGTGGCGCACGGTGGCTGCGGCGCTGGAGTTGGACCAGCCCCCCACACGCCAGGTTTCCCACCGCGCCAGCCTCTTGGACCTGCACAAGGCCAAGATCGGTGCCCTACTGGCCCAATATCCCGAACTCTCGGCGGCGCGCATCCGCGAGGAGATCGCTCGCGGCCCAGAAGGCTATAACGGTAGCGCCTGCACGCTCCGCCGCTACCTGCGGCAGGTCCGTCCCGCGCGAGGTCGCGTCTACCAGGAAGTCCACTACGAGCCGGCCCAGGCGATGCAGATCGATTGGGGCGAATGTGGCCGCGTGCGGCTCGGCGCCACGACCCGCAAGGTTTCCGTGTTCGTGGCCGTGCTCTGCTATAGCCGGCTGATGTTCATCGAGTTCACGCTCGCGCAGACCAAGGCGGAATTCTACCGCAGCCTGGCGCATGCCCTCGAGTTCTTCGGTGGCAGTCCCCGCACCATCATCATCGACAATCTGAAGGCGGCCGTGCTCAATGGCTCGGGCCGTGCCGCCTGCTTTCATCCCGAGTTCTTGGCACTGTGCGGCTACTTCTGCCTCCAGCCGATCGCCTGCGAGCGGCGCGACCCGGAATCCAAGGGGATCGTCGAGGGGGGTGTGCGCTACGTGAAGCACAACGCCTTGGCCGGACGTGCCGAGGAACTGACTCGCTTCGAGGACTACCTGGCTTTGGTGCCCTTGTGGCTCAACCAGGTGGCCAACGTGCGAATCCACGAGACGACCCGAGAGCGGCCGGTGGACCGCTTCCAGCAGGAGCGATTGCGGCTGCGTAAGTTGCCGGCGATCCCCTTCGACACCGACGAGGTCGTGCCGGCAGTCGTCAACCCCCATGCGCGAATCAAGTTTGACGGCAACCGCTACTCGACGCCGCCGGGGTTGGCGCGCCGGCCAGTCACGATTCGCGCCAGCCGTCACGAACTGCGCGTTCTCCACGAGGGTCAGGTGGTGGCCCAGCATGTCCGTTGCTATGAGCGAGGGCAGTTGATCGTATTGCCGGAGGACCGCCTTGCGGCTCTTGCGCTGCGCCGGCGCTCTGGGTGCTCCGCACTGGAAAACGAGTTTGATGCCCTGGGACCCGAGGCACGCCAGTTCCACCTCCAGCTCAACAGCCAACCGGTGAAGACCAGCGTCCACCTGCGTCGCTTGCTGGGCCTGACACGACTCTACGGGCCGAAGGAGGTGCTTTCGGCCATCTCCCGGGCCTTGGAACTGGCGACCTACGACGCTGCCTATGTAGAGAACCTCGTCTTGGCCGAACGCCGGCGGCGACAGCTTCCCACGCCCACTCTGCCCACTCCCAGGCGGCGCGAATTGATTGACGAGATCGAATTGGAGCCCGCGGATCCTGCCATTTACGACCGTTTCTGCAACGACACCGAGGAGGACTCTCATGGCACGACGTGACGACAACATACCATCGCGCCTGGATCGCGACCTGGTCGAACTCAAGCTCCTGGAGATCGCCAAGAGTTACCGTGAAGTGCTCGATGAGGCGGCTCGCAAAGGCAGCTCGATGTTGGAGGTCCTGGCGACTCTGATCGGCATGGAGCAGACTACTCGCCAGCAGCGAGCCCTCGAGCGGCGACTTCAACAGGCGCGGCTCCCCAAGCTGAAAACCTTGGCCGAGTATGACTTCAGCTTCCCCAAGCGGATGCCCAAGGCGGCGATCCTGCGGCTCTTCGACTGCGACTTCATCCAGCGGCACGGCTGTGCGGTGCTGATTGGGCCCACGGGAACGGGAAAGTCGCATCTTCTCACCGCGTTGGGCTACACGGCGGCGGAACGTGGCTATTCGGTTCGCCATACGCGTGTGGTAGACATGATCAATCATCTCACCACGGCCCAAATCAACGGTTTGTTGGGTAAATCGCTCAAAATCTATACCCGTCCCACTCTTCTCCTCCTCGATGAGCTGGGCTATCTGCCCATCGACAAGCGCGGGGCCGATCTGTTGTTCCAGGTGATCGCTGCCCGTTATGAATCCGGATCGATCGTGCTGACCACGAATCGACCCTTCCGGGAATGGGGCGCCCTGTTTGACGTGGACAACACCCTGGCCACGGCCTTGATCGACCGGCTGATGCATCACGGGGAGGCGATCGTCATTCAAGGAGGCAGCTATCGGATGAAAGACAAAGACCCCGATCCGCCCAGCGCGTGACCAAACGCGGCGTGCCAACGTCCGAATCGGGCGTTCTTTGCGAAGTGAGTTGCATCCGGCGTGAGTGGCAGGGATGTCCAGCCCACCCTTGAGCAGGTCCCGCCATCGTGCTGGGCCGTTCAAGCGGCCGGTTCGTCCGCCAGCGGGCTCGCGTTGGCCCCAGGCCCTGGCCCAGATCCGCAAGCAGCTCCTTGCGAGGAGCTTCGTCTTGGCGGCTTGGCCATCCTGTCGTGGCCCGCGGTAGCTTGCAGCGAGCGAATTGGCGGTGGTCCCGTCCGCCACGCCTGGCTCACCGAGCTCGAACGCCTGGTCGGCCCGTCCACGCCAAGCTTGGCCACGCCACATGTCGAGTTCGACTTGACTCCGCGCATTTCGCAGCGTGCCGAGCAGCGCCGCCGTGCGCGCCTATCTCTCACCACCTCGCACGCCCCTCTTGTGTGTCTCCATCTTCCTGCTCAAAACTGACTCCAACTTCCCGCTCGGTCCCATTTTCGGATTCCTGTAATAACGATGAGGTTCAGAGTCTCAAGTTGCTTCAATTCGCCTGGAGAATGCTGCGGTTGGGGTCTGGGATTCCAGTGATAACTAATGTTCTCACAGGAATGTGTCGCGAGGCATTCGAGAGAAAACCAGGAGCTTCACGGTCGCCGTAAAACTTGGCCTGATAATAGGTTGATCCTTAGCGTACGTTCCTGGTCCGATGATTGTGCTACCCCAATTACTGCCGAAGCACTCTGAGT